>NZ_VMSB01000001.1:2723911-3047822 GCF_009858245.1 Ornithinibacter aureus
GATCCGCCAGCCACCGGGGAAGATGCCGAGGTACATCGCGCCGGCGGTGCTCGCGATGATCGTCGGCAGCAGCACGACGAGCAGCTTGGTCACCGAGGCGCCGACGTTGCCGGCGCCGAAGACGCCGAGGGCGAAGCCCTGCCGCTTCTTGGGCCACCAGGCGGCGTTCCACGCGATGCCGACGCTGAACAGGTTGCCCGCGAAGCCGACGAGGAAGGCCAGCACGAGCAGGGCGCCGTAGCCCGAGACCTGGGTGAGGAAGAAGCACGGGATGGCCGTGAGCAGGAGCATGGAGATGGTCACCACCCGGCCGCCGACCCGGTCGGTGAGCATGCCGGCAGGCAGGCGCCACAGTGACCCGTTGAGCACGGCGACGGCGGAGATCCACGCGAGCTCGGGGTCGCTCAGCCCCAGCTCCTTCTGGATCGGCACGCCGAGGATGCCGAACATCAGCCACACCGCGAACATCAGCGTGAAGGCGATCGTCGACATCGTGAGGACGCGCTTGGCGCCGCTCGACACCTCGGGATGGGCAGGTGCCGTGTCCGGCTCCGTGGTCAGGGTCATGACCGTGGCCTCCATTTGGATGAGAGTAGTCATCTAAATATCTCGAATGGGACGGTACAGCCGCCGCTGACCAGCCTGCCAGTGAGGTCACCCTTATGTCTACGACGGATCGTCGTACACCGAAAAGTGCCCTTCTGTCAACGGGATCTGGTGACTTCACGCCCGCCACTCGAGTGTGGTTCGATAGGAGAAATCCTGTCCTCCAAACTGAGGAGCGACCCGCGTTGAGCGCCCCGACAGACGACCTCGGCCCCGCCGCCGTGCTCGCCTCGCCCGTGCGCCGACGCCTCCTCGACGCCCTGTCCCACGCCACGGCGACTCGCCACGACCCGACCGACCCCGTGGGCCTGACTGCGGCAGACCTTGCGGAGCACGTCGGGCTCCACGTGACGACGGTGCGCTTCCACCTCGACCAGCTGGTCGCCGCCGGTCTCGTCGAGGCCAGCTTCCACCGCAGCGGCAGTGCGGGCCGCCCGCGCAAGCTCTACGCGCCGGTCCAGGGCTCGCTCGCCGAGGTCGACGTCGCGGGGGAGGCCGACGCGCTGCGCCTGCTCAGCGGCCTGCTCGCGGGGGTGCTCGCCGACAGCAGCGGCGGTGTCGCCCCGACGCCGCTGGAGACCGGCCGCCGGTGGGCACTCGAGCACGTCCAGGCCGACCCGGCAGCCAGGCCCGCGAGCACGCCGGGTCAGTGGCTGAGCAAGGTCGGCCGGATGCTCGACGTCCTGCACGAGTGGGGCTACACCCCGGAGATGTCGACCTCCGACGGCGGGCGCACCGCCCGCCTCGTCCTCAAGGACTGCCCGTTCCTGGCCCTGGCCGTCGACAACCCCGCCGTGGTGTGCGGCATCCACCGCGGCCTGATCACCGGCTCGATGGAGCAGTTCGGCGAGCCGGACACCGAGATCGGCCTCGAACCCTTCGTCGGCCCCACCACGTGTGTCGCGCACGTGAGCACCCGAACCCCCTTCCGTGACAAGACCTCCGCCACGGCAACCAAGGAGACCGCATGACCACCAGCCCCGCCCTCGACGGGCCGCTGACCACTGCCCTCGTCGGCACCCGCCGGTTCTTCACCCGCTCGCAGGTGTCCGACGACAAGCGGTCCATCCACACCGAGGGTGGCCGCTCCGGCGACGCGTTCTACCGCGACCGCTGGAGCCACGACAAGGTCGTGCGCAGCACCCACGGGGTGAACTGCACCGGCTCCTGCTCGTGGAAGGTCTACGTCAAGGACGGGATCATCACCTGGGAGGCGCAGCAGACCGACTACCCCTCCACCGGTGCCGACCGGCCCGAGTACGAGCCACGCGGCTGCCCCCGCGGGGCGGCCTTCAGCTGGTACACCTACTCCCCGACGCGGGTGCGCTACCCCTACGTGCGCGGGGTGCTGCTCGAGATGTTCCGTGAGGCCAAGGCGGCCCTGGGGGGCGACCCCGTGCTCGCCTGGGCGTCCATCGTCCAGGACCCCGACAAGGCCCGGCGCTACAAGTCCGCCCGCGGCAAGGGCGGCCTGGTGCGTTCGAGCTGGGACGAGGTCGTCGAGATCATCGCCGCCGCGCACGTCTACACCGTCAAGCGCTGGGGCCCGGACCGCATCGCCGGCTTCTCGCCGATCCCCGCGATGTCGCCGGTCTCCTACGCCTCGGGCGCCCGCTTCCTCGAGCTCGTCGGCGCCCCGATGCTCTCGTTCTACGACTGGTACGCCGACCTGCCGAACGCGTCGCCGCAGATGTTCGGCGACCAGACCGACGTCCCCGAGTCCGGCGACTGGTGGGATGCCGGCTACCTCATCATGTGGGGCTCGAACGTCCCGATGACCCGCACCCCCGACGCGCACTGGATGACCGAGGCGCGCTACCGCGGCCAGAAGGTCGTCGCCGTCTCGCCCGACTACGCCGAGAACGTCAAGTTCGCCGACGAGTGGGTCGCCGCGGCCCCGGGCACCGACGGCGCGCTCGCGATGGCGATGGGGCACGTCATCCTCAAGGAGTTCTTCGTCGACAGCCAGGTCGACTTCTTCACGCAGTACAACCAGCAGTACACCGACCTGCCCTTCCTCGTCGCCCTCGAGGATGCCGGGGACGTCGCCGACACTGCCGAGGGCGCCGACGGGCCGGCCTACCGGCCCGGCAAGTACCTCGTCGCCGGTGACCTCGACATCGCGCAGGCCGCCTCCGAGAACGCGATGTGGAAGCCGGCCGTGCTCGATGCGCGCACCGGTGACGTGGCCATCCCGAACGGCTCCATCGGCTTCCGCTACGGAGACGAGGGCTGGGGCAAGTGGAACCTCGACCTCGAGGACATCGACCCCGTCCTGACGCTGCACGGCCTCGACGCCGGTGGCACGGCATCCGAGACGGCCCGGGTCGTGATGCCGAGGTTCGACGCGTACGACGGCAAGGTCGCGCACGTGATGCGCGGGGTGCCGGTGCGCCGCATCGGTGGGCGCCTGGTGACCACCGTGCTCGACCTCATGCTCGCCCAGTACGGCGTGGCCCGCCCCGGGATGCCGGGCACCTGGCCGGCCGACTACGAGGACCCCTCCACCCCGGCGACGCCGGCGTGGCAGGAGGAGATCACCAACGTGCCCGCCGAGCAGGTCGTGCGGCTGGCGCGTGAGTGGGCGCAGAACGCCATCGACACCGGCGGTCGCGGGATGATCCTCATGGGGGCCGGCACCAACCACTGGTTCCACTCCGACCAGATCTACCGGGCGATGCTCGTGCTCACGACGATCACGGGGTGCTAGGGGCGCAACGGTGGTGGCTGGGCGCACTACGTCGGCCAGGAGAAGATCCGCCCGATCATGGGCTTCCAGCACATGGCGTTCGCGCTGGACTGGCAGCGCCCGCCGCGGCACATGAACCAGACGGCGTACTGGTACGTCAACACCAGCCAGTATCGCTACGACACCTTCACCGCCGACGACGTGGATGCCGGCACCGGCGTCTTCGCGGGCAAGGGCGTCATGGACCTGCTCGCCCAGTCGGTGCGCCTGGGCTGGACCCCGAGCTACCCGACCTTCAACCGCAGCAGCCTCGCGCTGGCGGACGAGGCGGATGCCGCGGGGCTGGCTCCCGCGGACTACGTCGTCGACCAGCTGAAGTCCGGTGCCCTGAAGTTCGCCGTCGAGGACCCGGAGGCGGAGGAGAACCACCCCCGCATCCTCAGCCTGTGGCGGGCCAACCTGCTGGGGTCCAGCGCCAAGGGCAACGAGTACTTCCTCAAGCACCTGCTCGGCACCGACAACGCCGTCACCGCCGAGCAGGCCCCGCCGGACAAGCGCCCCACCGGGATCGAGTGGCCCGAGCACGTGCCCGAGGGCAAGCTCGACCTGCTCATGACCATCGACTTCCGGATGACGAGCTCGACGCTGTTCTCCGACGTCGTCCTGCCGGCAGCCACCTGGTACGAGAAGCACGACCTGAACACCACCGACATGCACCCCTTCGTGCACTCCTTCAACCCGGCGATCTCCCCGCCGTGGCAGTCCAAGACCGACTGGGAGGCGTGGAAGGACGTCGCGAAGAAGTTCTCCGAGCTCGCCGTCGACCACCTGGGCACCCGGCGCGACGTCATCGCCAAGCCGCTGTGGCACGACACCCCCGAGGCGATGGCCACGGTGCACGGTGTCGTCAAGGACTGGCGCCTCGGCGAGTGCGAACCCGTGCCGGGCAAGACCCTGCCGGTGCTCGCCGTCGCCGAGCGTGACTACACGGCCATCTACGACAAGATGACGTCGATCGGCCCGCTCATGGAGAAGGTCGGCATGCTCACCAAGGGTGTGCCCTACGACGTCAAGCGCGAGGTCGACATCCTGCGCCACCGCAACGGGGTCGCCCACGGCGGCGCCGGCAACGGCCAGCCCCGCCTCGACACCGACATCCACATGGCCGACGCGATCCTGCACCTGTCGGGCACGACGAACGGTCACCTCGCCACCCACGGGTTCAAGAACGTGGAGAAGCGCACCGGCACCCAGCTGCACGACCTCGCGGCCGAGCACGAGGGCAAGCAGATCACCTTCGCCGACACCCAGGTCGCCCCGGTGCCGGTCATCACCTCCCCGGAGTGGTCCGGCTCGGAGAGCGGCGGCCGCCGGTACTCCCCGTTCACGATCAACATCGAACGCAAGAAGCCGTTCCACACCCTCACCGGGCGCCAGCAGTTCTACCTCGACCACGACTGGATCCTCGGCATGGGGGAGGCGTTGCCGGTGTACCGGCCGCCGCTGAACATGACCGAGCTCTTCGGTGAGGCCGCGCTCGGCGAGCAGAACGCCCTCGGTGTCTCGGTGCGCTACCTGACCCCGCACAACAAGTGGTCGATCCACAGCGAGTACCAGGACAACCTGTTCATGCTCAGCCTCTCGCGCGGCGGGCAGACGATCTGGCTCTCCGACGTTGACGCCGAGAAGATCGGGGTCGCCGACAACGACTGGATCGAGGCGGTCAACCGCAACGGTGTCGTCGCGGCCCGCGCGATCGTCTCTCACCGGATGCCGGAGGGCACCGTCTACATGCACCACGCCCAGGACCGGCTCATCGACGTCCCCCTCACCGAGACCAACGGAAGGCGCGGCGGCATCCACAACTCCCTCACCCGGATCATGATGAAACCGAGCCACATGATCGGCGGCTACGCCCAGTTCGCCTACTTCTTCAACTACATCGGGCCCACCGGAAACAACCGCGACGAAGTGACGATGATCCGTCGCCGCGCCAACCAGAACGTGGAGTACTGACATGCGCGTCATGGCCCAGATGGCGATGGTCATGAACCTCGACAAGTGCATCGGGTGTCACACCTGTTCGGTCACGTGCAAGCAGGCGTGGACCAACCGGGCCGGCACCGAGTACGTGTGGTTCAACAACGTCGAGACCCGGCCCGGCCTGGGCTACCCGCGCGGCTACGAGGACCAGGAGGAGTGGCGCGGCGGCTGGGTGATGAAGAACGGCCGCCTCCAGCTGCGGGCCGGCGGTCGGCTCAAGAAGCTGCTGACGATCTTCAGCAACCCCAAGATGCCCTCGATCAGCGACTACTACGAGCCGTGGACCTACGACTACGAGACGCTGCTCAACGCCCCCGCGCAGAAGAACTTCCCCGTCGCCCGGCCGTACTCGCTCATCTCGGGCAAGCCGGTCAACGTGTCGTGGAGCGCCAACTGGGACGACGACCTCGGCGGCTCGCGCGAGCACGCGGCCAAGGACGTCATGCTCAAGGGCATCGAGGACAAGGTGAAGTTCGAGTTCGAACAGACCTTCATGTTCTACCTGCCGCGCATCTGCGAACACTGCCTCAACCCCTCGTGCGCGGCGTCGTGCCCCAGCGGCGCGATCTACAAGCGCGAGGAGGACGGCATCGTCCTGGTCGACCAGGACCGCTGCCGCGGCTGGCGGATGTGCATCACCGGCTGCCCGTACAAGAAGGTCTACTTCAACCACAAGACCGGCAAGGCCGAGAAGTGCACCTTCTGCTACCCGCGCATCGAGGTCGGCATCCCCACCGTGTGCTCCGAGACCTGCGTGGGCCGGCTGCGCTACATCGGGCTCGTCCTCTACGACGCCGACAAGGTGCTCGAGGCGGCCACCACCGAGGACGACACCGACCTCTACGAGTCTCAGCTGGGCGTGTTCCTGGACCCCGAGGACCCGGAGGTCCGGCGCGAGGCCGAGGCGGCCGGCATCCCCGGTGACTGGATCGAAGCAGCCCGCCGCAGCCCGGTGAAGAAGCTGATCATGGACTACAAGGTCGCGCTGCCGCTGCACCCGGAGTACCGCACGATGCCGATGGTCTGGTACATCCCGCCGCTGTCGCCGGTCGTCGACGTCATCAAGGACACCGGCTACGACGCCGAGGACGTCGACAACCTCTTCGGGGCCATCGACACCCTGCGCATCCCCGTGGAGTACTTGGCGAACCTGTTCACCGCCGGTGACGTCGCCCCCGTCAACACCGTGCTCAAGAAGCTCGCGGCGATGCGGTCGTACATGCGCGACATCAACCTCGGGCGCGACCCCCGCGACGAGATCCCCGCCGCGGTCGGGATGGAGGGCGAGGACATGTACGAGATGTTCCGCCTGCTCGCCCTGGCACGGTACGAGGAGCGCTACGTCATCCCGACCGCGCACGCCGAGCAGGCGCACTCGCTCGAGGAGATCGCGACCGACTGCGCGGTGTCGCAGTACGGCGGCGGGCAGGAGATCTTCGGCGAGGGCTCCGGTGGTGCACCGACTCCCGTCGCGGCCGAGAACCTGCGGGTGCGACGCGAGGCCCTGGACGCCGACAGCGTCGACGCCCTGCCGGCCGACAACCCGCTGCGCGGGCGGGTCAACCTGCTCAACTGGGACGGGCGGGGGATGCCGGACGGCATCTTCCCGGGTGGCGGCTCCGGTTCGGGTGAACGGGCCGACCGATGAAGTGGCGGCGGCACCGCGACGCACGCCCCGGCATCCGGGAGAAGGACCTCGTCGACACCTGGCAGGTGGTCTCGCTGCTGCTCGACTACCCCGACGACGTGCTGCTGGGGCGGGTGCCGATGCTGCGCGGCGTGGTCGAGGGCTTGCCCGACGCCCAGCGGATGCCGTTGCTCGAGTTCCTCGACCACCTCACCTCCGCGCGGCTCGGCGCCCTGCAGCGCGAGTACGTCGACACGTTCGACGTCACCCGCAAGTGCTCGCTGCACCTGACGTACTTCACCTCGGGTGACACGCGACGGCGCGGGGTGGCCCTCGTGGAGTTCAAGCAGGCCTACCGCCGGGCCGGTCTGGAGTTCGACAGCGAGGTCGAGCTGCCCGACCACCTGTGCGTCGTGCTCGAGTTCGGCGCGATGCAGGACTGGGCCACCGCGTGGCACCTGCTGACCCGCCACCGGGTGGGGGTGGAGGTGCTGCGGGCCGGGTTGGCCCAGCGCGACTCGCGCTGGCTGCCCGTGCTCGAGGCGCTGCGCTCGACGCTGCCGCCGCTGGAGGGCAGCGACACCGAGGCCCTGTTGCGGCTCGTCGAGCAGGGCCCACCCCAGGAGGAGGTCGGGCTCGAGCCGTACGCCATCGACCCCCGACTCAACCCCCGACCCGAACCCGCCGACACCACAGCGATGCTCGGCACGACCATCCCGGTAGGAGCCCCCCGATGACCACGTTCTTGTGGGTGATCGTCCCGTACGTGTGCCTGGCCGTGTTCGTCGTCGGGCACTTCTGGCGCTACCGCTACGACAAGTTCGGCTGGACCACGCGCTCCAGCCAGCTCTACGAGGACAAGCTGCTGCGCATCGGCAGCCCGCTGTTCCACTTCGGCATGCTCGGCGTCGTCATGGGCCACGTGATCGGCCTGATCATCCCGCAGGTGTGGACCAACGCGTTGGGGCTGAGCCCGCACGCGTACCACGTCATCGCGCTGGCCGGTGGCATCCCCGCGGGGATCGCGGCCCTGGCCGGTCTGGCGATCCTGGTCTACCGGCGGCGCACCACCGGCCCCGTGTTCAGCGCCACGACCACCAACGACAAGGCCATGTACGCCGTGCTCGGCACCGTCATGGCCCTGGGCATGTGGAACACGGTGGCCGGCAGCCTCCTGCAGTTCGGCGGTGAGTACAACTACCGCGAGGGCGTCTCGGTGTGGTTCCGCAGCATCTTCGCGTTCCAGCCGCAGCCCGAGCTCATGGCAGCGGCACCACTGGGCTTCCAGCTGCACGCCCTGCTCGCGTTCATCCTGTTCGCGATGTGGCCGTTCACCCGGCTGGTCCACGTCTTCTCGGCGCCGCTTGGGTACCTCACCCGGCCCTACCTGGTCTACCGCTCCAAGGACCAGCGGCCGGGTCGCGGCTCGGGCAACCGCGCACCCAAGCGAGGGTGGGAGAAGTCCGAGCTCACCAAGAAGTGACTGAACAGCTCGCCCTCGCCGATCTTCGGAGGACCGGATGACCGACCTCGCCGCCGCCGAGCAGCAGTGGCACGCCTGGATCGTCGACGCCTGCACCGCGCTCGACGTCGACCCGGATGCCGTCGACGTGCCCGGCATCCACGCCCTCACCAAGGACATCGCGCACGGTTTCGCGCGGCCCATGGCACCCGTCGGGTCCTACATCCTCGGGCTCGCGGTGGGCGCCCGGGCCGCCCGCGGTGAGGTGGTCGACCCGGCCGCGCTCAGTGAGGCGCTGCGCTCGACCTTCCCTGCCACGTCGCGCGCCTGATCCGGCACCGCGACCTCCCGACCGCGATCTCCCGACCTTCCTGGCCCTGATCCATCCGGCTCGACCCCACCGAAGGACACTCATGGACAGCATCTCCCTCACCGACCTCGCCGACGAGCTGCTCCACTCGGCTCGAGAGGGCAGCAGCGGGCGGGCGGCGCGCACCATCCACGGTGGTCACGACCGGGTGCTGCGCGAGACCGTCATCGCGATCCTGGCCGAGCACGGGCTGGCCGAGCACGAGAGCCCCGGCGAGGCGACCCTGCAGGTGCTGCGGGGTCGCGTGCGGCTCGACTCCGAGCCGGACAGCTGGGAGGGATCGGCGGGGGACCACACCATCATCCCGGGGCGCCGGCACGCCCTGACCGCCCTCGAGGACTGCGCCGTGCTCCTCACCGTCGTCAAGCCGTAGCCAACCACCCCGACTGATTGCGTCGCAGCCACCTCAGGAGGCACTTTCCGGGCATCTCCAGGTGGGTGCTGCGCAATGAGTCGCCTGATGGTGATCGGACTTCGTGCGACTTGCCCACGGTTTTCGGGCCATCCGGGCTCAGGAACCGCACCCAAGTCGCACGAAGTCGGGGACGAGAGAGGGGATGCCGGGACTCGAGTCCCGCCCGCGACGTCGGGATGCCGGGACTCGAGTTTTGCGCGCGACCTGCGCCACGGCATCCGGCAACCCCGACTGATTGCGTCGCAGCCACCTCAGGAGGCACTTTCCGGGCACCTCCAGGTGGGTGCTGCGCAATGAGTCAGCGTAATCAACTTGACAGTTGATCAATTGCTTGGTTGAATAATGGGATGCCGGACACGAGCACCGCCGTCGACCTGGGTTTCGCGGCCCTCGCCGACCCCGTCCGGCGGGCGATCATCGCGCACCTGAGCCGTGGACCGGCCACGGTGAACGAGATCGCCGAGCCCTTCGAGATCAGCCTCCAGGCGGTCTCGAAGCACATCCAGGTCCTCGAGCACGCGGGCCTGGTCACCCGCACCCGGCAGGCCCAGCGCCGCCCGGTGCACCTGAACCCCGAGGCGCTCGAAGCCCTGACGGCCTGGATCGACGGCTACCGCCTGATCCACGAGCAGCAGTTCCGCCGCCTCGACGCCCTCCTCGCGACCGCCGACACCACCCGGCCGGCCGCACCCCGCACCCCCAAGGAGCCCTCATGAGCAACGGCCTGCACCTCGACATCCCGGCCGGCGTGCCGTGGATCGACTTCACCCGCGAGTTCGACGCCCCCGTGGCGGCGGTCTTCGAGGCCCACCGCGACCCCGAGAAGGTCAAGCTGTGGCTCGGCCCGAACGGCATGCAGATGGAGATCGCCCAGTGGGACTTCACCACCGGCGGCGGCTACTCCTACACGCACACGAGCGACTACGGCACGTTCGGCTTCCGCGGGGTCTTCCACAGCATCCGCGAGAACGAGTTCGCCCTCCAGACCTTCGAGTTCGACGGTGCCCCCGACGAGGTCGCCCTGGAGTTCATGTGGTTCGAGGACCTCGGCGACGGTCGCACTCGACTGCGGGGCCGCAGCATCGGGCGCACCGTCGAAGGGCGCGACGCGATGGTCGAGTCGGGCATGGAGCACGGCATGGCCGAGGGTTACGAGCGGCTCGAGGCCCTCGTCGCTCACGCCTGATGGACTCTCAGCGTCCGGCTTCGCCAGCCCGCTCGCCTTCGCCAGCCCGCTCGCCTTCGGCAGCCCGCTCGGCCTCGTCGAGCCGCTGTTGGAGCCGGTCGCGCACCTCGTCGGGGGTGTAGGCGCGTCGTTCGCGTTCGTTGCGGGCGACCAGGGCCCCGGTCGCGACGACGCCGACGAGCCCGGCGATGCCGGCGATCTTCCACACGCGGTTCGAGGGGCGCATGGGCTCAACCCTAGCGACGGTCCGCGAGGGTGTCAGGACCCGGAGAACAGCCGCCGCTGAGCCGCCCGCCAGGAGTCGTCGACGTAGTAACGGTCAGCCCATGTGCCGGTCTCGTCGAGGTGCCGACTCCATTGTGAGACACCGGTGTTGACCTCACGGTCCTGCGCCATCGCGCGGAAGGCGAAGTGCATGAACAGGCGGTGGTACTCGGTGAGGTAGATGTCGGCGACCCGCCTCACGGCCCGTCGCGAGGACGACCTCGTGCGTCCCGCCCGGATGATCAGGGTGTGCTCCTCGTTGGTCGACGTCGAGGCGTTCGAGTAGTTCGCGGAGCCGGTGAGGATCGTCGGGTCGGGGCCGAGGGGGTCGATGAGGATGATCTTCGTGTGGATGTAGCGCACGTGGGTGTTGAAGCCGGTGAGTCGTTCCGTGGCCCACTGCTGGAGCGGGTCGCCCATGAGATGGCTCCCGGTCGAGATCCGCACGTGGTCGTCGGTGCGCGGGATGGCGGCGGTCGGGGGCGGCACCTTCTCCAGGAGCACCGTGCGGGTCACCGGTGACCGGTCGACCGCGAGGCGGTCACGGAAGACCTGGTGCAGGCCGAACGCCCCGGTGACGTGCGCCGAGCTCGTCGCCGCGTCGAACAGCTCGGCGTACCAGTCGAGCAGCGAGGTGCCGGTCAACGGGGAGAAGACGCTGCTGACCCCGCCGCCGACGGGGACCGTGCGTTCGGGAGCGGGGTCCGCGGTGTGGACGGCGCGCAGGTCGGCGATGGGGAGGCCGTCGCGCAGCCGCTCCCACTCGGCCTCGAACCGCGCGGCGACCGCGCGGTCACGCACGACGTGGCCGACGTTGGAGTGTCCGTAGATCGCCCCGAGGGTGAGGTTGGTCGACCCGGTCCACACCGCCTCGGGGATGCCGCGCCGCGACAGGACGAGGAACTTGTGGTGGTGCAGGGCACTCTTGATCGGCGCGGTGCGCCAGGTCACGAGGTCCTCGACGCCGTTGGCGACGACCGCCGCACGGGCCATCTCGGCGGTGCGGTCGTTGTTGGCGGCACCGGCATCCCGGTCCCTGCCGTGCACGACGAGGTGCACGTCGGCCCCGCGGTCGCGCGCGGCACCGAAGGCCTGCAGGGCGCGTCCCCACGTCAGCTCGTAGAGCGCGCCGTGGATCGACCACTCGTCGTCCAGGGCCTCCGCGCAGAACGCGAGCAGCGCCTCCCCGAGCCCACGGGAGAGCCAGGCCATCGCCGGGTGGGTCTCGTCCGGTGTCGACGTCGGTACCCAGCCCGCGAACTGCCGCGCGAAGGCCTGCGAGCCTGCCACCCCGCGGTTGAACCAGACCCCGTGCTCGCCGTCGTCCTCGACCTCGGTGCGCACGGTGAGCGACACCGTCGCGGTGGGAACGGGAGTGGCTGGCGGCCCCCCGAGGGCGGACACGGCATACGTGTAGTGGTGGCCGGGCTTGGCGGAGTAGTCGCCCCACTGGAAGCCCTGCACCGGGTGCGCGTTCGTCGGCCAGTCCGACCCGGGCGGCGGGTCGGGCACGACGCTGCCGAAGGTCTTCATGCCCCGCAGCCAGCGGGCCTCACCCTCGGTGTGGTCGGTGCGGTGGATCGCGAACCCCAAGCAGCCGGCCGGGTCGTCGAGGCTGAACCCGAGCAGCACCGTGTGGGTGCCGGCCACGGCCTGCACCGCGAGTCCTTGCTTCCTGCGCCGAGTGCGCACCCCCTCACCGTAGGCCGTCGCGCACCTCGGGGGGAAGGGTGCGGCACCGCGGGCTCCGACCGTCCCTCCATCGACCAATAGGTCATCACAGGGACACCGCCAACCGTCGACGGTGGGCACACTGTTTCCGGGCCGATGCGCCTTTGGGTACTCGTTTGTGTGGTGTCAGCCGAGCCGGCCTTCGCCACAGTGAAATTGCGCTTCCGTTTGCGAGCCATCTGGGATGGATGCATTGTTTCTCGCACGTCGGCCACCTGGCCGCCGTCCCACGGATGGATCGCCGAAACAGTTCTTCTGAACTAGGACGGGCTCGGCGTTCTTCCACTTGTCACGGGGGTTTCCGAAGATGAATCGTGTCAGGTTCGTTTCGTCGTTTTCGGTAGGTGCATTGACAATCGCCACGGCTCTCCTGGTGGCGACGCCGGTCACGGCATCGACGGGGGAGGACGTCACAGTGGCGTCAGGCACCGTTCAATCAGGCTCAGGCGTTCCGGTGCAGGCCAGAGTGATTGCTTACGCGTGGCCAAGCAACGCAGCCGTGGCCGCAACGCCCGAGGGGGGTGGGTTGCAGCTATTTCCGGTCGGCTCGGTCCTCACCTCGGCCGCGGGGTCGTACACCCTGAACCTCGCGCCAGAAGACCTGGAGATGTTCACGGACGCCTTCGGCAATGTCAATCTCGAGATTGTCAGCGTCACTGCCGACGGACGCTCGGCCGCGACGTCGACGTCGCTCAGTACGGACAGCGGCGTCGAAGGCGCGCCTCTGACCATGGCGGAAGCAACGCCGGACCTCACGGTCATCACTCAGAGTGCACCGAAGGGCACCGACGCTGATCTGCTGGCGGACTTCGTTGACATGGGGCAATCGCCGACGCAGGCGGCTGCCAGCGCTTTCGCACTCCAGACCCCCGCCTGCGGATCCATCTACAAGGGCAGCCTCGGGTCGCGGACCGTGTGGGTGGGGGGAACCTACTCGACGACGTCCGGCGTCACAGGTGACTTGGTCTATGTGCGCGGCGCGGACAGTGCGCTTGGAGTTGGAGTCTCTGTGACTGGCAAGTACGGAAGTTTCAAGGCGAGCGGAACTGCGTCGGTTTCAACCTCCGACACCATCAACTTCCCAAGTTCCACGGGTCGACGGCACTACTACACGAACTTCGAGTACGGAAAGTACCTCGTCGGGTGTACCGGATCAATGAAGTACATCGCGCGCCCTCGTTCGTACATCGGTGGCTCGAGTGTTTGGACTCCTTCGACCGTGCCGACCGCGAACTACTGCACGTCCTACGTCAACGGCACCACGGTGACCAAGAACAGGACGACGGCATATCAGAACACGGCCGGCGTCGACATCTCGGCCGCGATCGGGTTGGACCTGTCATCGAGGACCGGATACCAGACGGACGCCGCCGTCACCTACAAGTTCACGGCCACCCGTCGGCTCTGTGGCGTCACCGGGTACCCCGGCGGGACGCCCAGTCGCCTCGTCGCGAAGCTTTGAGATCACCCGCCCTTGGCTCGCTGCTCGCCACAACCCTGCTCCTGGCCTCAGGTTGTGACGAGGGGGTGCGGGCACAGGACGGCCCGCTGTCATTCGGAGAAGGGGAAGGGTCCATTTGCCTGGAGCGAAGTGCGGGGGCTGGTGAGTACACGTTCGGAAACGAGGTCCTGTCCGTGGAGGCCGGTGCACGCGTTCGCATGACCCGCGTCGCGTTGGAAGGTGCCGAGGGCGTTGACTTGCGTGAGTCGTACGTGGTGCCGATCGCGGGCCAGACACTTGTGGGCCTGGCCCCTGGCTGGCCGCCAGCGGAGGCCAGTTCGTGGCCTCCGCTGGCGAAGGCGGAAGGCTCTTCGGTGGCGTCCAGCGACGGGGACACGAACCTGGTGCTCCGGCTGGAGTTGACCGTGGCTGAGGCGCGCTTCGCCAGCGTCAGCATCGACTATCAGGCGGATGGACAGAAGTACCGGGCACAGAGCAGGTACTCGGTTGAAGTCGCGGCGCGGTGTTCCCCATGACCGATGGATGCGATCGACACGGCTGATACCGCTTTGGCAGTCGCGCACAATGACTGCATGCCGATGCGCGCCCGCAGGACCACCGTCCCGTTCGACGAGGCCATCGAGGCCACCCGCACGGGCGACCTGTGGCTCTTTCGCGGGGGGTCGGTCGCCGACCGGGTCATCCAGACCGCGAGCAACGCCCCGGTCAACCACGTCGGGATGGCCGTGGTGCTCGACGACCTGCCCCCGCTCATGTGGCACGCCGAGCTCGGCCGGTCGCTGCGTGACCACTGGACCGGCGACCACCACCGGGGGGTGCAGCTTCACGACCTACGCGAGGCGGTGACGACGTGGCAGGTGAAGTACGGGCAGGGCGCCTGGGTGCGCCAGCTGACCCCCGAGGTCGGGCGTGAGCAGGAGGATGCCGTGCTGCGCACCATCGCCCGCCTCAACGGGGTCTCGTTTCCCACGACCGTGGGGATGGCCTGGCGCTGGCTCAAGGGCCGCGACGCGTACCTGTCCAAGCGGGCTGCCGAGGAGAAGTCGGTGCGCCCCGAGGCCGTCTACTGCGCCGAGGTCGTCGGCGTGACGCTGGAGGAGATGGGCATCCTCGACGACGACGTGCCGATGAACTGGTACGACCCGGGCCGGTTCTGGAGCGGCGACACCCTCTCGCTGCGTCCGGGGTGGGCCTACGGGGTCGAGGTCGGTGTCGAGCCCGCGGCCGAGCGCGCCCCGCGCTGACGCCGCACCCACGGCAGCCCGACCGCGACGACGCCGGCGGCGAGCACGATGGCGGCGGCGAGGGCACCCCAGAGCAGCGACCACGCGGCGATGGCCAGGCCCTCCCACGCCAGGTTCGAGAACACCAGGTCCGGCCGTGCGCGGGACGCGAGCCAAGCCCCGGAGACGAAGGCGACCGACGTCAGCACCATGAGGGCGAGCCCGATGCCGGCCGAGCGCGCCACGGCTGCGGCGGCGGGAGCCTCGAGCGGGCCCTCCGCCGAGTCGTCCACCCGGTGGGCGAAGGTCTCGAAGACGTCAGGGACGGCTTGAGGGGTGCGGCGGCGCATCCACCGAGCATACGGCGGTCGAGGAGCCAGGACACGCCGCGACCCCAGCAGGATCCCGTGCATGTCATGGCTCCTCGATCTCGGGCTGAGGTCGAGCAGAGGTCGAGCAGAGGTCAGGCTGAGGTGAGGGCCCAGCCGAGCCAGGCGGCGCCCAACCCGAGCGCCAGTGACAACGCCACGTTCACGACGGCGTGGTGCCGCCGGTCGTCCTCCATCGCGTCCCAGACCTCGAGGGCCAGGGTCGAGAACGTCGTGAGCGCCCCGCAGAAGCCGATCCCCACGAGGGCCATCGGCGCACCGTCGGCCCCCGTCCCGACGAGCAGCCCGAGCACGAACGACCCCACGACGTTGACGAGCAGCGTGCCGGCGACTGCGGTGCCGCCGAGGCGCTCGCGCACCCAGTGGTTGGTCAGGTAGCGCGCAGGGGCCCCGAGCGCCGCACCCACGGCCACGAGCAGGGCGTCGACGACCGTCATGGGCCCGGCCAGACACGTTGCCCCACAGCCGACCCCGCGGCCACGGCCAGGGTCCCGACGAGGAAGGTCGCCGCGACGTAACCCAGCGCGAGCTGGGCCCGGTCAGCGGCACCGAGCGCCACGGCATCCATGGCCAGGGCCGAGAACGTCGTCCAGCCGCCGAGCACCCCGACGCCGACGAACGGCCGCGCCAGCCGGTGCACGCCCGGCCGGTCGACGAGGTAGGCGACGAGCAGCCCCATGGCGAAGGCGCCGGTGACGTTGACGACCAGGGTCGCCCACGGGAACCCGCCCACCCCGTGCGGCAGGGCCACGCCCACGGCGTACCGGCCGAGCGAGCCGATGACCCCGCCGAGCGCGATGGCGCCGAGCACCCCGAAGGACACCCTCGAGCCCGCTCCCGGCATCAGCGTCAGGCCCTGATGGTCTCGAGGTAGTCGGCGATGCGCCCGATGGCCTCGGTCAGCACGTCGACGTCGGGCAACGTGACGAGCCGGAAGTGGTCGGGCTCGAACCAGTTGAAGCCGGTGCCGTGCGTCACGAGGATCTTCTTGGCGCGCAGCAGGTCGATGACGAACGACTCGTCGCTCTCGATCGGGTAGACCTCGGGGTCGAGCCGGGGGAAGCAGTAGAGAGCACCCATCGGTTCGACGCACGAGACGCCCGGGATCTCGTTGAGCAGGCGCGCGGCGAGCTTGCTCTGCTCGTAGAACCGGCCGCCGGGCACGACGAGCTCGGTGATCGACTGGTAGCCACCGAGCGCCGTCTGGATCGCGTGCTGCGCCGGCACGTTCGCGCACATCCGCATGTTCGCCAGCAGGGTCAGCCCCTCGAGGAAGTCCGAGGCCAGGTGCTTGGGCCCCGACACCATGACCCAGCCGGCCCGGTAGCCGCACACGCGGTAGGCCTTGGACAGCCCGCTGAAGGTCAGGCAGAGTACGTCGTCCTCGGCGAAGGTCGCCGCGTGGTGGTGCACCGCGTCGTCGAAGATGATCTTCTCGTAGATCTCGTCGGCCATGACGACGAGGTCGTGGCGGCGGGCGATGTCGACCAGGGCCCGCACCGTCTCGGGCGAGTAGACGGCGCCGGTGGGGTTGTTGGGGTTGATGATGACGATCGCGTGGGTGTTCGCGGTGATCTTGGACTCGATGTCCTCGAGGTCGGGGTTCCAGCCGTTGCTCTCGTCGCAGCGGTAGTGCACGGGGGTGCCACCCGACAGCGAGACCGCGCCGGTCCACAGCGGGTAGTCCGGCGCCGGGACGAGGATCTCGTTCCCGTCGTCGACGAACGCCTGCAGCACCATCGAGATCAGTTCGGAGACACCGTTGCCGATGAAGACGTCATCGACGCCGGTCTCGGTCAGCCCGCGCGACTGGTAGTACTGCGCGACGGCGGTGCGGGCCGAGTAGATGCCTCGCGAGTCCGAGTAGCCCTGGCTGTCGGGCAGGTTGTGCACGATGTCGGCGACCATCGACTCCGGCGCCCTGAACCCGAACGGGGCCGTGTTGCCGATGTTGAGCTTGAGGATCTCGTGCCCCTCGGCCTCGAGCCGCTGGGCCTCCACGAGGATCGGCCCCCGGACGTCGTACCGCACGTGCTGGAGCTTCTTGCTCTGGATGATCCGCCGCATGACGCCATCCTGTCAGCCCGGGTTGCGGGGGTCTTACCGATTTATCGGATGCCGTGGCACGCATCACGTCGCCACCTACCCTTGCGAACGTGGTGCGCATCCTGCTCGTCGAGGACGACGCGACGGTTCGCGAGGCCGTCGCGGCCTACCTGACCCGCTCGGGGTACACCGTGGATGCCGTGGCGGCCGGGGACGCTGCCATCGAGCGCTACGTGGAGTCACCGGCAGACCTCGTGCTGCTCGACCTGATGCTGCCGGGCCTCGGCGGGTTCGAGGTGTGCCGCCGCCTGCGCTCGATCCGCCGTGACCTGCCCGTCGTCATGGTGACCGCGCGCGGTCAGGAGCACGAGCGGGTGCAAGGGCTCCAGCACGGGGCCGACGACTACGTGACCAAGCCGTTCAGCCTGCGCGAGGTCGAGCTGCGAATCCGCTCGGTGCTGCGGCGGGCGAGCGCGCCGGCATCCGAAGGGGTGTACGACGTCCTGCGCGACGGGGACCTCGTCGTCGACCTCGGTGCCCGGTCGGTGACCCGTGGTGGTGCCCCGGTGGCACTCACCTCGCGTGAGCTCGACCTCCTCGCCTGGCTCCTGCAGCACCCCGGCACCGTCTGGGGGCGCGACGAACTGCTGCGCGAGGTCTGGGGCTGGGAGGTCGGCGACGCGTCGACGGTCACGGTGCACGTCCGGCGCCTGCGCGAGAAGGTCGAGGTCGACCCGAGCGCGCCCCTGCGCCTCGTCACCGTATTCGGCCGCGGTTACCGCTGGGACCGCACCGACCCGGCAGACCCGGCAGACCCGGCCGCCGGGTGAGGCGGGGTCACATGGAGTCGAAGCCGCTCAGCAGGATGAAGTACATGACCAGCCCGATCACCGCGCCCACGAGGGCGGCGAGCACGCCGACCAGCGCGCCCCGAAGCCTCGTGGCGCCCTCCCCGTCGAACACCAGCGCCGTGAGCGGCAGGCTGAAGATGCCGAGCAGCACGAGGACCGCACCGACGAGGAGCCGACCGGTCCACGCCACCATCGAGCTCACTTCGCCCACCGACCTCTCCGCCGTCTCGCCGACGACACTGGCGCCGAGCGGGGAGTGACCGGTGGGTCCTGAGGCACATGCCGTCATCCTCTCGGCGACGGTGACGAGTGTGGTCGGCGCGGCCGGGGCGCTCGGCCTGTCCCGGGTGGCGCGCGAGCGGCCCTCGGGCGCGGCGTTCGGCGCCCCGGTCGTGCTCGTGGCGGCGGTGGCGGCCGGGGTGGCCGTCGCCAGCCGCTCGATGCTCATCGGCGAGGACGACTACCGCACGCTCGTGTTCGTGCTCCTCGCCGGCGCGCCGATGGCGGTCGTCGTGGGGCTCGTCCTGGCTCGGCGGGTGCTTCGCCTGGAGCGCGAGGCGGCCCGCGAGCGCGCCGAGCGCGAGAGCGCCCTCGAGGTCGAGCAGTCGCGCCGCGAGACGGTGCGCTGGCTCTCGCACGACCTGCGCACCCCGCTCGCCGGCATCCGGGCGCTCGCGGAGTCGCTGGCGGACGGCGCCGTCGCCGACCCGCCGGCCGCGCACGCCCGCATCGTCCACGAGGTCGACCGGCTCGACGTCATGGTCGACGACATCGCCGAGCTGTCGCGGCTGCACGGGCCGCAGCCGACCTCGCGGGCGGGGCGGTGTGCGCTCGACGACCTCGTCTCGGATGCCGTGGCGACCGTCGCGCCGTTGGCCGCCGCCGCCGACGTGGACGTCATCGCGGGTGACCTGGCCGGGGTCACCGTGGAGGTCGACCCGCGGGCGGTGACCCGGGCCGTGACCAACGTGCTGCGCAACGCCCTCCAGCACACCCCTGCAGGGGGCCGGGTCATCGTGACGACGCAGGTCCGGGGCGGGCAGGTGCTCGTGGACGTGTCCGACGGCTGCGGCGGCATCGCGACGGGCGACCTCGAGCGGGTCTTCGAGCCGGGGTGGCGCGGCGACGAGTCCCGGCACGACCGGGGGATGGGTCTGGGCCTGACCATCGCGCGCGAGGTGGCCCGATCCCACGGCGGGGATGCCGTGGCCACCAACCGCGGTGACGGCACCGGATGCACCGTCACCCTCTCCCTTCCGGCGCACCGTCTTACCCGCTCATGACGTCGGGCAGGCTGCGATGGCGCGGGCGTGCTGCCATGACGTCCACTGGTGTCCTCACCACCTCCACCACCGACACCCGGGAGCCACCCATGCGTCGCCGACCGTCCCTGACCCTGATCGCCACCGGCGCCGTGAGCGCCCTGCTCCTGACGGCCTGCGGCTCCGCGACGCAGGACACCGCGGCACCGGCGGCGTCCAGCGCGCCGAGCGCGCCGAGCGCCACGGCATCCGCCCCGGCGAGCAGCACGCCGTCGGCCTCCGCGTCGCCGTCGACGAGCCCGTCGGCCACCGGCGAGACCATGGCGGCCGGCGCCTACCTGACCAAGGCCGAGTACCAGAGCCAGATGGCGCAGCGCGCCGGCACGAAGGTCGTCTACTTCTTCCACGCCTCGTGGTGCCCGACCTGCCGGGCGACCGAGAAGGCCATCGAGGAGGACGGCATCCCCGCCGGCCTCACGGTCGTCAAGATCGACTTCGACTCCGAGACCGACCTGCGCAAGACCTACGGCATCACCCAGCAGCACACGTTCGTCCAGGTGAACGAGGACGGCGACGAGCTCGCGAAGTGGACGGGCACGATCTCGGGCGCGGACATCAAGGCCAAGACGGTCTGACGTGCTGCTCGCCCTCACGGGTGCCCTGCTCGCCGGGGCGCTGACCACCCTGGCCCCCTGCGCCCTGTCGCTGCTACCCGTCATCGTGGGCGGCTCGGTGTCCGGTGCGTCCGACGGGGCCGCGGTGCGTCGGGCACTGCTCGTGACGGGCTCGCTCGGGGCGTCGGTCTTCGTCTTCACCCTGGCGCTGAAGGCCACGACCGCGCTCATCGACGTGCCGCCGTCGGTGTGGCGGTGGATCAGCGGCGGATTGTTGATCGCCCTCGGCGTCGTCGCGGTCATCCCCGAGCTGTGGGACCGGGTGTCGGTGGCCACGGGGCTCAGCAGCCGCAGCGCCCGGGGCCTGTCGGCAGCCAACCAACGCGGGGGCACCCTCGGGGCGGTGCTCACCGGGGCGGCGCTCGGGCCGGTGTTCACCTCGTGCAGCCCGCTCTTCGCGTATGTCGTCGTCACCGTGCTGCCCGCCGAACCGGCCCGCGGGCTGGCGCTGCTCACGGCCTACGTCATCGGGCTGGTCAGCGTGCTGTTCGCCATCGCCCTCGCCGGCCAGCGCCTGGTGCGGCGGCTGCGCTGGGCGGCTGACCCGCACTCGCTGTTCCGCCGTGGGCTCGGTGTGCTCTTCGTCGTCATGGGGGTGCTCATCGCGACCGGCCTGATGCAGGACGTCGAGGCCTGGGTGCTCGAGAACTCGCCGATCGCGCCGTGGGAGATCGGCGCCGACATCGGTCGCTGAGCGTGCGCGCGGGCGCGGCGGACGCACAAGCTCGGATCGCACGCAGTAATTGGTGCGTGCGCTCCGAAGTGCTGCGTTGAGCTGGGTGCCCCGCCGTCGGGCAGACTCGCGGCATGGACGACGTCGTCGTGGAGCGGGTGCTGCGGGCCGTCGAGCTCGTGCCCCGCGGGCGGGTCGTGTCGTACGGCGACCTCGCCGCGCTCGTCGGCATCGGCCCTCGCCAGGTCGGCACGATCATGGCGACCTACGGCTCGAACGTCACGTGGTGGCGCGTGACCAACGCGTCGGGCGACCTGCCGGTGCAGCTCATGGACGAGGTGCGCGAGCGCTGGGCCGCCGAAGGCATCCTTCTCAAACCCAACGGCCGTGGATGCCGCATCGCCGGGTATCGCGCGGACCTCACCGTGCTCGCGGCCGGGTATCAGCGGGCCGTCGCCGATCTCGCGTGAAGCAACCTCGTGGGTGAGACTGGGGCATGAGCCCCCGATCGATCGCACCCCTGGCTGCGGCAGTGCTGCTCGCCTCCGTGACGCTTGCCGGGTGCTCCGGTGACGACGGTGTCGGCGAGGTGCCCGTGACGCCGACGCGGACGGCATCCGACGGTGTTTCCCCGAGCGGTGGGGCGACGGCGAGCCCGGCCCCGCGCAGCGCCGAGGTGCCCGCGTTGGATGTCGAGGTGGTCGCGAAGGGGTTCGAGCACGGGTGGGACATCGGGTTCCTGCCGGACGGTCGCGCGCTGGTCACCGAGCGGCCGGGCCGCATCTCGATCGTCTCGGGGCTGCGCGAGGGTGCGACGCGGACGACGGTCGAGGCCGACCTCGACGACCTCTTCGTGTCGGGGGAGGGTGGCCTGATGGGTATGGTCGTGCACCCCGACTTCGCGACCTCGCGCCTGTTCACCACCTGCCAGACCCACCAGGAGAACGGCCAGCCGAAGGACGTCCGACTCGTCACGTGGAAGCTGTCGGCCGACGGCACCTCGGCGCAGAAGTGGCGCGACCTGCTGACCGGCCTGCCGATCTCGACGGGGAGGCACTCGGGGTGCCGACCGACGATCGCCCCGGGCGCGGTGAACGACTCCGGGGAGGACGAGCTGTTCGTCGGTACCGGCGACGTGGCGCAGGCCGACGTGCCGCAGAGCCGCACCAGTCTCGGGGGCAAGGTGCTGCGGCTCGACCTGGAAACCGGCTTTCCGTTGAGCGGCAACCCGTTCTTCAGCCTGGAGGGCGAGCGCGAGCGGTACGTCTACAGCTACGGGCACCGCAACATCCAGGGGGTGGCGGTGCAGCCGGGCACAGGTGCGATCTACACGGCTGAGCACGGCCCGAGCAACAACGACGAGGTCAACCTGATCACGGCCGGCGGCAACTACGGCTGGGACCCCTCGCGCAAGGGCATGGTCGACGAGTACGACGAGAGCGTGCCGATGACCGACCTCGAGCTCTACCCGGATGCCGTCCCCGCCGTGTGGCAGTCGGGCGAGCGGACCCAGGCCATCTGCGGCGCGGCCTTCCTCGAGGGAGACCAGTGGGGTGCGCTGGACGGGGCGCTCGTCATCACCGCACTCAAGGGGTCGAAGCTGCTGGTGCTGACCCTGGCCGATGACGGGTCGGTCGAACAGGTCGCGGTGCCGCAGGAGACCGACGGGCCGTTCGGGCGGATGCGGGCGGCCCGCCTCGGGCCCGACGGTGCCCTGTACGTCACGACGACCAACGGCGACGACGACCAGCTCCTGCGGATCACCCCCCGCGCCTGACTGCCCTGCCTCCTGGCTGTCCAGCCTCTGAATGCCCGCACGCTGCCTGTCGTATCGAGAGGTCGAGACACGCCCGGGATCCTCGAGCGGCGCCGGCATGTCTCGACTCCTCGATCCGGGCGACGGCCGGAGCCTGTGGATAAGTCCGAGGGGGCCGGGCCGGTCCCGGGCATCGTGGGCCCATGGGGGATGTCGCGCTGCCACTGGACCTGGCATCCCGCCCCTTCACGGTCGCGCAGGGGCGGGCGGCCGGGCTGCGCCTGCCCGACCTGCGCACCACCCGGCTGCACTCACCGACGTACGGCGTGCGAGCAGGGTCGGCGCCGACCTCGCTGACCGAGCGGGCGGCCGCCTTCGCGGTGGGGATGCCGTCCGACGTCGCCTTCTCGCATGTGACCGCGGCCCAGCTGCACGGGCTGCCGTTGCCGCAGGGTCTCGAGGCTGCAGAGATCCTGGATATCTCGAGGCCTTCTGCGCACCCGCGGATTCGCCGCCAAGGGTGCCGCGGCCATCGTGGGCTGGAACGTCGTGAGGTCGTCGATCTCGGTGCCCTGCGAGTGGTCGGGCTCGCCGACACGTGGTGCGACCTGGCCGAACTGGCACCGGGTGACATGGGTGTTGACGACCTCGTCATCGTCGGTGACGTCATCGCCGACCGCCTCGAGCCGGGAGGTGTTGCCGCGCTGCGTGCTGCCCTCGACGCACGGGTCCGTCCGCGAGGAAAGGCCCGACTCCTGGAGGCCGGAGCGCTGGTGCGCGTGGGCTCGCGCTCGCCGATGGAGACCAGATCTCGGCTGATGTTCCACCGCGCGGGCTTTCCCGAGCCGCAGCTGAACTCGGACGTCTTCGATGCCCACGGTGGGTGGCTGCTCGAAGGAGACCTCGTCTGGCACCAGCACCGTGTCATCGGTGAGTACCAGGGGGCTGATCACGCGGACAGGAAGCGCCGCAGCGCCGACAGCTTCCGCATCGGCCTCGCCGAGGACGAGGACTACACCGTCATCGAGATCTTCGCCGAGGACGTCTTCCGACCTGCTCGCAGGTGCACGCTGCTCCACCGCTTCGCCCGCGCCATGGATCTCGACCCCGCCACCCTGACCATCGGCTGAGGCCCAGTGGGCGACGTGCTGGCCTCGATCTGCCCCGGAGCCAGATCGAGGAGTCAAGACATGCCCGGGATGCTCGAGGGGACCCGGCATGTCTCGACCCCTCGACCGGGGCTCGGCGGCTCTGGCCCGTCCGGTTCCGATCCCACCTTCGGGTCCGACCCGTCGTTCGAGTCGTACTCCGCGAGCGCTCCGCCGCCCCCTCCGGTGGATCCACCTCCGGCGCCCCCGGCGTGGTCGCCACCGCCCCCACCCCCGCCGCCTGCCGGGTCGTACCCGCCACCCCCGCCGGCTCCCTACCCGTCGAGCGCGGCCGGTGCCTACCCGGCACCCCCGCCCGCGCCGGGCCCTGCACCGCTGCCCACCTCGGACGCAGGCGCCGGGCAACCGGCAGACCTCGTCCCTCGCTTCCTCGCCAAGCTCGTCGACGTCGTGGTGATGTTCTTCATCAACCTCGTCGTAGCCACCTTCGTGGCGTTCGGCCTCAACAGTGGCTATGCCCGCACGGCCATGGCTGCCCTGCTGTCCACCGCGGTCACGCTGGCGTACTACGCCTTCCTCGAGTCGTCGCGCGGCCAGACCGTCGGCAAGATGGTCGTGGGCCTGAAGGTGCAGAACCTCGCTGGGCAGAACCCGACGATGGAGCAGGCGCTCAAGCGCAACGTCTACATCGCCCTGGGCTTCCTCACCATCATCCCCATCCTCGGGTTCCTCGGGTCGCTGGCGCAGCTGGCAGCCGTCATCTACATCGCGGTGACGATCAACAGCGACCGCCCGTTGTTCCGCGGCTGGCACGACAAGTTCGCCGACACGCAGGTCATCAAGACCCGCTGACCCGGCCGCTCCTCAGGCGTCGACGATCGTCGTCACCACGTCGGTCACCGACGGCGAGCGCGGGGTCGAGGAGAACCCGAAGCGACACGGCGGGTCCACGGGCCGCAGGTCGCCGAGGGGGATGCCGTCGAGCACCCCCCGCATCGACGTCACCGCGTGCATGTCGCGCGCCCCGTAGTACTCGCGCCTGCCCGCTCGGGCCTGCCCGCGGGTGCGCACTCCCCGCAGGGCCGCCCTGGCGACGGGGTCGACAGCGGTGGCGAACGCCGGGCTGGCCGACACGGCAGCCGGCACGAGACGCAGCAGGTGACCCAGCGGCATCCGAGCACCGACCTCGAGGGTGAGGGCCAGCGACGGGCTCGTGAACTCCCAGTGTCCAGGTCGGACCTCGTCAGTGACGACGACCGGCTCGACCCTCACCTCGTCGAAGGTGTAGGTCGTCGACACCAACTCGGCGACCTGCTCGGAGGGTGCCAGCAGCATCCGGTGGCCGTCGGCCCGCTCGACCATCGCGTCGGCGAAGGTGCCGAACGGGCTGTCCTGCCACCACCCCACGACGACGCGGGTGCCGGACGTCGACCCTACCCCGGCGATCTGCCCACGAAACGTCTGGCGCGCACCCATGGGAGCCATCATCGCCACTAGGGTCCGAGCATGGCAGCGACGCTCACCTCGACGGCGCGCCGCGGCTACGGGCTGGGCTCGGTCGCGACGGGGTCGTTCGGCACGGTGCCCGGCCTGCTCCTGCTGCCCTATCTCACCGATCGGCTGGGGATCGCCGCTGGCCTGGCCGGGCTCATCGTCTTCCTGCCCAAGGCCTGGGACGTCGTCCTCAACCCGGTCGCCGGCCGGATCAGCGACCGGTCCACGCACCCGGGAGGTCGTCGGCGGCCGTTCCTCATCTGGTCCGGCACGGCTCTGGCGGTGGCGTTCGTGCTGCTGTTCAACGGGCCGACCTCACCGAGCGGGTTGGCCGCGACCTGGGTGGTCGTGACCTTCATCGTCTGCGCCAGCGCCTACGCCTTCTTCCAGGTTCCGTACGTGGCGATGCCGGCCGAGATGACCGACGACTACGACGAGCGCACCCGCCTGATGACGTGGCGGGTGGCCATCCTCGCCCTGGCCATCCTCGTCAGCGGCGGGTTGTCGCCGATGATCCGTGACGCGCTCGGGCCGCAGTGGGGCTATCGCGGGGTGGGGCTGTTCGTCGGCGCGTTGATCCTGCTCGGCACCCTCGGGGTCTGGCGCGGCACCCGGGACACCCCGATGTCCCGTGCGGCGACGGCGGGCGGGAGTGTGGCCGACCAGCTGCGGGTCGTCGCGGCATCCCCGCCGTTTCGCACCCTGCTGCTCGTCTTCGTTCTCCAGGCGCTCGCGACGGGGGCCATGCTGGCGGGGGTCGACTACGTCGCGCGGGTGCTGCTCGGTGGGGGAGCGGCCTCGACGGTGCTGTTCCTGTGCTTCGTCGCGCCGGCCCTGCTCGTGACGCCGCTGTGGCAGCGGGTCGGTGAGGCCCGCGGCAAGCGCACGGGGTACCTGTGGGGCTCGGTGCTGCTGCTCGTCGGGGCCGCGGCGACGCTGGCCACGGTGCGCGTGGGGTTGGCCGCGGCGGCGCTCAGCGTGGCCGTCGTCGGCATCGGGTACGCCGCGTGCCAGATGTTCCCGCTCGCCATGCTGCCCGACGTCGCAGCGGCGGACACGGCGGCGACGGGGGAGGACCGCGCCGGGACGTACACCGGCGTCTGGACGGCCGGGGAGACGCTGGGCCTCGCGATCGGCCCGTTCCTGTATGCCGCCGTGCTCACCATCGGCGGCTACGTGTCGTCGACGGATGCCGGTGCGCGCCAGCCGGATTCGGCGCAGCTCGCGATTGCTCTCGGGTTCACCGTGGTGCCGGCCGTGCTCGTCGCGGTCTCCTTGGTGTTCCTGCGCAGGTACCGACTCGACGTGGAGGTGGCCCGATGACCGCGATGCCGACGGACGAGGTGCTCGCCACCCTGCGGATGCTCCAAGGCCTCGATCTGCCCGCTCACGGGGGCCGCACCCTGGCCTACGTCTACGACTCGGGCCTGGCCGACGCCGATGCGGTCGGCCTCGAGGCCCTGGCCATGTTCGCCGGCTCGAACGGGCTCGACCCGACCGCGTTCCCGTCGCTGCTGATCATGGAGAACGACCTCGTCGCCCTCGCCGGTGACCTGCTCGACGCCCCCGACGGGTTCGCCGGCTCGGTCACCTCCGGCGGCACCGAGTCGATCCTGCTCGCCGTGCTGGCCGCCCGCAAGGGCAGCGACCATCCGTCCCCGAGCATGGTGCTGCCCACCTCGGCGCACGCGGCGTTCCACAAGGCCGCGGCCTACCTCGGGGTGCGGGCCGTGCTCGTCGACGTCGACCCGGTCACCCTGCGGGCCGACCCGGCCGCCATGGCGGCGGCCGTCGACGACTCCACCGTGCTCGTCGTCGCCTCGGCCCCGTCCTATGCGCACGGCGTCATCGACCCCGTGCCCGAGATCGCGGCGCTGGCGGCGGCCCGCGGCATCCGCTGTCACGTCGACGCCTGCATCGGCGGGTGGGTGCTGCCGCACCTTGACGTGGCGACGCCGTGGACCTTCGCGGTCGAGGGCGTCACGAGCGTCAGCGTCGACCTGCACAAGTACGCCTACACCCCCAAGGGGGTCTCGGTGCTGCTGCACCGCACCGCGGCGCTGCGCAGCACCCACCTGTTCGCCTCGGCGACCTGGCCCGGCTACACGATGCTCAACGCGACGATGCAGTCGACCCGCTCTGGTGGCCCGCTGGCGGCGGCGTGGGCCG
Organism: Ornithinibacter aureus; assembly: GCF_009858245.1. Classification (NCBI taxonomy): domain Bacteria; kingdom Bacillati; phylum Actinomycetota; class Actinomycetes; order Micrococcales; family Intrasporangiaceae; genus Ornithinibacter; species Ornithinibacter aureus. The sequence goes on from NZ_VMSB01000001.1 coordinate 2,751,413, forward strand.
TGACCCGCCGCATCGGGCTCGACGGCTACGCCGAGCTCGCCCGGCGGGCGCGCGAGGCGACGCTCGCGATCGCGACGGCCGCGGACGGCATCCCGGGTCTGCGGGTGCTCGTCACCCCTGACTCGACCCTGCTGGCGCTCGCGACCGACGACTCGTGCGATGCCTTCACCGTCGCCGACGAGATGCTCGAGCGGGGGTGGTACGTGCAGCCGCAGCTGTCGTTCGGTGACCTGCCGCCGACCCTTCACCTCACCCTCTCGGCAGCGACCGCGCCCGCGGTCGACGAGTTGGTCGACGATCTCTCGGATGCCGTCGCGGCGGCCCGCGCGGCCGGCCCGGTTCGCGTGGACCCGGGTGTCGCTGCGGTGGTCGGGGGCCTGGACCCTGCGTCCCTGGACGAGGCTGGGTTCGCCCGGGTCCTCGCGGCGGCCGGGCTCGCGGGCGCTGACGGGTCGTTGGCGTTGCCCACCCGGATGGCGGGCGTGAACGCGCTGCTCGATGCCTGCCCGCCAGCTCTGCGCGAAGCGCTGTTGGTGGGGGTGCTCGACCGGCTGTCCCGGCCCACGCCCCGCGGACCGAATGGCAACTCCTGACGTGAACGCCTAGGTTTTCGGTGCGCTCGATCGACGGGATCGAGCCGCACCGACTCGGCCCGGCGGGCACTGCCGCAGAGTAGGTTGTGCCGCGAGATCGCCCTCCGGGCAGCGTCAACGACAGGATTTCCATGCAGCTCCCTGAACTGATCCTCCTGCTTCTGCTCGTCCTGGTGGTGGCTGCTGTCATCGCCGTCGTGGTGCGCCGGGGCAACGCCAAGCCAGAGGGTGGGCAGCACTCACACTCCCAGCACGTGGGCTCGCAGGCCGAGTGGCTGGATGCAGGTGACCGGACGGAACCAGTTCGTGCTGCGGCGGCTCCGGCTGCTGTTGCTGGTGCTTCAGCGGCCGCCGGTTCGGCCGAGGCGTCTGAGCAGCCGGCCGAACCGGCCGATGCCGATGGCCCTGACACCCTGGACGTCCCTGACACCGTGGACGACGCGGAGACAGCTGCGGACGCGGTGGCTCTGGAGGATGGCGGAGCAGTAGTGGTCGTGGTCGAGGACGCGGCGATGACCCGCGCAGAGCGCCGTGAGGCCCGTGAGGCTGCCGAGGCGGCTCAGGCCGAGCCGGCCGTCGAGCAGGGCAGCACCGAAGACGACTCGGCCGACGATGCCGAGGCTGCCTGGCCGGTTCCCGTCCCGCGGAGCGACCCCGAGGCCGAGCGGATCGCCACAGCAGCCGAGTACCGCGATGAGGTCACCGCGGCGGACCCGCTCACCGAGGACATCGCCATCCCGGCCAACGAGTGGGGCGGCCCGCACGAGGTCGAGCCCGTCGTCGAGCAGCAGCCCGAGCCGGAGCCCGTCGTCGAGCCGGAGTCCGAGCCCGTCGTCGAGGAGCAGCCCGAGCCGGAGCCCGTCGTCGAGCCGGAGTCCGAGCCCGTCGTCGAGGAGCAGCCCGAGCCGGAGCCCGAGCCGGAGCCGGCCGGTCGCCGCATCTCCGGTTTCCTCGAGCTGCGCGACGGCGGCTACGGGGTCGGGTCCGCCGCCCCCATCGAGGACGGCGCCCAGCCGCTGGACCACCCGGTGCAGGCCTACCGCGACACGATGACCTTCCGCGAGCCGGGTGTCCCGGGCTACGACTCGGCCGACCCCGACGTCTGGTTCTACGACGCCGCCGCCGCCGAGCGGTCAGGCTTCCGCCCCGCGGACGGCTGACGCCCACCCCGCGGACGGCTGACGCCCGTCTTCTGGCCACCTCGCAACCAGCGCGCGGCCACCCGATAGGTTCGAGACAGATCCCGTAGGCCGAGAGGAATGTCGTGCGCATCGGAGTGCCCCGTGAGACCCGTCCCGGTGAGACGCGCGTGGCCGCGACACCGAAGACCGTTGAGCAGATCATCGCGCTCGGGTACGCGGTGTTCGTCGAGACCGGGGCCGGTGCGGCGTCGAGCTTCGACGATTCCGCCTACGCGCGCGCGGGTGCGGACGTCATCGACGACGCCGTCTGGAACGCCGACGTCCTGCTGAAGATCAACGCCCCCTCGGATGCCGAGATCGCCCGGTTGCGCCCGGGTCAGGTGGTCGTCTCGCTGCTCGCCCCCGCGTTGAACCCCGACCTCGTCGACGCGCTCGCCGCGCGCGGGGTGACCGCGCTCGCGATGGATGCCGTGCCGCGCATCTCGCGGGCGCAGTCGCTCGACGTGTTGTCGTCGATGGCGAACATCGGCGGGTACCGTGCGGTGGTCGAGGCGGCGCACGAGTTCGGGTCGTTCTTCACCGGCCAGGTCACGGCGGCGGGCAAGGTGCCGCCGGCAAAGGTCCTCGTCGTCGGGGCCGGCGTGGCGGGTTTGGCAGCGATCGGCACGGCGAACTCCCTCGGGGCGATCGTGCGGGCGTTCGACGCCCGGCCCGAGGTGGGGGAGCAGGTCGAGTCGATGGGCGCCGAGTTCCTGCGCATCGATGTCGAGGAGACCGGCCCGTCCGCCGACGGGTACGCCAAGGAGACCAGCGCCGACTTCGACGCCAAGGCGGCAGCGCTCTACGCCGAGCAGGCCGCTGACGTCGACATCGTCATCACCACGGCCCTGATCCCGGGTCGCCCGGCACCACGGCTGCTGACCGAGGCCATGGTGGCGTCGATGAAGCCGGGCTCGGTCATCATCGACATGGCCTCCTCCAACGGCGGCAACGTCGCCGGATCGGTCGCCGACGAGAAGGTCGTCACCGCCAATGGGGTGACCATCCTCGGCTACACCGACCTGCCGGGGCGCCTTCCCACGCAGGCCTCGCAGCTGTTCGGCACGAACCTGGTGAACCTGCTCAAGCTGCTCACCCCCGACAAGGACGGTGAGCTGACCCTCGACCTCGACGACGTCGTGCAGCGCGGCATGACGGTGGTGCGTGAGGGTGAGGTGTTGTGGCCCCCGCCGCCGGTTCAGGTCTCGGCGGCCCCGGCCGCGACCGACCTCGTGCCCGCCTCGGCCGCCCCGGCCAAGCCGGTCAAGGAGCCGATGAGCGCGAACCGCCGTCTGGGCCTGATGGGGGTCGGGGCCGCGCTGTTCCTACTGGTCGCCGCCGCCTCCCCGCAGCCGTTCCTCGGCCACTTCATGGTGTTCATGCTCTCGGTGGTCATCGGGTTCTACGTCATCGGCAACGTCCACCACGCCCTGCACACCCCGCTGATGTCGGTGACGAACGCGATCAGCGGCATCATCGTCGTCGGTGCGATCCTCCAGGTCGGTCACGACACCTGGCTCGTCACCGTGCTCGCGTTCATCGGCATCCTCGTGGCGAGCATCAACGTCTTCGGTGGGTTCCGGGTGACGGCCCGAATGCTCCAGATGTTCACGCGTGAGGAGCCTGCTCGATGAGCGTGCCCGTGACCCTCGTGCAGGGGGCCTACATCGTGGCGGGGTTGGCCTTCATCCTCGCGCTGGCCGGGTTGTCCCGGCACGAGACCGCTCGGTCGGGCAACCGGTTCGGCATCATCGGCATGAGCATCGCCCTCGGGGCGACGATCCTGGCCGCGACCGCGGGGACGTCCGTCTCCGCCGGTGGCCTGGAGCTGTCCTCCGTCGGCAGCGGCTGGTTGGGCCTGGCGCTGATCCTCGCGGCGATGGGCATCGGGGGCGCGATCGGGCTGGACCGGGCCAAGAAGGTCGAGATGACCGGCATGCCCGAGCTCATCGCGATGCTGCACAGTTTCGTCGGTCTCGCGGCCGTGCTCGTGGGCTGGAACTCCTCGGTCGAGAAGACGCCGTACCCCGTGATCCACGACGTCGAGGTCGCGGTCGGGGTGTTCATCGGTGCAGTGACGTTCACCGGCTCGATCGTCGCGTTCCTCAAGCTGTCGGCGCGCATCAAGTCGGCCCCGCTCATGCTTCCCGGGCGCAACTGGCTCAACCTCGGCGCCATCGGGGCGTTCGCCGTCCTGACCCTCGTCTACGTGCTGATGCCGCACGACGCGGGCCTTGCGCGCGGTCTCGTCCTCGCCCTGATCACGGTGGTCGCGCTAGCCCTGGGCTGGCACCTCGTCGCCTCCATCGGTGGCGGTGACATGCCCGTGGTCGTGTCGATGCTCAACAGCTACTCCGGCTGGGCGGCGGCCGCGGCCGGGTTCCTGCTCGGCAACGACCTGCTCATCATCACCGGTGCACTGGTCGGTTCCTCGGGTGCGTACCTGTCCTACATCATGTGCAAGGCGATGAACCGGTCGTTCATCTCCGTCATCGCCGGCGGGTTCGGCGTCGAGGGTGGCACCGTGGCCGCTGACGTCGACTACGGCGAGCACCGCGAGATCACCGCCCAGGGCGCTGCCGAGATGCTCGCCAACGCCCGGTCGGTGGTCATCACCCCCGGGTACGGCATGGCCGTCGCCCAGGCGCAGTACCCGGTCGCCGACCTCACCCGCAAGCTGCGTGAGCGCGGCATCGACGTGAAGTTCGCGATCCACCCGGTCGCCGGTCGCCTGCCCGGACACATGAACGTCCTGCTCGCCGAGGCCAAGGTGCCCTACGACATCGTCCTCGAGATGGACGAGGTCAACGACGACCTCGCCGACGTCGACGTCGTCCTCGTCATCGGGGCCAACGACACCGTCAACCCCGCGGCATCCGAAGACCCCTCCTCGCCCATCGCGGGGATGCCGGTCGTGCGGGTGTGGGAGGCGGCGAACGTCATCGTGTTTAAGCGCTCCATGGCCACGGGCTACGCCGGCGTGCAGAACCCGCTCTTCTTCAAGGAGAACTCGCAGATGCTCTTCGGCGACGCCAAGGACCGCGTCGAGGACATCATCAAGGCACTCTGAGCCTTTCTCAGGGCTCGAGGGCCACGGGGTTCTCGGCTTCGCGCCACGCGGCTCGACAGGCGAGGCCGACTGCGGCGACGGCAACGACCAGCACCAGCAGGGCAAAGGCTCCGACGATGGACGGGCCCTCCGGTTGCAGCGTCACCAGCCCAGCGAAGAAGCCGGTCGGCCCTGCCCAGATGAGGCGCTGGCGGGTGCGGCGCTGGAGGCCTTCGCTGGCGACGGCGCACCCCAGCCCGACCAGCCAGACGGGCGCGCAGAGAAGCATGAGGTAGAGCGCTTCGACTCCGTTGAGGGCGAAGAGGCTCACCTCCTCGGGCCAGCCGGGTTCGAGAGGGGTGACGCCCGCCTGCCGCAGACCGGTGACCTTGACCCAGAGCACGAGCAGGAGCCCTGGCAGCGTCGCCAGCGCGGTGGCCAGGCTCGCCACGCGAATGAGCCCCGGGGTGGTGGAACTGGTGGTGGAGTTGGCGTTGGTGCGGGCCGCGGCTGCGACCTGCTCCGGCGGGCCGAGACGCAACAGCGTCGCGTTCACCACGGCATCCGACCCATGGCCAGCAGCGATCTCGGCGTCGAGGTGCTCTCGAACGGACGCGAGGATGTCGTCGCGCTCACCAGGGTCGATGTCGGCCAGCATGCGCGCGAGGTCGTCGAGGTAGGCCTCGACCTGCGGGTGGGTGCTGCTCATGGGTGTCCCCCTTCGAGTGCGGCGTCGACGGCGTCGCGAAACGTCGTCCAGGTCCGGCGGAACGCGGCGAGAGCGGTGTGGCCGTCGTCGGTCAGCGAGTAGTAGCGGCGAGGTGGACCCGCGGTCGACTCCGCCCACGTCGTCTCGACCAGGCCCTGCTTCCGGAGGCGGGCCAGCAGGGGGTACAGCGTCCCCTCGCCGGAGAGCAGCACGTCATCGGCGCCGAGCCGACGGGCGATGTCGAGCCCGTAGAGCGCTTCGCCGTCGAGCATCGCGAGGATGACGTGCTCGAGAGCGCCGCGACGCAGGTGCGTCAAGATGACGCTGTCGCCGGGTTCCATGCGTCACAAGGTAGCACCCCGCGATGCGAAATGAGGGTCGTGGCGTCAGCGAAGCCAGTGCTGTCCGGGGAACGGCTCCGGGTTGGCAGCGACCCAGCGGGCAAGGCGATCAGCGAGCCCTGCGGCCATGGCGCCACCCGGGGGCAGGGTGCGGCGAAGGGTGAAGACGAGGACGAACCCGCGCTCACCGGCGAAGTCGGCGACGTTCTCGGTCAGCACGGCCCACGATCGAACTCGCGCGAACTGCGCGATCGCCGCGTCGTCGGTGTGGGCGAGTCCGAGTTCGCTGACGTGGTAGGTCTGTAGTCCGTGCTCCTCGCGGGCGAGGGCCGCAGCCTTGGCCGGGAGCATCTCGTCGATCAGGACCGTGATCACGCGTGCAGCGCGTCTCGGGCCGCCACGAGGTCCTGGGATCGGGCGATCGCTGCCTCGTGGCGGGCGATGAGATCGGTGACCTCGTCGGTGTGGGCAGCGGCGAACTCGATCGCGAGCTCGATGAGCGAGGGTGCCAGACCGCTTTCGGCGTGCACCTGCTCGACTCGGGCGCGCAGCGGCCCCGAGACCTCCTGTACGCGGGCCACCACCTCCCAGACATCCGGCCCGCCCGCGATGGCTGCTCGACGGCTGCCCGTGGGGCCCCGGTAGACGATCCCCGGGTACTCCGCCGCACGGGTGGCTTCCAGGATGAGCTGTTCGAGCGCTGAGGTGACGGAGGCACCGCTGCGCGCGGCGTACTCGGCCAATGCGTTGCGGGCGCTGTCGCTGAGACGGAATGACGTGCTCGTGCCCATGACGATCTCCCACCGGTGGCGTCGTGCAGTGCAGCGCAGTGCGACGTAGCGCATCGTAGTGCATGCGCGTGGTGGCAGACCACCCGTCCCGCTGAGAGTGCCCGCCGCCAGTAGGCTTCACGTCGTGAGCGACCCCCGTGAGCAGACCTCCATCACGTACGCCGGGGCTGGCGTCGACGTCGAGGCCGGTGACAAGGCCGTCGAGCTGATGAAGGCCAGTGTGCGCCGGGCCACCCGCCCCGAGGTGCTCGGGGGCCTCGGGGGATTCGCCGGCATGTTCGACGCCAGCGCGATCGCCCGGATGGCCCGCCCCGTGCTCGCCACGAGCACCGACGGCGTCGGCACCAAGGTCGCCATCGCGCAGGCGCTGGACCGGCACGACACCATCGGTTTCGACCTCGTCGGCATGGTCGTCGACGACATCGTCGTGTGCGGGGCCGAGCCGCTGTTCATGACCGACTACATCGCCTGCGGCAAGGTCGTGCCCGAGCGCATCGCGGCCATCGTGTCGGGCATCGCCCGCGCGTGCGAGCAGGCCGGCGTCGCCCTGGTCGGCGGCGAGACCGCTGAGCACCCCGGACTGCTCGGCGTCGACGAGTACGACGTGGCGGGTGCCGCCACCGGTGTCGTCGAGCACGCCGACGTCCTCGGCCCGCAGCGGGTCGCCCCCGGTGACGTTGTCCTCGGCCTGGCCAGCAGCGGCCTGCACTCCAACGGCTACTCCCTCGTGCGCCGGGTCATCGCCCACGCGGGCTGGGCCCTGGACCGGCACGTCGATGAGTTCGGGCGCACCCTCGGCGAAGAGCTCCTCGAGCCGACCCGCGTCTACTCCGCCGACCTGCTGGCCCTCATCCGGGCGGACGGCGTCGACGTGCACGCCCTCTCGCACGTCACCGGGGGCGGGCTCGGGGCCAACCTCGCGCGCGTCCTGCCCGACCACCTGCACGCCCGGGTCGACCGCGCCACCTGGACCCCGCCGGCGATCTTCTCCACCGTCGGCCGGCTCGGCTCGGTGCCGCAGGCCGACCTCGAGCGCACCCTCAACCAGGGGGTCGGCTTCGTGGCCATGGTCCCGGCCGACTCGGTCGACGCCGCCACAGCTCTCCTCGAAGCACGCGGCATCCGGACCTGGGCGATGGGCGAGGTGCACGAGGCCGCCACCGCCCCCATCGAGGACGGCATCGAGGTCGTCAGCGGCGCCAAGGGTGTCGACGGCGGCTCGGTCCAGGTCGTCGGCTCCCACCCCACCTCCGCCTGACCCGCGACTTCTTGCACTGCAGCCACCCCCACACACGAAGTTGGGGTGGGTGAGTACCCGGGCTCATGACAGCCCGGGCCTGACGGGGTCAGGGTCATGGTGTGCCCACAGCCGATCGGAACCCCGCCGCGCCCTCGACCTCCGCGGTGAGTCGACCGATGTCCGCCGCTGGCCCCGCGACATCCGCCGCTTGGCACCCCACATCCGCAGCTGTGCACCCGCAGTCCGAGGCCGCGCGCCCCACCGCGCCCACCAGCCGCCGTCAGATCGCGGATGCCGGTCGGGCGGACATCGTCATGGGCTGGGCCCGCGGTGCCCTGGCGGTCGCCACCGCCACCGTGCTCACGCTCGTCGTGGCCCGAGTGGGCTCTGGACGATCTCCCTTCGGTGTGCTCACCCACAGGGGAACACCCGGGACGTTCGCCCAACAGGTGTCGGAGTTCACTGCAACCGTGTTGCCCGGCCTGCTCGTCGCCTGGTGCCTGGGCTTCGCAGCGGCGGCCGTTGCCGTCCGGGCGACGTGGCTGGGGGCCCGCATTGCCGGCGTGCTGGCAGCCGCCCTGGGCGTCGTGGCCGGAACCGCCCTGGTCGTGCTTAGTCGATGATGGTGATCTGCGGCCCGTAGAGCGACATGGCGTCCAGCGCACGCTGGTGGTTCTCCTCGCTCGACCCCGCGCACCCGGCGGCCGCGATGTGAACCGTGGCCCCGGCATCCGCCGCAGGCAACGCAGTCGAGAGCACGCAGCAGTCGGTCGACACCCCCGTCAGGGTCAGCCGGGCGCCCTCGCCGACGAGGTCGCGCAGCACCGGCCATTTGCCGAACGTGCCCGCCGTGACCACGTGGCCGGCAACGTCGGCCAGTTCCGGCACGACGGCGTACAGCGGGTCGTCACCCGGCACGAGCGCGAACGGCCACTCCTCGTAGTACGGCCTCCACGAGCCGCCGAGCGACGGGTCGGCCACGAAGCGCGTGATGATGGTGCGCGACGGGGTGGATGCCGCGGCGAGCCTCGCGATGTGATCGACCGTCCCAGCCCACATCGCCGACCCCCACGGTGAGTTCTGCGGGTCGGCGAAGATGACCTGGGGGTCGACGATGACGAGCCAGTCGCCGCCCGCGCCGTCCGAGCCCCTCGGGGCGTGCGCGTCAGCCATCGACGAGAGCTTCCTGCTGCTCCACCTTTGCCCGGCGCGCCACGTAGGTCACCGCGAACGACAGGACCAGGGCGAGCAGCACCCCGAGGTTGGCGTACGGCCAGGCACCTTCCCAGTACCCACCGGCCGGGTCGTCGACGTACGTGCCGAGGCGAAGCGGCTCCAGGAGGTAGCCCTGCCAGTTGTTCCACGCGGCATCCTGGGCGAAGTTGTTGACGACCAGGCCCCAGCCGATCACCGACGCGACCCCCATCGTCGCGATCGAGACCCAGTCCCACGAGCCGTAGCGACCGCGCACGTCGAACAGGGCGTCGTCGTCGTAGTCGCGCTTGCGCAGGGCGATGTCGGCGATCATGATCCCTGCCCACGACGCGAGCGGCACCCCGAGGGTGATGAGGAAGCTCTGGAACGGCCCGAGGAAGTCCTGCGCCACGAAGACGACGAAGAACGTGCCCAGGGTGAGGATGATGCCGTCGACCAGGGCCGCGGCCGGCCGCGGGATGCGCACCCCGAGCGAGAGCAGCGTCAGCCCCGAGGAGTAGATGCCGAGGACGGCGCCGGAGATCAGCGACATGATCACCGCGACGAGGAACGGAACGAGGAACCACGTCGGCAGGATCGTCGCGAGGGTGCCGATCGGGTCGCTCGGGATGCCGGCCAGCACCTCCTCGTTGGACGCCGAGAGCATCAGCCCGAAGGTCACGAGCAGGACGGGAGCCAAGGCACCGCCGAGGGTGTTCCAGAAGACGATGGCGCCACCGGAGGCCGACCGGTGCTGGTAGCGCGACCAGTCCGCTGAGATGTTGATCCAGCCCAGGCCGAAGCCCGTCATGAGCATGACGAACGCGCCGATGACCGACTGCGTCGGGCCGGACGGCAGCGCGGCGACGGCTGACCAGTCGATCTCGCGGGCGGCGATGATGACGAAGAGGATCGTCACGGCGCCGGTGACCCAGGTGAGCACCGACTGCATCCGCATGATGATGTGGTAGCCGGCGACCGACGCGAGCACGATGATGGCCGCGACGACGACGGCTGCCACGACCTTCGTCCCCGTGCCACCGCCCCAACCGAGCTGCTCGAACACGGTCGCGGTGGCGAGCACGGCCATGATCGCCAGGAAGGTCTCCCAGCCGATCGACACCAGCCACGAGATGACGCCCGGCACCTTCTGCCCGGTCACCCCGAAGGCGGCGCGAGACAGGATCATCGTCGGGGCCGAACCGCGCTTGCCGGCGATCGCGACGATGCCGCACAGCACGAACGAGGTGACGATGCCGAGCACCGTGACCAGGGTGGCCTGCCAGAACGAGATGCCGAACCCGAGCACGAACGCCGCGTAGGAGATGCCGAAGACCGACACGTTGGCCGCGAACCACGGCCAGAACAGGTCTTTGGGCTGGGCCGTTCGCTCGGACTCGTCGATGATCTCGATGCCCGTGGTCTCGATCCCCAGCCGCTGCGTGGCGGCGACGGTGGTGTCAGTCATGGGGCGAGCATAGGCCCGCGGGCACGCCGATCAGCGACCCCGACACCCGGCTGAGGTAGGGGTCAACGACGGCCCGCACGCAGGGTGCGGGCCGCACGAGGTGGCGCGGTCAGGGTGGCGTCAACGCCGGCCCGGAGACCACGACCCGTAGTCGTCGTCGTCCTCCTCGCGGTCGTCGGTCGAGGTGCGACCGCCGCCCGTCTGGGAAACACCGTGAAGTTCGCGCTCAAGCGCGGAGAGGTCGGTGTCGGGGCTGAAGTACTTCAGCTCGCGAGCGACCTTCGTCTGCTTGGCTTTGGCTCGGCCGCGCCCCATGGCGTGACCCCCTCGTGCGTATGCCGGGGCGGCACCACACATGGGACGGCCCCGACGTTCGGGGTCATCCCATGTCGCGGAGCGGTCCCGGGAATGGTGTGTATGTCGTGGCGCCAACGGTACATGAGTGGAGCAGGTCCGGCGACGTCGTCCCGAACAACGGCCTCAGGTGTCGCGATGTTCCCCCGCCGGCAGCCAGGGGCGCGGGCCCCCGGCGGCGATCCGGCGCTCGGCGAGGCGATCGGCGGCGACCGCGGGGGTGACGTCCTCGGCATCCGCGCTGCGCAGCACCTCGAGGGTGTGGTCGAAGATCGTGGCCGTGCGCCGGCGGGCCCGCTCCATGTCGAAGCCGTGCAGCTCGTCGCTGACCTGGATCACGCCACCCGCATTGACGAGGAAGTCGGGGGCGTAGGTGATGCCGCGCTCCCGCAGGCGCTCCGCCGTGCCCCCGTGCCCCTCGCTGACCAGCTGGTTGTTGGCGCCTCCGCAGACGATCCGTGCCCTCAGAAGGTCGACGGTCACCTCGTCGAGCGCGCCGCCGAGGGCGTTGGGGCTGTAGACGTCGAGCTCCTCGCGCACCAGGTCGTCGACGTCGTTCAGGGCGCAAACGCTGGGGTGCCGCGCGACGAGGTCGCGGACGGCATCCGGGTTCACGTCGGTGACGACGACCTGTGCACCGTCCTCGAGCAGCTGGTCGGTGAGGCGCCGCCCGACCTTGCCGACCCCGGCGATGCCGACCCGGCGCCCGGCGAGCGTCGGCTCACCCCAGACGTGCTGCGCTGCCGCCCGCATCCCCTGGAAGACGCCGTAGGCGGTGAGCACGGAGGAGTCACCGGCGCCACCGCGCTCCGGCGAACGCCCCGTGGCCCACCGGGTCGACTCACCGACGACGTCCATGTCGGCCACGTACGTGCCCACGTCGCAGGCCGTGACGTAGCGACCGCCGAGGGACTCCACGAACCGCCCGTAGGCGCGCAGCAGCTCGGGGGTCTTGTCGCGGTTCGGATCACCGAGGATGACGCCCTTGCCACCGCCGTGGTCGAGCCCGGCGACGGCGTTCTTGCTCGTCATCGCGCGCGACAGGCGCAGCACGTCGGCGAGGGCCTGGTCCATCGAGGCGTAGGGGTGGAAGCGGGTGCCGCCGAGCCCCGGCCCCAGGGCGGTGTCGTGCAGGGCGATGATCGCTCGCAGGCCGGTGTCGGGGTCGGTGCAGAACACGACCTGCTCGTGCCCGGCGAGGGTGATGAGTTCGGTGGCCATGGGCACTCCTCGTGCTCGGGTCGGTGCGTCACCCACGCTATCGCTGGTGAACCTTTCGGTGGGGTCGGGGGGCTGGTGCAGGATGGCCCCATGAGCGAGCCACGCGGTCTGCGGGTCGGGTACAAGGCGTCAGCGGAGCAGTTCGCCCCGCGCGAGCTGGCGGGGTATGCCGTGCGCGCCGAGGAGCTCGGCCTGGACTCGGTGACGATCTCCGACCACTTCCAGCCGTGGCGCCTCGAGGGCGGCCACGCGCCGAACTCCCTGGCATGGATGCCGTGGGTCCTCGCGCGCACCGAGCGCGTCCTCGTGGGGACCTCGGTGCTCACCCCGACCTTCCGCTACAACCCGGCGGTGCTGGCGCAGACCTTCGCGACGATGGCGTGCTTGGCGCCCGGGCGGGTCATGCTCGGGGTGGGCACGGGGGAGGCCCTCAACGAGGTGGCGGTCGGGTCGGTCGCCGACGGGCAGTGGCCCGAGTTCAAGGAGCGCTTCGGTCGCCTGCGCGAGTCGGTGCGGCTCATGCGTGAGCTGTGGACGAAGGACAGCGTCACGTTCGAGGGCGACTACTACCGAACCGTGGATGCCGCGATCTACGACCGCCCGGACGCTCCCGTTCCGGTGTACGTCGCCGCCGGGGGGCCGATGGTCGCCCGGTACGCGGGGCGGGTCGCGCAGGGGTTCATCTGCACCTCGGGCAAGGGGCGCGAGCTCTACGCCGACCAGCTCGTGCCGGCCGTGGACGAGGGCCTGGGCAAGGCCGGGCGCGACCTCGGTGACATCGACCGGATGATCGAGATCAAGGTCAGCTGGGACCCCGACCCCGAGCAGGCCCTCGCGAACACGCGGTTCTGGGCCCCGCTGTCACTCAGTGCCGAGCAGAAGCACTCGATCCACAGCCCCGCCGAGATGGAGCGCGCGGCCGACGAGCTGCCCATCGAGCAGGTCGCCAGGCGCTGGGTCGTCGCCTCCCGCCCCGAGGACGTCGTCGAGGCGCTGCGGATGTACACCGACCTCGGCTTCAACCACCTCGTCGTCCACGGGCCCGGGCACGACCAGGAGCGGTTCCTGTCCACCTTCGCCGAGCAGGTGCTGCCCGGGGTGCGCGAACTGGTGCCGGCAGCCCGGTGAGCGACGACATCGCGGTGAGTGGGCACGTCCCCGCACGGGTGCCGGCTGCACCGGCTGTGCTGCGGCTGCGCGGCCGCACCTTCGACGCGGGTCACCCGGCCGTGATGGCCATCGTCAACCGCACTCCCGACTCCTTCTGGTCGGGCAGCCGGCACGCCGATCTCGACTCGGCGCTGGACGCCCTCGACGAGGCCGTGGCCCGGGGAGCCGACATCGTCGACGTCGGCGGCGTCCGGGCCGGGCAGGAAGGGCCGGTGGTGACCCCCCGCGAGGAGGTCGAGCGGGTGGTGCCGTTCCTCGCGAAGGCGCGCGACCGGCATCCGGACCTCGTCCTCAGCCTCGACACCTGGCGCGCCGAGGTCGCACGGGAGGCGGCGCAGGAGGCCGGCATCGACCTCGTCAACGACACCTGGGCGGGCCACGACCGCGACCTCGTGCACGTCGCAGCCCAGATCGGTGCCGGCTACGTCGTGTCGCACACCGGCGGGCTGCCGCCGCGCACCGACCCCGTCGCGGTCACCTACCCGCCCGAGCCGCTCGGTGTCGTCGCCGATGCCCTGCGGACGCTGCGCGACGGCGCCGCGCGGGCGGTGGATGCCGGGGTGCCCGCCGAGCGCGTGCTCGTCGACCCCACGCTCGACTTCGGCAAGACGACCGCGCACTCGCTGACGCTGCTGCGGCACACCGAGGCCGTCGTGGCGCTCGGTTTCCCCGTGCTGCAGGCGCTCTCGCGCAAGGACTTCGTCGGCGAGACGCTCGACCTGCCGGCTGATGACCGGCTCGAGGGCACCCTGGCCGCCACCGCGGTGGCCGCCTGGCTCGGCGCGACGGTGTTCCGGGCCCACGACGTGCGGGCCACCCGCCGGGTCGTCGACATGGTCGCGTCGATCCGCGGCGATCGACCCGCCGCCGTCAACGTGCGCGGCGTGCCCGCGTGACGGGGCCGCTGGACGGCATCCGGGTCATCGAGCTCGGAGGCATAGGCCCGACCCCGTTCGCGGGTCTCATGCTGGCCGAACTGGGCGCCGACGTCGTGCGGATCGACCGCCCGGGTGAGCGCAACCCCCTCGCCCTGGCCGCGGGGCTGCGGCGGTCCCGGCCGAGCATCGCGGTGGACCTCAAGTCCTCGGCCGGCAGCGACGTCGTCAAACGGCTCGTCGACGGGGCCGACGTGCTCGTCGAGGGCTTCCGGCCCGGGGTGGCGGAGCGGCTGGGACTCGGGCCCGACGAGTGCCTGGCCCGCAACCCGCGGCTGGTCCACGCGCGGATGACCGGCTGGGGGCAGACCGGGCCATGGGCGCAGCGCGCGGGGCACGACATCACGTATGCCGCGGTGTCGGGCACGCTGCACGCGCTCGGCCCGGCGGCTCGCCCGGTCACCCCCGTGCCCGTCATCGGCGACTTCGCCGGCGGTTCGATGTACCTCGTCGTCGGGGTGCTCGCCGCCCTGATCGCCCGCGGCACGACCGGTCGCGGCCAGGTCGTCGACGCCGCCATGGTCGACGGCGCTGCGCACCTGCTGACCATGGTCCACGGACTCCTCGGGGCAGGTGCCTGGCGCGACCAGCGTGAGGCCAACCTCCTCGACGGTGGGGCTCCCTTCTACGCCGTGTACGAGTGCGCTGACGGGAAGTTCGTCGCGGTCGGCGCGCTCGAGCCCGAGTTCTGGGCCGAGCTCGTGACGGGGCTCGGCATCGACCTGCCCGGCGAGCAGTACGACCCGGACACCTGGGAGGCCCAGCGGGCAGCCTTCGCCGCGGCCTTCCTCACGCGCTCGCGCGACGAGTGGGCGGAGCACTTCGAGGGCACCGACGCCTGCGTCGCTCCGGTGCTGTCCCTGCGCGAGGCCCCGACGCACCCGCACGCCGTCGGTCGTGGCTCCTTCGTCGCCGACGTGAACGGCCACCCCGTGCCGCGACCCGGCCCGCGGCTCTCGGACACGCCGCTGCGAGCACCTGGCTTCGAGCCCGTGCCGGGTGCGGACACCCGCTCCTACCTTCTCGCCCACGGCTTCGCTGCCGACGAGGTGGAGGCGCTCATCACGTCCGGGGCCGTGGTGCAGGCCTGACCCCGTGGGGTTGGATGGCGGGATGAGCCCTTCGCAGAGCGTCAGCACCGTCCTCGTCGAGACCACCGGCGCCATCGGCCGGATCACCCTCAACGCTCCCGAGCGCCTCAACGCCGTCGACCCACAGATGTGCGCGGCGGTATCGGATGCCGTGCGCGCCTTCGATGCCGACCCTGCGGTGCGCGTCATCGCCCTCACCGGCGCCGGCCGGGGGTTCTGTTCGGGGGCCCCGCTGTCGGCCGACGGGGCGAACATGGGCGTGTTGGATGCCGGCGCCGAACTGGTTCGCGCGGTGCTCGGCTCGCGCACGCCGGTCGTGGCCCTCGTGGGCGGGGTGGCCGCGGGTATCGGGGTGCCGATGGCGCTCGCGTGCGACTACGTCGTGGCAAGTGACGCGGCATCTTTCGTCCTGGCCTTCACCCGGATCGGGCTCATGCCCGACGGTGGGGCGACGGCCCTCGTGGCTGCGTCGATCGGACGGGCGCGGGCGATGCGGCTGGCCATGACGGGCGAGAAGCTGCCCGCGGCCACGGCCGCCGAGTGGGGTCTGGTCGCGGAATGCGTTCCCGCCGAGTCGTTCTCGGCGCGTTGTGACGAGCTGCTGGCGGCCCTCTCGGTGGGGGCGACCACCGCGTTGGCGGAGGTGAAGATGGCGGTCAACGCGGCATCCGTCGACGTCGAAGGCGCCCTGGCGCGCGAGGAGGTCGGGCAGGCCGCGCTCAGCCACACCGCCGACTACCGCGAGGGGGTCGCCGCCTTCCTCGCCAAGCGTCCCGCGGAGTTCACCGGCGCCTGATCGGTGTTTGCGCAGGTCAGACGGCCTGTCGGTGGTCGTCCGTAGTGTCAGTGCATGGACATCGACCGGTTCCCGAGCGTCACTCAGGTGCGGCAGTCGCCGCCGGGTGAGCTTGCGGTCTGGCTGTCCACGATGAGTGCGGATGCCGTGTCCGGGCTGGGCGTTGACGCCGCCGAGGCGGTGGTCCTGGCCACCCAGCGGGTGTCGTCCTGGGCGGCCGCAATGCAGGCGGTGGCTGTCGACCGGTTCGCTGATCACGTGCTCGACGCGCAGGAGCATCACGCGGCCGACCTGATGAGCGCGCGCGACGCGCAGCGTGCGGAGGTCGAGGCCGCTGGTGGGGTGTGGCGCGGGGATCGCGGCGCGATCGCGCTGCCGGAGCCCGAGCAGGTCGCGGCGTCGATGTTGGCTCCTGAGCTGCGGATCAGCCCCCGCACGATGCGCACGCGGTTGAACCGGGCGCGCTGGTTGATGGAGCTGCCCACGACGCTGGGGCTGGCGTTGGCGGGCGACCTGGAGCCGTGGCGGGTGGATGCCGTGGTGGCGGCTGCCGCTGATGTCGACGCCAAGCACCTGGTGGAGTTCGAGGCGCGGTTGTTCGCCGGCGACGTGGCGGCCTTGCCGAAGCCGCGTCTGGTCGAGCGGGCGCGGTCGGCGGCGGCGCGGGCTGACGCCGAGTCGGTCGCACGAGGCCAGGCCAGGGCGCCGAGGCGTTGGTGTCTGCGGGTGGGTGCGTCGCAGGTGCCGGGCGTGATGCGGTGGACGGCGGATCTGCCTGACGAGGTGTCTCGGCGCATGTTCGCGGCGATCGACGCCCTGGCCCAGGAGTACCTGGCTGCTGATGGTGTGGGTGCGCCGTCGATGAAGGCTGCTGCGCGAGGGGTCAGACGAACGGTGGAGCAGGCCCAGGTTGATGCGTTGGCTGATCTGGTGCTGGGCAACGCCACCGTGCAGACGATCGTCGAGCTCGTGGTCCCGGTCGCGAGCGCCGTGCCGCCGTCGTTCGTCGACCGGGTCGCAGAGCGTGCTGCTGCTGAGGCTGCGATGCGTCCGCAGTGCGGTGACGAGCATCCACTGGCTGGCGACGGGCGTCCGCAGGGTGGTGACGGGCGTGTTCAGGGTGCTGACGCGGTCGTGATCGACCTGGTGTTGGGCTCGGTCACGCGCCACACCCTCGACGCGGGGGCGCTGGAGCGCGCCCACGGCCGATCCGTGGGGGCCTGGCTCGAGACGGAGGCCAACCCCTTCCTGTCGCACCGCCCGCCACCACCGTCACCGGCGGATCCCGGTCCGCCGCCGCGGGTCACCGACCTGACCGGTGCGCCGGTGTGGTTCGTCCCGGGGCTGGTCCAGACGCCGGGAGTGGGTGCACTGCTGCCCGACCGGGTGGCCGCCTTGCTCAACGATCCCGACACGGGGGTGCGGATCATCGACGGCACCCCGGGGTCGGCGGATGGGGGGCTCCCGCAGCGGCGCACCTATCGTCCGCATGCCGCTCTCGCGGCGAAGGTGCGAGCGCGCGACGGGCACTGCCGCTTCCCGGGGTGCTCGGTCCAGGCCCGGCGGTGCCACCTCGACCACGTCGTGGCCTTTCCGGCAGGGCAGACCGAGGAGGCGAATCTGCAGGCGCTCTGCCCCGCGCACCACGGCTTCAAGCACCACGCCGGCTGGGGTGTGACGATGACACCAGAGGGGGTCTGCACGTGGACCACCCCCTCAGGGCGCACCCACATCACCCGCCCGCCCGACCTGTGCGACACCGCCGCGTGACCTTGCGCTCATCAATCCGTCGGGTGCTAAAGCCCGACGCCCGTCTGGCCTGTGTCACGGTGAAGGTCCCACACTAAGGAGTCGCCGTGCCCGCCCGTTCTGCCGCCGTCCGATGAGCGAGCGCCTCAGGGACCTGCTCGAGGAGCGCGCCGAAGACCTTGGCGACGGCCCAGCACGCGACATCATCGAGGCTGTCGAGGAGATGGTGGCCCACCCCGAGTACCCCTGCCTCGGCGCTCGGTCGGTGTTCCGGCGCGATGCTGCGACCCTCGTCGTCCTCGACGACCTCTCCGACACCAGCGGCGGAGGCAGCCTCGACCTCCTGGCTGCGGCCCTCGCCCGCTACGTCGACGAGGTCGACGTCGAGGGAGACCTCGTGTCGTTCGTCGCCTGCTTCCGTGAACCAGTTCCGAAGGACGAGCGCGAGTTCGAGGACCTGCTCTGGGGTGCGCTTCAACACCTGCACGACCAGGACGACGAGCCGTGGGCTGACGGTGTCGCCGCCGACCCCGACAGCCCGCACTTCGCGTTCAGCCTGTCCGGCACGGCGTTCTTCGTGGTCGGGCTGCATCCCAACAGCTCACGCGTCGCGCGTCGCACCCCCTTGCCGACCCTGGTGTTCAACCTCCACGAGCAGTTCGAGCGGCTGAGAGCCGACGGTCGATTCGACCGGATGCGCGACACCATTCGACGCCGCGACACCAACCTCCAGGGGTCCCTCAACCCCATGGTGCGCGACCACGGCGAGGAGTCCGAGGCTCGCCAGTACGCAGGGCGCGCCGTTCCTGACCGGTGGTCGGCGCCCTTCCACGCAACGGTTGAAGACGATGCAACGGAGACGCCGCAGTGAACCCGGCACGTACCCGCTTCCCGCGCAATGCGGCTGCCCCGACCTACGCCGGAACCGCTTCCGGCTCTGCGCCGGGCTGGTCACGGATCGCCCCGCAGACCGGCGTCGCCGTCGAGCTCGAGCCGGGCGATCGGCTCACCGTGCTCGACCCCCTGGGTGAGCAGGTCAGCGACCTCTACCTCGTGGCAGCCGGTGACCCTGCCGAGGTGTTCTCAGCCGGCCGCACGACCGACTTCGGGAACTCGATCTACGTCTCGACCGGGTCGCAGCTGTGGTCCAACCGCAGCCGGGTCATGGCCGACGTCGTCGACGACACCGTGGGCGTGCACGACCTGACCCTCACCCCGTGCAGCCAGGCCACGTTCGACCTGCTCTACCCGGAGTTCGGGGGTGCCCCCCACCCGTCGTGCTTCGCCAACCTGTGCGGAGCCCTGACACCCTTCGGCGTCGACCCGGACACGATCGGGTCGACGCTCAACGTCTTCATGGACGTGTGGACCGACGCCCGCGGTGAGCTGCACATCGATCCCCCGCCCACCCACCCGGGCGACCGCTTCACGATCGAGGCGCGGATGCCGGTGGTCGTCGGGGTGACCGCGTGTTCGGCCGAGAAGTCCAACAACGGCACGTGCACGCCCATCGACTGGCTGGTCGAACGCGCCGAGCACTGACTCCGCCCGGTGTCGGTGGTGCGAGGCAGGATGGCCGGATGGACGAGTCGCGCCCCGAGGTCATGCTCGCTGACGTCGTGGAGGCCTCCCGAGCGGTGGCCGCCACGCACTCGCGCACGGCCAAGACCCAGGCCCTGGCCGACCTGCTGACCCGGTGCACGCCGGAGGAGGTGGGGACGGTCGTGTCGCACCTGTCGGGCGTGCTGCCCCAGCGCCGCCTCGGCGTGGGGTTCCGGTCCCTGCGTGACCTCCCCGAGGCGGCGCAGACCCCGACGCTCACGGTGCTCGAGGTCGATGCCGCGTTCGAGCGCCTGGCGAGCGCCCACGGAACCGGCTCCACGGCATCCCGCCGCAGTGAACTGCGCACCCTGATGAGCCGCGCCACCAGCGCCGAGCAGCAGTTCCTGCGCGACCTGATGACCGGCAACCTGCGTCAGGGAGCGCTCGACGGGGTGGTGCTCGCCGCCATCTCCACCGCCTACGCCATCCCGGCCGCCACGGTCCGCCGCGCCGCCATGCTCGCCGGCACCGCCGCCGAGGTCGCGACCCTCGCGGCGACCGGAGGGCACCGTGCCCTGGAGGAGGTCGCGCTCGTCGTCGGGCGTCCCGTGCGACCGATGCTCGCGGCATCCGCCAAGACCACCGGCGAAGCGGCCGAGAGCATGGGCGGTGGCGGCCTGATCGTCGACGGCAAGCTCGACGGCATCCGGGTCCAGGTGCACCGCCGCGGCGGCGAGGTGAGCGTCTACACGCGCAGCCTCGACGAGATCACCGACCGCGTGCCGGAGGTCGTCGAGGCCGTCGCGGCGCTGCCGGGTGGCGACCTCGTCGTCGATGGCGAGGCCATCGTGCTGCGGGGCGACGGCAGGCCCGAGCCCTTCCAGGTCACCGGGGCGCGAACGGCCAGTTCGGCAGACCTCGCCGGTCTGCAGGCGCGGATGCCGCTCACGACGTTCCTCTTCGACGTCCTCCACGTGGGTGGTCGCGACCTGCTCGACGAGAGCGCCCGGGTGCGTCACGAGGTGCTGCTCGACCTCGCGCCGCACCTGCTGGTCCCACGGCTGCTGACCGACGACCGCGCCGCCGCGGAGCAGTTCTTCGCCGACCTCGTGGCCGCCGGGCACGAAGGTGTCGTCGTCAAGGACGCCGACAGCCCGTATGCCGCCGGGCGACGCGGCAGCGGGTGGATCAAGGTCAAGCCGGTGCACACGCTCGACCTCGTGGTGCTCGCGGTCGAGTGGGGGTCAGGGCGGCGGGTGGGCAGCCTGTCGAACATCCACCTCGGGGCACGCGACCCGGCGACCGGTGGGTTCACGATGGTGGGCAAGACGTTCAAGGGCATGACCGACGAGGTGCTGGCGTGGCAGACCAAGCGCTTCACCGAGCTCGCCGTCGACGGCACCGACGGGTGGGTGGTTCCGGTGAAGCCGGAGCAGGTCGTCGAGATCGCCATCGACGGGGTGCAACGCTCCAGCCGCTACCCGGGCGGCGTGGCGCTGCGGTTCGCGAGGGTGCTGCGCTACCGCGACGACAAGACCGCCGCCGACGCCGACACCATCGACACCGTGCGGGGCCTGCTCTGACCCGTGCCCGGTGTGGTGTGGGCATCGCCGCGACGCCGGTGAGCTCACCCCGGCTGGGCGACCCACGAGCCGGCGTGCATCACCTTCACGACCTCCAGATCAGGGGAGAGCACGACGAGGTCGGCCCGTGCGCCGGGGGACAGGCCCGGCGCCGGCAGGCCGAGGGCGCGCAACGGGTTCAGCGTGACCTGGCGGATGGTGGTGCGCAGCGCCTCGGCACGGTCCGGCCCGCCGTGGTTGACCGTCTGCGCCACGAGGCGCTGCATGGTCGCGGTGCTGCCGGCGATCGTGTCCGTGCCAGCCACGCGCGCCACCTGGTCGACGACGTCGACGGCCAGGGACCCCAGACGGTAGGAACCGTCCTGCACGCCGGCGGCGGCCATGGCGTCGGTCACCAGGGCCACCCGGTCGGGGCCGACGTCGGCGGTGACCAGGCGGTGCAGTGCAGGGTGCAGGTGCACCCCGTCGGTCACGAGCTCAACCGTGACCCGGGGGTCCTCGAGGGCCGCGACGACCGGGCCGGGTTCGCGGTGGTGCACGGGGCGCATCGCGTTGAACAGGTGGGTGGCGACCGTGGCCCCCGCATCGATCGCGGCCCGGGCCTGCTCGTAGGTCGCCTCGGTGTGCCCGATGGCGGCCACCGCCCCACCGTCCACGATGCGGCGGATGGCCTCGGTCGCGCCGGGCAGTTCGGGCGCCAGGGTGACCATCCGGATCGTGCCCCGTCCGGCCTCGAGCAGTGCCGCCACCTCGGCCGGGTCGGGGTCGCGCAGGGCGCTCGGTTCGTGGGCTCCGCAGCGGTGCGGTGACAGCCACGGGCCTTCGAGGTGGATGCCGAGCAGCTCACCCGACTCGACGTGGTCGGCAAGCGCGCGCACCTGAGCGATGAGCACGTCGTGGTGGTCGGAGACGAGGGACGCGATCGTCGACGTGGTCCCGAAGCTGCGGTGCAGCGTCACGGATGCCGTGATCGCCTCGTCGGTCGCCTCGAAGTAGGCCCCACCGCCGCCACCGTGCACGTGCATGTCGACGAAGCCGGGGGTGAGCACGACATCACCCAGGTCGGCATCGGCCGGTCGCGGAGGGACGCCGGATCCGACAGCCGAGATGACGCCGTGGTCGACCTCGACCCAGCCGGGGGAGTGGGAGTGCTCCCCGGTGAGCACGGTGGCAGCGGTGAGGAGCATCGGTCAGATTCCTTGCCAGGTGGGTTTGCCCGCGAAGGTCTCGCGGTAGTAGCCCGCGAGCTGCAGCCGACCGGCAGCCGCCGGGTCGAGCAGCACGGTCGCGTGCGGGTGGTGCTGGAGGATCGTCGCCGGCCACAGGGCACTGACCGGACCCTCGACGAGCTGGTGCACCGCCTCGGCCTTCGACGCACCGGTCGCCAGCAGCACGACGTGCCGGGCCGCCATGATCGTGCCGAGCCCCTGGGTGAGGCAGTGGGTCGGCACCTGGTCGACGTCGCCGTCGAAGAAGCGCGCGTTGTCCAGCCGGGTCTGGCGGGTCAACGTCTTGATCCGCGTCCGGGAGGCGAACGAGGACCCCGGCTCGTTGAAGGCGATGTGCCCGACCGAGCCGATGCCCAAGATCTGCAGGTCGACCCCACCGGCATCCGCGATGGCCTGCTCGTACGCGGCGCACGACGCCGGGATGTCGTCGGCGAGCCCGTCCGGGCCCCGGACGGCATCCGGGGCGAAGTCGACCCGGGTGACGAAGTCGCGGTCGATCACCGTGCGGTAGCGCTCGGGGTGCCCGGCCGGGAGGCCGACGTACTCGTCGAGCGTGAAGGCGCGGGCCTGCGCGAAGCTCACCTCGCCGCGCCCGTGGCGCGCCGTCAGCTCGTCGTAGACGGCGAGCGGTGACGATCCGGTGGCAAGTCCGAGCACGGCATCCGGCTTCCTGGCGAGCAGGGCCGTGATGGCGTCCGCGGCGACCGACGCGAGGTCGCGTGCGTCGTCGAGGATGACGACCTCCATGTCAGCCACCGACCTTGGTCTTGGTGGCGGATGCCGTGAGGAGCAGCTCGAGGTCGCGGACCTGGTCGCCGGCCTCGAGGCCCCGCAGGGTGACGTCGTGGGCCTTGCGCTCGAGGACGATCACGGGCACGACCGGGTTGCGGCCGGCGGCCTCGACCGCGGCCACGTCGTAGCGCAGGATCGGCTGGCCGAGCTCGACCGTGTCGCCCTGGGCGGCGAGCAGGTCGAAACCTGCGCCGTCGAGCTGCACGGTGTCGATGCCCAGGTGCACGAGCACCCCGACGCCCTCGGGCGACTGGATGGCGTAGGCGTGCGGCCACAGCTTGACGATGGTGCCCGCGATGGGCGCCACGGCGTCGACGACCTCGCGGGGCGGGTCGATGGCCAGGCCGGGGCCGACCAGACCCTTGGCGAAGGTGGCGTCGGGAACGTCCGCGAGGTCGACCACGGTGCCGGCGATCGGCGAGAGCACGGCGACGCGGGCTCCGGGGGCGGTGACCGCAGCGGCCGCGGCGGGTGCCGTCGGGGCCGTGGGTGAGGCGGATGCCGTGGCGGGGGTTGCGGTGGATGCCGCGACGGAGCCACCGGCGAGGGCCGCCCGGATCTCCTCCTTGAGGCCGTCGGCCTGGGTGCCGAAGATGGCCTGGACGTTGTTGCCGACCTCGATGACGCCGGCGGCGCCGAGGGCCTTCAGGGCGCCCTGGTCGACGAGGGACTTGTCGCCGACCTCGATGCGCAGGCGGGTGATGCAGGCGTCGACGTTCTTGAGGTTGTCGGCCCCACCGAAGGCGGTGATGAGCTGCTGGGCGCGGTCGGTGCCCGCTCCGGTGCCGGTGCCGGTGGACGCGGCAGCGGCGGCCTCGAGGTCGTCGTCGGTGGCGCCCTTGGGGTCGCGGCCGGGGGTCATGAGGTTCCACTTGGTGATCGCGAAGCGGAAGACCACGTAGTAGATGACGAAGAAGACCAGGCCCATGACGATGAGCAGCGGGATGTTCTTGGCTGCGGGTGCCGTGCCGTAGAGCAGCAGGTCGATCAGGCCGGCGGAGAACGAGAAGCCGAGGTGGATGTCGAGCAGGTAGGCGATGGCCAGGGACAGGCCGGTGAGCACCGCGTGCAGGACGTACAGCGGGAACGCGACGAACATGAAGGCGAACTCGAGCGGCTCGGTGATGCCGGTGAGGAAGGCGGTCAGGCCCGCGGCCGACAGGATGCCGATGGCGACCTTCTTCTGGTTCTTGTTCGCGGCGTGGATCATCGCCAGCGCGGCGGCCGGCAGGCCGAACATGAGGATCGGGTAGAAGCCGGAGGTGAGGCGGCCGGCCTCGGGGTCGCCCTGGGCGAAGCGGGTGAGCTCACCGGTGTAGACCTCGGTGCCGACGGTGTAGTCGCCGTAGAGGAACCAGATGTAGGTGTTGACGATGTGGTGCAGGCCGAGGGGGATGAGCATGCGGTTGACGAAGCCGTAGACGAAGGCGCCGAACGCGCCAGCCCCGGCGATGAACTCGGCGAGACCGGTCAGGCCCGCGGTGAAGATCGGATAGAAGTAGCTGAGGGCGAAGCCCATGAACAGCGACGCGAACGACACGACGATCGGCACGAAGCGGCGGCCGCCGAAGAAGCCAAGGTAGGGCGGCAGCTGGATCGTGTGGAACCGGTCGAACAGGTAGGCGGTCACGAGGCCGACGAGGATGCCGGCGAAGACGCTGTAGTTGATCATCGCCTGGTCGCCGCCGGGGGTGGTCTCACCCTCGAGCACCACCGGGGACATCGCCTTGAAGACCTCGGAGATGACGAGGTAGCCGGCGACGGCCGACAGGGCGGTCGAGCCGTCGGCCTTGCGGGCGAAGCCGATGGCCACACCGACGGCGAAGAGCAGGGGGAGGTTGGCGAAGATCGCGCCACCCGCAGCGCTCATGGCGTCGAAGAACGGGCCGAGCACCGGCCAGTCGTACTGACCGAGCAGGTCTTCCTGGCCCAGACGCAGCAGGATGCCGGCCGCGGGCAGCAGGGCGATGGGAAGCATCAGGCTCTTGCCGAGCCGCTGGAGCTGTGCGAAGCCGGGGATGCGCAGCCCCTGCTTCTCCGCTGGCTTCTCCAGCGGCGGGTTGGTGTCGACGACCGTGCTCATCGCGCCCTCCGAATGGCGTGGATTGGTTTAGACCAAGTTCAGATTGGCATAGACCAATCGAGTCGTCAAGAGAGGGTGCTGAACTTTTCTCGCGGGGTGACAGGGCCGAGGGGTCGAGGAGTCGAGACATGCAGAGGAGATCGCGGGATCCCGGGCACGTCTTGACTCCTCGAGCCGACCTAGGGTGGACGTCATGAAGACCCGCAGACTCGGACCGTTCACCGTCTCCGCCATCGGCCTCGGTGCCATGCCGATGTCGATGGGCGCCAACGACCAGCCGGCGCAGGAGCGGGCGATCGCCACCGTGCACGCCGCCCTCGACGCCGGGGTGACGTTGATCGACACCGCCGACATCTACGCCCCCGCGTGGGACCAGATGGGTCACAACGAGCGCTTGGTCGCGAAGGCGCTGGCGTCCTACGGCGACACGAGCGACATCATCGTCGGCACCAAGGGCGGGATCACCCGCGGCCCGGGGGAGTCCTGGGGTCGCGACGGGTCGCCGGAGTACATCCGCAGCGCGGTCGAGGCGTCGCTGCGGGCTCTGGATCGCGACGTCATCGACCTCTACCAGTGGCACCGACCAGACCGTTGGCGGCTCTACGGCGAGGTCGTCGAGACGTTCAAGGCCCTCCAGGACGAAGGCAAGGTCCGCGCCGTCGGCATCTCCAACGCCAACGTCGAGGAGATCGAGGTCGCGATCGAGGTGCTCGGCGAGGGATTCCTGGCCAGTGTCCAGAACGAGTTCTCCCCGCGCTTCCGGTCCAGCCGCGACGAGCTCGAGTTCTGCGGGGAGCGCGGCATCGCCTTCCTGCCGTGGAGCCCGCTCGGCGGCACCGGCGCCGCCAGCAAGCAGGTGGGTCAGACCTACCCCGCCTTCCACGAGATCGGTCTCGCGCGCGGCGTGAGCCCGCAGCAGGTCGTGCTGGCGTGGGAGCTGTCGCTCGGCGAGCACGTCATTCCTATCCCGGGTGCGAGCCGACCCGAGTCGATCACCGACTCGGCGCAGGCGGTGCACCTCGAGCTCACCGACACCGAGATCGAGGTCATCGAGGCGCAGTTCTGCTGACCGGCCCCACCGCCCCTCGCGGGAAGGCCGGTCGCCGCCCCTGACGCTGCCTCGCGACCCGGGGGACGTGTGCGCTGACCACGTCATGACGTAGATTGGTGTAGACCACCCTCGCAGGGGTGTCTGCCGGTCGGCGTCAAGAGGTGCGATGAAGGTCCCGAAGTACTACCGCGTCAAGCGCGAGATCCTCGCGTTGATCGCCGACCTGCCCACGGGAGCGGCCGTCCCGACCGAGCGTGAGTTCGCCGAGCAGTTCGACACCTCCCGCACCACCGTGCGCCAGGCCATCGCCGAGCTCGTCATCGAGGGACGCCTCGAACGCACGCAGGGGCGCGGCACCTTCGTCTCCCAACCCAAGCTCATGCAGGTGCGCCAGGCCACGTCGTTCAGCCAGGACCTCGCCGCCGAGGGTTGGAGCCCGGGCAGCCGCATCCTGTCGGTCACCGTCGAGGAGGCCACCGACGCCATGGTCGGGCCGCTGCGGGTCGAACCGGGCCAGCCCGTCCAGCGGGTCGAACGGCTGCGCACCCGCGGTGACGAGGTCATCGCCCACGAGGTGGCCCACCTGCCGGGAGTCTTCCCCGGCCTGGCCGAGCACCTGGCCGCCAAGGGGTCGCTCTACCGCACGCTCGCCGAGGCCTACGGCCGCGTCGTGGATGCCGTCGAGGACAGTGTCGAGACCACGCTCGCCGACCCGGTGGTCGCCGACCTCCTCGGCGTCGACACCGGTCTGCCGCTCCTGCTCGTGCACCGCACGGCCTGGGATGCGCAGGGCCAGCCGGTCGAGTGGACCAGGTCGCTGTTTCGTGGGGACCGCTTCCGGTTCGTGGCCCGCCACCGGCTCGACGACGTGAAGCACCCTGCTGCGGCCGAGTCTCATTGACAGCGGTCGTGAACGGCGCAAGGCTGGCGCAGTCGGGGCCGCCCTGGACAAGGTCGGCGACCACCTGGACGACACGAGCGCCCAGGCCCACGGGTTCCTCGCCACCCCTTGACAGTCGTCGGAGCAACCCCGCGGCTACCGCTGGGTGCGTCGAGGGATGCTGTGAGGCGTGCCGCCTCGGCGCCGGAAATGGGGTCCTGCCGCCATGGTGCCCGTGATGGCGCCGTGTCAGGCTTGGTCCATGGATGCCGTCGGCCGTGCCCTGGGACATGTCGCCTGACCGTCTCGAGGTCGTCGTCCTCGTCGTCTCGGCCGTGCTGCTGCTGGGGGTGGCGGCGGTTCGCGTGTCCACGGGCGCCGGCCTGCCGAGCCTGCTGCTCTACCTGGGCATCGGGCTGGCCATCGGTGAAGCGGGTCTGGGTCTGCGGTTCGACGACGCCGCCGTGGCGCAGACGGTGTGCACCGTGGCGCTGGCCGTCATCCTCGCCGAAGGGGGTCTGACGACCCGGTTGCACGTCATCCGCCCGGTGGCCCTGCACGCAGGGGTCCTCGCGACCGTCGGGGTCGCGATCAGCGTGGCCGTGACATCGACGGCTGCGTGGCTGCTGCTCGACGTCGACGTGCGCACCGCGCTGCTGCTCGGGGCCGTCGTGTCCTCCACCGACGCGGCCGCGGTGTTCGCCGTCATGCGTCGGCTGCCGCTGAACCGCCGCACGCGGGCCCTGCTCGAGGCCGAGTCGGGGCTCAACGACCCACCCGTCATCATCCTCGTCACCCTCGTCGTCTCCTCGGCCTGGGAGGACCTCGACGGGTGGTCGGCCCTGTTCGGGTTCGTCCAGCAGATGGGGCTGGGGGTCGTCGCCGGGGTGGTCGTGGCGTTCGCCGGGCGGTTCGTGCTGTCGCGGGTCGCCCTGCCGGCCACCGGCCTGTACCCGCTGGCCACGATGACGTTCGCCATGCTCGGCTTCGGCGTCGCCGGGGTCGTCGGTGGGAGCCCGTTCGTGGCGGTCTACCTCGCAGGCCTGCTGCTCGGCAACGCCGACCTGCCGCACCGGGCGGCCACCCTGGGGTTCGCCGAGGGGCTGGCCTGGCTCTCGCAGATCGGCCTGTTCGTCGTGCTGGGGCTGCTCGCCTCGCCGAGCCGGCTGGCCGACGCGTTGGTGCCCGCGATCGTCGTCGGGGTCGCCCTGACCCTCGTGGCGCGCCCCCTGTCGGTCGCGCTGTGTTCCATCCCGTTTCGGATGCCGTGGCGCGAGCAGGCGTTCACCTCGTGGGCAGGGTTGCGCGGTGCGGTTCCCATCGTGCTCGCCACCTTCCCCATCACCGCCGGGGTGCCGAACGCACAGCAGATCTTCGACGTCACCTTCCTGCTCGTCGTCGTCTTCACCGTCATCCAGGGGCCGACCCTGCCCTGGGCGGCGTCGCGGCTGGCCGTCACGGAGCCGGAGATCACCGCCGAGCTGGAGATCGAACACGCACCGTTCGAGGACATCGGAGCGAGCATGCTCACCTGCGACATCCCCAAGGGGTCGCGGCTGCACGGGGTCGAGATCTCCGAACTGAGGTTGCCCGGGGACGCGACCGTCGCGCTGATCCTGCGTGACGGCATCCTCTTCGCACCGAAACCGTCGACGATGCTGCGTCGCGGTGACCACCTGCTGCTGGCGGTCACCGACTCCGAGCGGCCCGGGGTCGAGCGGCGGCTTCGGGCGATCAGCCGGGCCGGCCGCCTCGCGACCTGGCGCGGTGAGCTGGGCCTGCCATCCTGATGAGCACCCCGCGCATGTGACCAGCCCCCGCATGTGACCAGCCCCAGGAAACGACGAAACCGCAGGTTCACCGGTGGTGACCTGCGGCTCGGGGGGCTGCGGCGCTGCTGGTGGCCAGGGGCGGGGTCGAACCGCCGACCTTCCGATTTTCAGTTCGAGACGGGCTGTCCCAGAACGTTTTTGGGAGCACGTTTCGTGCTCACGGCCTCCTCGAATCGTGCGGATGAAGCTGGGTCTGTTCGGTGTGCGGTTAGCAAAGCGTTAGCAAGACCGTGGGTCTGGGCGGTCATCGCGCCCGGGCCCGGATCCGTGCGGTGGTTACGAAACCACGGAAGGCGCGGTGTCCACAAGAGCCCCCTTGGACGCTTTCGGATGTCAGTCGGCCCGCACCCGATCACGGCGTGGCGGGCTCTACGAGGGAAGGGGAAGACCATGGAGGACAAGATGCTGTACACGCTGACCGACGTCGCGGCGGCGTTGAGTGTGGGCCGCAGCAAGGTCTACGAGCTGGTCCGCTGCGGGGCGCTGCCCTCGGTGCGGATCGGCGGCTCACGCTGGGTCCGCGGTGAGGACCTCGCGACCTACGTCGACTCCCTCGAACTCGTGCCGGCTGCTCGGCTGGCGGGTGCCCGATGAGCAGCGCCCGCCAGGGTGGTGCGGCGCCGAAGCTGCGGAACGGGGTGATCCGGCGCGGGAACAGCTGGTCGTACGTGATCCGGGTGACCGACAGCGCCGGGGTGAGCAAGCCCCGCTGGGTGGGCGGGTTCCCCACCGAGGCCGCGGCCAAGCGTGCCCGGGACGAGGCGAGGATCGCTGCCGGCCGGGGGGAGTTCGTCGACCGCAGCACGGTGACTGTGGGGGAGTACCTGGACCGGTGGCTCATGGCGCACGCCCTCGAAGTCAAGCCCCGCACCCGCGCCGGCTACGAACACATCATCAACACCTACGTGGCGCCCCGGATCGGGCGGATCCGGTTGCAGGCGCTGCGCCCGGCCGATCTGAGCACGCTGTACCGGCAGCTCATGGAGTCCGGCGGGCGGGGCGGCAAGCCGCTGTCGGCGCGGTCGGTGGAGTACGTGCACGCAGTGCTGCGCAAGGCGTTCGCCGACGCCGTGCGCAACGACCAGATCCTCACGACCAACCCGGCGGAGCGGGCCAAGCGACCTCGTAAGGAGCAGGCTGTTGCGGTGGTCATGTGGACCGCTGACGACCTGGCCTCCTTCCTGGCCACGACGATGGGGCACCGGCTGCACGGCTACTTCCGGCTTGCCGCGTACACCGGCGCCCGGCGTGGGGAGCTGATGAACCTGCGCTGGGCCGATGTCCACCTCGGTGACGAACACGGCCAGGGCGCATTCGTACGGCTGCGCGGGACCGTGTCGGTCATCGGCGGGGTCCGGGTGGAGGGTAGCACCAAGGGCGGGCGCGAACGCACCGTCAGCATCGACGCCGGCACCGCCGCGGTCCTGGCCGAGCACCGCCAACGTCAGGAGGCCGAACGGGCCCTGGCCGGTGCGTTGTGGGTGGGCGGGGACCACGTCTTTCGCCGTGAGCTCGGCGAACCGCTGTTCCCCGACACCCCGACCGCGTTGATGGCCAAGCTGCAGCGCCAGCACAACACCGCCGCCGTCGAGGCCGGCACCCCACCGCTGCCGGTGATCCGGTTGCACGACCTGCGCCACCTGCACGCCACCCTCCTCCTCAAGGCCGGCGTCCCGGTCCATGTCGTCGCCGCACGGCTCGGGCACGCCGACCCCGCCATCACCTTGCGCGTGTACGCGCACGTCTTGGACGACCAAGCGAGCGGCGCCGCCACCACCTTCGAACACCTCATCAACAGCACTCCGACCAAACCCTCGAGCGACGCACAGGGCGACCGCGGTTGAGATGCACGATCCTTGGTCGTCTACGTGCGGGTGGTCTCCCGGACGTGCCGCCGTGTGGCCCTGGGCGTGGTGTCGATGAGCATGCGTCTCATCGCACAGTGCTGTGCTCCTTAGCCCAGTTGGACGCGTTGACCAACATGGCCCCCTATTGGGCACTCGCCTAGCGTGGGGTTCCGTTCTGGCGTTCGGGGTGAGACGCCACCCTTGTCCACGCTGGCACCATGACCGCATGACTGTGGCGCGATCCCTCTTTCTGTTCGTGTTGGCCGCCATTGCCGAGATTGGTGGGGCCTGGCTGATCTGGCAGGGAGTGCGTGAGCACCGCGGCTGGGTGTGGGTGGGTGCGGGGGTCATCGCCCTGGGAGCGTACGGTTTCGTGGCCACGCTGCAACCGGACGCTCACTTCGGCCGGATCCTCGCTGCATACGGCGGGGTGTTCGTCGCCGGGTCTCTGCTGTGGGGAGTCATCGCGGACGGGTTCCGCCCCGATCGGTGGGACATCACCGGAGCTCTCATCTGCCTGGTGGGGGTTGCCGTCATCATGTACTCCCCTCGCGCAGCGTGAGGCGATCCGCCGCTAGGCACGGCACACACAAGAAGCGGGACTGCCGGGCAGCAGGTGGCCGAGGAGGCTAGAAGAGCAGTGTTGCCCAGTAGTCGCGGAATCGGATGGTGGCCAAAGTGGCGACGACGGCCAGCCAGGCGATGAGGATCGTGGGTGCGTACCGGGCGATGAATGCGGGCAGGATGCCGCGGGTGGCGAGCAGGGCGGAGACCGCCACGAGCGTGGTCACGGCGCACACCCACACGACCATGCAGTAGGGGCAGAGGGCGCCGATGCGGTACAGGCTCTGGAAGATGAGCCAGTGCACGAGGCCCACACCGGCCAGGGATCCGGCGAGCAGGGCGATCCAGTACCAGCGTCGCAGGTGGCCACCGGCGAGGAGGGCCGCGCCGGAGGCGGCGACGACGGGAAAGCCGGCCAGGCCGAGGACGGGGTTGGGGAACCCGAGGAGTTCGGCCTGCCAGGACATCATCACCGACCCGCAGCTGATCACGGGGTTGATGCTGCAGGCAGGGACGTGGGTGGGGTCGGCAAGTACCGCGACTTTCTCGATGATCAGGGCGGCGGACGCCAACGCGCCAGCGGTGCCGACGACGATCATTGCGATGGCGATCCACCTCCCCTCACTGGCAGCCCCTGGTTCGCGCCCGGGTGAGGGGGCGTCGGCGGTGGCGCGAGGCGTCGGGATGGCGGTGGGGCTCACTGGGCGATGGCGGCGTCCAATGCGGCCCGCAGCTCTTCCTCGCTGGAGGGGTTGATCTTGGTGCCGTCGAGGAAGAACGTGGGGGTGCCCTGCACGCCCAGCGCCAGCCCGTCCTGGCGGTCCTTCTCGATGCGGGCCTCGGTGGCGGGGTCGGCCACGGCGGCGTCGTAGGCGGCCAGATCCAGTCCGAGGGTTGAGGCGAATTCGCGGAACAGGCCGGCGCGAGAATCCTGCTGCTCTCCCCACTGGGGTTGGGTTTCGTACATCATCGTGTACATCTGCTCGAGCTTGCCTTGGGCGGCCGCGGCCTCCACGGCTTTGGCGGCGTTCATCGCGTTGGCGTGGCTGTCGATGGGGAAGTAGCGGATGACGAAGCTGACCTGGCCCTCGTACTCGGCGCGCAGCTTCTCGATGCTCGGGAACGCCGCGCGGCAGGACTCGCACTCGAAGTCCAGGAACTCCACGAACACCGGGGCCCCCGGGGGCGCGGTGGACAGGCGGTGGCTGTCTTCGCGCACGACGACGCCGGAGGTGGTCACGTCATCCCCGGCCTGCGCGTCCGAGGTTGTGGGGCGAGCCGCGAGCACGATGACCGTGGCGAGCACGCCCAGCGCTAGGACCAGTAGCACGGACAGGATGGTGTTGCGCTTGGCCACGAACGGACTCCCCTTATGGTGACGAGGCGCTCCAGGGTGCCGTGATGGCCACCTGGAGCCTTCGGTGACTCAGCCCAGTTGACAGGCCGGTCGCGAGGGACCACAGTAACACCTGATCACCTGTTCAGATGAAGGACAACGATGGCGACGGTTCTGGGGCTCGACGGGTGCGCTGTGGAGTGCGTGCATCCGGAAAAAGTGCGACTGGTGGCCGAGAACGCGCCGCGGCCCGAGGAGATCGTGGCCGTAGCCGCGGTGTT
Organism: Ornithinibacter aureus; assembly: GCF_009858245.1. Taxonomy (NCBI): domain Bacteria; kingdom Bacillati; phylum Actinomycetota; class Actinomycetes; order Micrococcales; family Intrasporangiaceae; genus Ornithinibacter; species Ornithinibacter aureus. The sequence continues at coordinate 2,784,315 of NZ_VMSB01000001.1, forward strand.
CAAGCTGCTCGGCGACCCGACCCGGGCCAAGCTGCTCTACGCCCTGCTGGAGGCCGGGGAGCTGTGCGTGTGCGACCTGGCCGCGGCGACCGGGACGACGGAGACCACGGTCAGTCAGGCGCTGCGATTGTTGCGGGCCGCGTCCGTGGTCACCGGCCGTCGTGAGGGACGCAACGTCTACTACCGTCTGTCCGACGCGCACGTGCGGATGCTGCTGGACGTGACCCGCGAGCACACCGTGCACGACTCGGGTGCAGGCGCAGGTGCGGGCGCAGTCGTTGACCATTCCGGGGTGGGTCCCACGTGAGCGGCGGACACGGACACGGCGGCGGGCACGCCGGTGGCCGGCACCGGTGGCGCTTGGCGGTCGCGTTCGCCCTGGTCGGGGGATTCTTCGGGGTGGAGCTGGTCGCGGGAGTGCTCTCGCAGTCGCTGGCGCTGCTCTCCGATGCCGGGCACATGGCCGCCGACGTGGTGACGCTGGGAGCGGCGTTGGTCGCGACCCGGATCGCAACCCGCCCAGACAGCACCGGGCGCCGCACCTTCGGCTCCTACCGGGCGGAGGTCTTCGCCTCCGGGCTGGCTGTGCTGTTGATGATCGGCGTAGCGGTCTACATCGGCGTCGAGGCGGTCAGCCGCATCGGCACCGAGGCAGAGGTTGCCTCCGGCACGATGCTGGTCGTCGGCACCATCGGACTGGTCATCAACGTCATCTGTATCTTCCTGCTCCGCGGCGGCGCCGGGGAGAGCCTGAACGTCAAGGGCGCCTACCTCGAGGTCATCGCCGACACTTTGGGCTCGGTGGGTGTCATCGCCGCGGCCCTGCTGGTGTCCGCGACCGGTTCAGCGGTATGGGACACGGTGATCGCCCTGGCCATCGCCGTGTTCGTCCTGGTGCGCGCGGTCATGCTCGGCCGAGAGGTCCTGGCCGTGCTCGGCCAGCACGCCCCGGCCGGAATCGAACCCACCGAGATGCTGGCCGCCCTGGAGAACGTGGACGGCGTCTCCGGGGTCCACGACCTGCACGTGTGGACCCTGACCTCGGGCATGGACGTCGCCACCGCACACCTGGTCACTGAGGCCGGCGACCCCGAACAGGTTCTGGCCGCGGCGCGGGCCGTCCTGCACGACCAGTTCGCGATCGCCCACGCGACGCTTCAGGTGGAAACCACCCGCGACCGTCAGTGCTTGGGCGTGAACTGGTGACCGGGCCCGCACGGCAAGAAGTGTCACCGCCGACCGTCGCGGCCCGCCGAGCTCAGCTGGCGGTTCGAGCCCAGCTCCTGGCCGGGGCCTCGGTGGCCTACAACGTCATCGAGGCCGTCCTGGCGATCAGCTGGGGCAGGGCGGCGGACTCGGCCGCGCTCGTCGGCTTCGGCCTGGACTCCACCGTGGAGGTCGCCTCCGGGCTGGTCATCCTCTGGCAGTTCCGTCACCAGGTGCCCGAGTCGCGCGAGCACACCGCACGACGCCTGATCGCGGTGTCGTTCTTCGCCCTGGCCGCGTACGTCCCGGCCGACTCGTTGACGGCGCTGGCCACCGGCCAGCGACCAGACACCGCCCCGCTCGGGATCGCGCTGGCTGCGACCTCGTTGGCCGTGATGCCCTTGCTGTCCTGGGCGCAGCGCCGCACCGGACGCCAGCTGGGGTCGGGCTCGGTCGTCGCGGACTCCACCCAGACCCTGCTGTGCACCTACCTGTCCGCCGTGCTCCTGCTGGGGTTGCTTGCCAACGCCATCCTGGGCTGGTGGTGGCTCGACTCGGTCGCCGCGTTGGTCATCGCCGCGGTCGCGGTCCGCGAGGGACTCGAGAGCTGGCGGGGAGAGGACTGCTGCGCCCCGGGGTTCGGCCAGCAGGCAGCATCCAGGACACGTGCACCGACTCCGGCTGCGACTGCTGAGCGCGGCGCGACCGATGCGTTGTCGACCCGTCAGGGAAGGTGCCTGTCCAGACGCGTCAGCAGCGGCCCGACAAGCGGCCAGGCGTGAGCGCCAACGGTCATCACCCTTTCCCGGGCGGCGCCGATGCCGCGGCGCAGCACCACAGCCGGGGAGCGACGTCCTTGGTCGGCCGTGGAGCGCGCCCGCCGGTTGAGCCACCGGGCGCAGCCAGCGCACAGGCCGACCTCTGGGTGGGCGCCCAAGCGGGTCAGGTCCGTGTCGTCGAAGGCGTTGCCACAGCACCAGCAGGACGGTTGGGTCTGGGCCGAGGCTCCCTGTGCGGTGTCCATGACAACACAATGGTCGCCCACATGGGCGTCCGTGGCCAGAGAGCCGGACGGCGCGTTAGTTGACGCTCGACCTGAGGGCCTCGGCGAGCTGGTCGACCGTGGGCGATCCGGCCAGACCCTGCGGTGTCGCGTACACCCGGCACGCCATCGCCGGGACCATGCCTCGCTCAGCAAACGGGTCGTGCCCGCCGATGAGGATGGTGGGCGACCCGGTGAACCCCAACCGGTCGGCATCCTCGGGCGTCTGGACCAGCTGGGTGCTCACCGTGATCCGGACACCGACGAGGGCCGCCGCCGGCGGCAACCGATCGAGCACGGTCCGCCAGCTCGGGCAACCCTCGAAGTACAGCACCGTCACCGCCAGGGTCATGATCCTCCTTCCGTGCCCACCGCAACTGACCAGTTCCGCGAAGGAAGGACATCATGCCTCTCCTTGAGGTTCAGTGGTGCGAGATCCCTCAGGTCCCGTGCCTGCGCGTCGGCCAGAGTGACCATTCGACAAGTGTTGTTCAGGCGCGTCACGGAAGGTGTCAAGCTGTTTGAGACATCTGCGGTCAGGCGCTTTGTATGAGGGCCTCCTGTGAGGGCTGGTTGATCCACGCGGCGGTGGGCAGTTTCGGTGGTGCCGGCCGGCGGCGGCCGAAGCGGTCGGGGTGGGTCGCGTACGCGGCGTCGAGGGTGACCTGTCGCTGGGCGCGGACCTCTCTCGCGGTGCCGTAGTGGACCGAGGCCGGAGTGTGCAGCCCGATCCCGGCGTGGCGGTGCTCGTGGTTGTAGTAGCCGAAGAACGTCTCGCAGAAGGCTCTGGCGTCGGCCAGGGACCCGAACTCGCCAGGGAAGACCGGGGCGCACTTCAACGTCTTGAACGCGGCCTCGCTGTAGGGGTTGTCGTTGGACACGTGCGGGCGGGAGTGCGAACGGGTCACGCTCAGGTCGACGAGCAGCTGTGCCACGGGTTTGGAGGTCATCGAGGTACCCCGGTCCGCGTGGACCACGTCGGGGATCCCATGCACACCCATCGCCTCCTCGAGCATGCTCTCGGCGAGGACCGAGTCCTCGTAGGCGGCGACGGTCCACGCGACGACGTAGCGGGAGAAGATGTCGATCACGACGTACAGGTGGTAGTACACCCCACGCTCGGGTCCTCGGAGCTTGGTGATGTCCCAGGACCACACCTGCCCGGGCCGGGTCGCTACGAGCTCGGGTTTGACCCGGGGCGGGTGGGTGGCCTGGGCGCGGCGCTCACCCGCGGCGTCGTTCGTGCGCAGGATCCGGTGCATCGTGGAGCGCGAGCACAGGTAGGTGCCCTCGTCCAGCAGCGTCGCCCAGGTCTGGGCCACGGACTTGTCGATGAACCGGTCGCTGGTCAACACCGACAGCACCTCACGCCGTTCGGCGTCAGTGAGCGCGTTGGGTGGGGCCGGCCGCTGCGCCCGGTCCCGAACTGGGCGAGGGGCTTTGGCGCGGTAGTGGCTGCCTCGTGCCCGTCCCAGCAGCGCGCACGCGGCTTTCACGCCGGTGTGCACGGCGAGCTCGTCCACGAGCGGGGTGATCACCGCGGCGACCGCTTGGTCGGCTCCGCGCTCTCGGAGAGAGTCTCCAAGAGCGCGTGTGCTTTTCCCACCAGGTCCAGCGCCGCCCGGGTCCTAGCCAGCTCGGCCTCGGCCCGCTCCGCCCGGGCCGTCAGCGCCGCAATCTCCGCGTCCCGCCGGTCCCGCCCGACCGGGCCCAGCCCCGCCCGCGCACCAGCCTCAGCAGCTCGGCGCCACTCCACGATGTGCGAGGAGTACAACCCCTCCCGTCGCAGGACCGCACCCCGCGCCCCATGCTCGGCAGCGTCGTACTCGGCCAGGATCCGCGCCTTGTACTCCGCCGTGAACACCCGCCGCTTGGGCCGGTCAGCTCGAGGTCCCATGACCCCATCATCAACGGCCCCATCAGCCAAAGTCATCGTCATCGGTTGCTACTCGCTTCTCACCCCGTGCAAGGGAAGGAACTCAGTCGTTGTGTCTCACCACAGCCTGACGCACAGGGTCAAGCCAAGCTCGAGCTCGGTCACACACTCGTCGGAGGCGCTGCGGTCGAGCCCTTGACGCTCCGTGGGTGGAGGGCGATGCTGGGGACCGACTTTCTTCGTGGCTCGCCATGGATGTCGGAGGCGGAAGATGAAGCGGTCAATGCCGGTCGGTGGCGCATTCCTGGTGTGCGCCGTCCTGCTCGTGGGGGCCGTCCCAGCGGCGGCGAATCCGAACAACAACAACTCGGCAAAGCTCCGTGCGGCCGTGACCGTGGCGGGGATCCTCGAGCACGAGCAGGCCTTCCAGGCGATCTCTGATGCTGCAGCCGGGAACCGGCTGTCCGGGGCACCGGGGTACGACGGATCCGCGGACTACGTCGCAGAGCGGGCCGCGGCGGCCGGGTTCGACGTCGAGGTGCAGGACTTCGAGTACACATTGGACTTCCTGGCTGACTTCGAGGCGCCGGTGCTGAGCATTGAGGGTGGCACCGAGTTCGTTGGCGGGATCGCCGGGGCGAGCCTTGGCGGTGACTTCGGCTCGATGTTCAAGTCCACGCCGTACAGCATCGACGTCACCGCCCCGGTGTGGGCCATCGACCTGGCCCTGCCTGCGGTGGGGCCAGCGAACACCAGCACCAGCGGCTGCCAGGACGCGGACTACACCGGGATGCCCCCGGGGGCGATCATCATCGTGCAGCGCGGTACCTGCCCCTTCGCCGAGAAGTTCCTGCGGGCTGACGCCTCTGGTGCCGCAGCGATGGTGTTCATCAACGAAGGGCAGCCGGGCCGCACGGAGCCGTTGTGGTTCAACTTCGACGGCATCAACATCCCGACGTTCGCCGCCACGGTGGAGACCGGGACGGAGCTGGCGAACGGGGTGCTCAGCGGGGACACCGGTCAGACCGCCCGGTTCAAGATCGACTGGGCTCCCGGCACGTACACCACCAGCAACGTCATTGCCGAGAGCACCAGCGGCGACCCCGACAACGTGATCGTGGTCGGTGCCCACCTGGACTCGGTGGGTGTCGGGCCGGGACTCAACGACAACGGGTCAGGGTCGGCGACGACCCTGGAGATCGCCGAGCAGATGGCGAAGGTGAACCCCCGCAACAAGGTCCGCTTCATCTGGTTCGGCGCCGAGGAGTCCGGCCTCCTCGGGGCTGAGGCTTACGTGGCAGGCCTGTCGCCCGAGGAGAGGTCGCATATCGCCGCCATGTTGAACTTCGACATGGTCGGGTCGTCCAACTTCGTGCGCTTCGTCTACGACGGCGACCTGTCCGACTCCACCCCGCCGCCCGGCGGCGCGCCGGCAGGGTCAGACGCCATCGAGACGTTGTTCCTGGACTACTTCGCCAGCCAGGGTCTGGCCACCGAACCCACCGCCTTCGACGGACGGTCGGACTACGGGCCGTTCATCGACGCCGGCATCCCGGCCGGGGGACTGTTCACCGGTGCCGAGGGCATCAAGACGGCAGAAGAGGCGGCCGTCTATGGCGGCCAGGCTGGCGAACAGTACGACCCCTGCTACCACCTCTCCTGCGATGACATCGACAACCTGAGCCCGGTGGCGCTCGATCAGATGAGTGACGCCGCCGCTCACGCCACGATCTCCCTCGCCCAGAGCACCCAAGCGGTCAACGGTCAGCGCGGCAAGGGCAACTTCAACGTCAAGCAGACGGGACCACCCACACCGATCGCGAACATCGCCGGCAGGTGAACATGTCCTGACCAGCCCCACAGGGAGACCAGGGTAAAACCCGGGAGCGGGGTCCCCCGGGCGCCGGTCACCGTGGACGGGCGGTGGACACTCAGGCCCGGGTGCGCCGGCGACGTCCCAGAAACGGGACGAACCGTCCGACGGACTGCTCATAGCTGGTGTACGCCGGACCGTGCTGGGCGCGCAGGTACGGTTCCTCGACAATCCGGACCTGAAGCTGCAGGGCAATCAGCAGTAGAGCCAGCCCCGCGATGGAGACCAGGTTGGGCACCATGAAGGCCAGCCCCGCCCCCGTGAGAGCCATGGCGCTGAAGATCGGGTTGCGCACCACCGCGAACCACCCCACCGTCACCAGCGCCGTGCGTTCGCCCTCACGGACCCCGATCCGCCAGGCGGAGCCCATCCCCAGCTGAGCGAGCACCGTGAGAACGATCCCGACGACCGCGGCCACCGCGGCCGCGGCCTGCACGTCCGGGTCGTTGAACACCCCGATCGGCTCCATGCCGGCCAGTGCCGCGACGGGCCCGAGGACCCCGGTCAGCAGGGCGAGGACGAACAGCACACCGGCCCACCACCGGGGTGAGCCCACCGGCCCGGAGATGCCCCGGAACCCGGTGTCGCCGGTGGCCCGGTAATGCAGCACCGAGCGGAGCACGAACCCCAGCGTGAGGTAGACCGCGAACAGGGCCAGGGCCCACCACGCCAGTGCAGTCTCAGGGTCAGTGGTCGTCATCGTCTTCCTCCACCAGCTCGCCTTCCCACGCCTCGCGGCCCTCACGCACGGCGAAGACCGCGATGACGAACCCGGCCACCGGGTCCAGCCAGGCTGCGCCGGTCAGTGCGTACAGGCCGAGGGCGACCAAGGTGGAGACGCTGAGCAGCACGCAGATCCTGGTCTGGGCGGCGTCGGCCAGTATGAGCCGGTCCCCGCCCAGGGCGCCGCCCACGCGGCGCTTGGCCCGGGCCAGCACGGGCATGATGACCACGGAGAGCACGAGCAGCACCAGCCCCACCGTCGAGTGCTCCGGTGGGTCACCGGCGGCCAACGACCGGATTCCCTCGACCGTCACGTAACCGGCCAGGGCGAAGAACGTCACCGCGACAGCCCGCAGGGTGCGCCGCTCCTTGGCCTCATCGGCCTTCCCAAGGCGCAGCCGAGCGGACAGGCGCAACGCCACCAGGACCGCCGTCGCCGACTCGATCCCCGAGTCCAACCCGAACCCGACCAAGGACACCAGCCCCGCCATCAGCCCCGCGGCGACCGCGACCACACCCTCAGCCACGTTGTACGCCACCGTGAACTGGGACAGCCGCAACGCCCGCCGCGTCAGCGCCTCCACCTCCGCGGCAGACACGCCAGCCGGATCAGTGGTCCCGGGGGCCGGCACGCTCATGACGCGTCCGCCGCTGCGGCCTTGCCGCTGCTGGGACAGAACGCCGGTGCATGACCGGTGCGCTCCAGGAGCCGTTCGGCCACCTCCCAGAGATCCTCGAGCACCTGCGCATGCTGCAGCGAGTACACCGTCGCCCGTCCCTGGGCGCGCCCGGAGACCAGCCCGCAGTCACTCAGGCACCGCAGATGCGCAGAGACGGTGCTCTGCGCCAAACCCAGGTGAGCGGTCAGGTCCACCACGCGATGCTCACCCAACGCCAGATGCCGAAGGATCGACACCCGTGAGGGATCGCTGAACCCGTGGAACAACGCCGCCGCGTCCAGCGGGTTGGTTAACCGACTCGAGGACGTCCCATCTAGCATCGACATAAAGCGATGATAGCGTACATGGCCAATGAAAGGGGCGACGGCAGCTTCGCGTTTCAACTCACTTCGCTGGGAGAGTCCTCAGCCGCCGACCATCAGCGTTGTCAGGGGAGTCCAAACCCTGTTCCGGGCGGCTCGCTGCGGCCGCACGCGAGGATGCGGCGATGGCGCGTCGTTACCAGAATGTGACTTTGTTGGCGGTCATGACGTACGTTGGGGCTTCTTGTTTCCGCCCCGGAAGGCACCCCACCTACATGTCTCGCCACCGCGCGCCCGGTCGACGCCGTGCCCAAGGCCCTGTTCGTCGACTGCCAGACGGGGCCGCCCGAGCCAGCGCGGTCTGGGCGGCGAAGGGAGTCGCCGTTGCTGGTGTCGTGGCGGGTGCGACCGCATTCACCGTGGCGCCGAGCAACTCCAGCCTGGAACTGCCGCAGGCGGCTGCCGTCGTAACCGTCGGCACACGCGACGATGCAGGCAGTGCTTCACGGTCGCTGGCTCGAGTGGCCGTCACCCCGGCAGTAGTTGCGCCTACCGGCGCTGCCCCAGCCGCACCCAACCCGGTCGGGGTCTCCGGGGTCAAAGCCATCCCGAAGCCCAAGCCCAAGCCCAAGCCCGACCCCGTAAACACAGCACCCTCGGGCCAGTCGACCGCCTCGAGCAGCCGTGCGAGCTCCGGGTCCGGCGGCGTGTCCGCCAAGTGCGGTGGCTTGGGCGTGCGGTCCAACGCGGCCCGCTTGTGCACTGCGGTCCAACAGCGATTCGGGCTCGGCAGCATCGGCGGGTTCCGGGCAGGGGCGGGCGAACACGGCACCGGTCAGGCACTGGACCTGATGATCTCCTCACGCAGCCAAGGTGACGCGGTCGCCGCTTTCGTCCAGGCCAATATCGGGACGTACGACGTCAAGTACCTCATCTGGCGGCAGCGCTATTGGGCGCCCGGGCGTTCCTGGAGGATGATGGAGGACCGTGGTTCACCCACCCAGAACCACATGGACCACGTCCACGTAACCGTCAACTGAGCCCAGGCGTGGAGGCCGGGCTGATCCCCCAGAGCCCCTTGGTGCCTCACGCGATGCTCGTTTCCGCGCCTCCGACGTTTAGGGAAGCGCTGATCAAGGGGGCAGTTGGTTGGTGCGGGGGCCCGGCGGGGTCGGGGGCACTCCCCGGGGGCTCGTTTCGCCCGGTGGGTTGGGCTCTTGACCCCCGGGTCTCGGGGTGTTTCTAGCGGTTGCGGGCAGGCTGAAGCCTGGCCGTCACCCCATGAGGGCGGCGGCCCTGGCGCGCATCAACCAGTTCGCGGAGGCGAACAACACGTTGAGGTGGTTGAGGTTCTTCGCGATCCCGCGGTAGCGGGTCTTGGTGAAGGCGAAGTCACGCTTGACGATGAGGAACGGGTGTTCGACCTTGGCCCGCACCGACGCCTGGCGTGATGCCACGGCGCGGTCATGCTCGGGCATCGTCTTGAGCACCCCTTTACGTGGGGCGACTTGCCACGTGATTTGTGACAGGTCTTCGTTCTCGGCGATCTCGGGCCGCTTCGCAGCTCCTTGGTACCCGGCGTCGGCGTACACAACCTCGTCATCGGCGCGCACCAGGTGCACCGCCTCGTCCAGGTCATGCACGTTCGCCGCGGTCGCGGTCACCGTGTGGACGTACCCGGTCCCGGCATCAGCGCCGATGTGGGCCTTCATCCCGAAGTGCCACTGGTTGCCCTTCTTCGTCTGGTGCATCGCCGGGTCGCGGGTGCCGGTGGCGTTCTTCGTTGATGACGGCGCCGCGATGATCGTGGCGTCGATGATGGACCCGCCCCGCATGATCCAGCCCTGCTGCGCGAACACCTCGTTCTGCGCCGCCAACAGCTTCTCCCCGAGGTGGTGCTCCTCCAACAAGTGCCGGAAGTGCAGCAGCGTCGTGGCGTCCGGGACCTGCTCGACCGCGAAGTCCAACCCCATGAACCGGCGCATCGCGTACGAGTCGTACACCGCGTCCTCCACGCCCTCATCGGACAGGGAGAACCACACCTGCAGCAGGTACATCCGCAGCATCGTCTCCACCGGCTTGGCCTTACGGCCCCGCTTACCCGCACGATCCGCGTAGTAGAACGGCTCGATCACCCCCACCCACGACGCCCACGGGATCGTGGCGTCCATCGCTTCCAAGAACTTCTCCCGACGCGACACACGCCGCCGGTTGCCGTACTCAATGTCGGTGAAACTGGGCTGATCGATATCCACACCCCATTCTCCCGGGACCCCACCCACCAAGGCCGAAGACGCCCCGGCCAGCCGAGAAAATCAGTGATTCCTTAGGACCTTGGCGACCTCCCTCGTCCCGACTTCGCCTTTTCCGACCGGCTGCGAGACCCTCCGCCGCCTGAGGGACTACGCGTTCGCACAGCCAATTGCTGGCGCAGCCGGGGACATGTGGCAAGCCCGACTGTTCTCCGATCGTCCTCTCTGCGAACCCCATCCAAGGGTTCGGCACTACCCGCCGTGTCGCGCTCACGGCAGCTGGTGAGACGAATGCTCTGGTGCCCACATCCACGCCATCGAGCAAGGTGCCCCCGAGGGCACCTTCACAGGCACGCGAACTACGCTGGTCGGCATGGCCACCCCCGAGACCCGGTCGCTCGGGCGGCCCCTGGGGATCGCAGTGGCAGCAGGTCTCGTGGCGGCCGCGCTCGCCGCGGCGCTGACAGGAGCGGTAGCTGCCCTCGCCCTGGCTGACCCGGGCCCGCTGGTGCGTTGGGGGCTCCCTCTCGTGTCGACCGTGAGCACCCTGGCTGCGAGTGCCACGGTCGGGCTCCTCGGGCTCGCCGCCTTCTTGGTGCCCGAGCGTGTGCGCACGAACCGTCGGGTCACGGCCACGCGGTATGCCGCTCGGGCCGCCTCCCTCTGGGCGGTCGCCGCCCTGCTCGAGGTCGTACTGACGTTCGCCTCCCTCGCAGGCACTTCACTGTTGACCCCTGACCTCCTGCCCCAGCTGGTGTCGTTCGCCTGGACACTTGAGACGACACGGGTGCTGCTGATCAGCGCGCTCGTCGCAGTCATCGTGGCCCTATCGGCGACGGTCGCGACGCGGCGCGCCCCGATGGCGTGGCTCGCCGTGCTCACCCTGGTCGGTGTCGTCATTCTCGCGCTCACGGGGCACGCCGCCGGGTCCGCGAGCCACGAGGACGCGGTCAACGCGCTCGGTCTGCACCTGATCGGGGTTGTGGTCTGGGTGGGCGGGCTCATCGCGCTCGTCGCGATGCGGCCCACCCTCGGCGATGACCTCGGCGTGACCGTCTCGCGCTACTCCACCGTCGCGGTCTGGTGCTTCGCGCTCGTCACGGTCACCGGGGCGCAGCAGGCATGGATCCGGCTCGGTTCGCTGGGCGCGCTGTTCACGGCTTACGGTGCTCTTGTCTTGCTCAAGACGTTGGCCATCGTGGCGCTCGGCGTGCTCGGCTGGCTCCACCGGCGCTCCATCGCGACCCGGCTGACCGCCGACCCGGGTGACGGCAGCGCCTTCGCCCGGCTCGCGGTCGTCGAGCTAGCGGTCATGGGTGGCGCGACCGGGCTTGCGGCGGTGCTCGCCCGCAGCGCGCCGCCAGTGGACGACGCCCCGCCCGTACCGAGCCGCATCCTCGAGCTCACCGGGTACCCCGACCCCGGGCCGATGATGTCCGGCCACTGGTTCAGCGCCTGGCGGATGGACTGGCTCTTCGTCGGCATCGCGGTGCTCGCGGTCGGCCTGTACCTGGCCGGGGTGGTGCGGCTGCGGCGGCGCGGGGACGCGTGGCCGGTGCTGCGCACGGTGTGCTGGGTGCTCGGGTGGGCACTGTTCGTGTGGGCCACGTGTGGAGCGCCCGGCATCTGGGGGCGGGTGCTGTTCAGCGTGCACATGGTGATGCACATGGCCGTGGCGATGATCGTGCCGCTGCTGCTCGTGCCCGGTGCACCGGTGACCCTCGCGTTGCGCACCCTCAAGGCTCGCCCCGACAAGACGTGGGGGCCGCGCGAGGTGCTGCTCCAGGTGGTGCACTCCCGGGCGATGAAGGTGCTGGCGAACCCGGTGGTCGCGGCGTGCTTCTTCTTCTTCAGCCTGGCGGCGTTCTACTGGACCGGGCTGTTCGAGCTCTCGCTGACCACCCACACCGGGCACCTGCTGATGATCGCCCACTTCCTGCTGACCGGGTACCTCTTCACGTGGGTGCTCATCGGCATCGATCCCGGTGTCCCGCGGTGGAACCCGCTCATGCTGCTCGTCATCCTCTTCGCGACGATCTCCTTCCACGCGTTCTTCGGGGTGGCGCTGACCGGCAGCGACACCCTGCTGGCGCCCGACTTCTTCGCGCAGCTCAACCTGCCGTGGGGGCCCGACCCGCTGGCCGACCAGCAGCGAGCCGGTGAGATCGCGTGGGGTGTCGGGGAGGCACCGACGCTCGTGCTCGCCGTGATGGTGGCTGTGCAGTGGTTCCGCCGTGACGAGCAGGAGTCGCGGCGTCTGGACCGGCAGGCCGACCGCGACGGCGACGCCCAGCTACGCGCGTACAACGAGCACCTGTCCCGCCTCCGCCAAGAAACCGAGACCGAGCGCTCGGGAGGATGACGGCGGAGGTGTCCCTCTGCGACCTGCGAAGCGTCAGGGAATCGTGCACAGTCGACCGTCCGCAGCGCAGCCCGACGCGGACGCTGGGGGGTGCTGGCCCGGATTCGCGATCAGAATGGCGAGGACGGATAAGGCGGGGGCAATTGCCATCCAGCATGCCGACGCAGCATCGCTCAGCCCTCCTTGTTCTCGTCGGCGAAGGCGTTGCCGCCGAGGTCGGCAGGCCCCAGCGCCGAGACCAGGGCGTTGTCGCCGGCCATGGCCGCGTCGTGGACCCCTGCGGGCGCCGCCTCGGGGTGGTGCAGGTCAAAGGCCGGGCGCTCCGAGCGAATGCGCGGCATGCTGTCGAAGTTGTGGCGCGGCGGCGGGCAGGACGTCGCCCACTCCAGTGAGGCTCCGTAGCCCCACGGGTCGTCGGTCTCCACGAGCGGCGCGGTCTTCCACGTCTTCCAGACGTTGTAGAAGAACGGCAACATCGAGGACGCCAGGATGAACGACCCGACCGTGGAGATCTGGTTGCCGAGGGTGAACCCGTCCTCGGGCATGTAGTCGGCGTAGCGGCGGGGCATGCCCTGCATGCCGATGAGGTGCTGGACGAGGAAGGTCGTGTGGAAGCCGATGAACAACATCCAGAAGTGGATCTTGCCCAGCCGCTCGTCGAGCATCCGACCGGTCAGCTTCGGCCACCAGAAGTAGTAGCCGGCGAACATCGCGAAGACCACGGTGCCGAACACGACGTAGTGGAAGTGGGCCACCACGAAGTAGCTGTCCGAGAGCTGGAAGTCCAACGCCGGGCTGGCCAAGATGACACCCGTCAGACCGCCGAACAGGAACGTCACGAGGAAGCCGATCGACCACAGCATCGGTGTGTCGAAGGAGAGCTTGCCCCCCCACATCGTCCCGATCCAGTTGAAGAACTTCACCCCCGTCGGGACCGCGATCAGCATCGTCATGATCGCGAAGAACGGCAACAGCACCTGACCGGTGACGTACATGTGGTGCGCCCAGACACTCACCGACAGCGCGGCGATCGCGATGGTCGCGTAGACCAGGGTCTTGTAGCCGAAGATCGGCTTGCGGGAGAAGACCGGGAGGACCTCGGAGATGATCCCGAAGAAGGGCAGAGCGATGACGTAGACCTCTGGATGCCCGAAGAACCAGAAGATGTGCTGCCAGAGCATTGCTCCGCCGTTGGCCGGGTCGAACACGTGCGCACCGAAGCGACGGTCAGCGCCGAGCGCGAACAGGGCCGCAGCCAGCGCGGGGAAGATGAGGAGCACGAGGATGGAGGTGACAAGCACCGTCCACACGAAGATCGGCATCCGGAACATCGTCATCCCGGGGGCCCGCATGCACAGGATCGTCGTGATGAAGTTGACCGCACCCAAGATGGTGCCAAAACCAGCCAGGGCCAGGCCGAAGACCCACAGGTCACCACCCAGGCCCGGGCTGAAAGCGCTGTCGGACAGCGGCGCGTACGCGAACCAGCCGAACGCCGCCGCACCACCGGGCGTGAGGAACCCGCCCGCCGCAATAAGCCCGCCGAACAGGTAGAGCCAGTACGCGAACATGTTCAGCCGCGGGAACGCGACGTCGGGCGCGCCGATCTGCAACGGCATCAGGGCGTTCGCGAAGCCCGCGAACAGGGGCGTCGCGAACAGCAGCAGCATGATCGTGCCGTGCATCGTGAACATCTGGTTGTACTGGTCGGGGTTGTCCACGACCTGCAGGCCCGGAGCCATCAGCTCGGCCCGGATCACCAACGCCATGAGACCGCCGATGATGAACCACATGAACGAGGTGATGAAGTACAGGTTGCCGATCACCTTGTGGTCAGTGGTCGTCACCCACTTCACCACCGTGGACCCCGGCGCGATGCGGCGCGTGGTCGCTGGCGCATCGGTCGTCCGGAACATGGTCGACTCCGTGGCGGCGCTCATCGGGTGCTCACTCTCGTCGGTGATCGGGAGGCGTAGAGGGAGAAAAGGGCCCGCCATGTGTGTCGGGCAGCAGCCTAGGCGCTGTGCGATCGGGGAACGGCGGTCAGAAGCCATCCGAAGCGGCGGCTGACGAAATGTCAAGAGGGCCGCTGCAAAGATCGTCTCTGCGCAGTGCGAAACTCAGGGCTGAGCGCGCGTCGGTGGACCCTCGTTGCATGGAACGGTCGCACTATCGTGCTGACGGGCGTCGAGATCGGGGCTTGCCCGGGACCATTTTACCCGACTGCTCCAGCGGTGCCGCGTTCGCGCCCGCACCGACAGCCCAGAGCGTTGGCGCTCATCCAGCGGTTGCCACGCTGTCGGGATCCTTCTCACTCGTCTTCGAGGTCGACAGGTATCATCATGCTTCGCGCGATGCGGAGAGCGGCTCTACCGTGGTGCGTGACGTCGGACTCGTCGGACTCGTCGGGGCGGCGTTGACGGCAGCGCGAGCAGCGCCATCATTTGACGACGTGAAGGAGCCTCGGTGACAGGCACCACGCTGGCCCAGCTGTCAAGCCTCGCGGTGTACTCGGCGATGGGCGTGCTCACCTTGGCGATGGTGATGTACTCGGTCTATCTCGCCCGCATTGCTCCGACGCGGACGAACTCCCGGGTCGCCGACGACCGCGAACTTGTCGCTGTGGGGGGCGCAGAGGTGCCCGCGGCAACGAACGGACCGGGCTTGGCAGCAGTCGACGCCGAGCCCGTGTCGATGGGCGCGCGCAGGGCGGGCGGCATCGCGTGGATGCTGACCTTGCTGGGCACGCTGCTCACCGTGGCTGGCGTGGTCCTGCGGGGCCTTGAGGTGCGCCGGTGGCCGCTTGGCAACATGTACGAGTTCGCCATCGTCGGCTGCATGCTGACGCTCTTGACCTACGTTGCGTGGGCCAGCCGGCGGGACCTGCGCTGGCTGGGGCTCTTTGTTGTCGGGCCGGTCCTGCTGACGCTCGGACTGGCCGTCACTGCGTGGTACACCGACGGCTCCGAACTGATGCCGTCGTTGCGCTCCATCTGGCTCGCCATCCACGTCTCGGTCGCCACCCTGTCGGTGGCGCTTTTCACCATCGGGTTTTCACTCGCGATCATCTATCTCATCCAGGCCCGCCTCGAGGCCGCGGACCCCAGGCCCGCCTCCTTCATGGACCGACTCCCCGACTCCCGGGCGCTGGAGCGACTCACCTACTCCATCCACGTCGTCGCGTTCCCCTTGTGGACCTTCACCCTCATCGCCGGTGCCATCTGGGCCCGCCAAGCGTGGGGTGCGTACTGGAGCTGGGACCCCAAGGAGGTGTGGACGTTCGTCATCTGGACCGTGTACGCCGGCTACCTCCACGCGCGCGCGACCACGGGCGTGCGACGCCAGAGCGTCGCGTGGATCGCCCTCGCCGGGTTCGGTTGCATCATCTTCAACTACACCGTCGTCAACATGTTCTTGGTCGGCATGCACTCGTACTCGGGGCTGTGAACCCGTGATGCGCGAGCCCCTCGTGCGGTTCTTGGTGCTCTTCGGCTGCCTGGCTTTGCTCCCGCCGTTCGGCCTGCGACCGAGCTGAACATGGCTCCCCGCGTCGCCGCGCGGCGCTGCCGTCGGCCGTCATGTCGTCCTTGGCTCTGCGCCGCTTTCGTCACGGCGAGACAACCCAGGTCGCCTCGCGGCGGCAGAAGCGGGGTGGTCGCTACCGCGTCGCGGTTTCACGAGAGAGAGGTGGCCCCACCTGGCTGTCCTCGACCCTGCTGGCTGAGCACGGCGACCATCCGGGCGTCGAGCACGCCTGATGGCCATCAGTGCCGGGATGGCGAATCCCGCAGCGACGATCGCCAGCTCCAGCGCAGGGCCGAGCCGAAGTGCCGGAGTCGAACTCGTCGACAGCGGGAGCGAGGCGCTCAAGACTTCGGAGGTGAAGTGCCCGCCCTTGCCCACGAAGCTCCCGTCCGGGCGGATCAACGCGCTCACCCCCACGGTGGACACGTGCGCCACGGGTCGGCCGAGCTCCACTGCCCTGAGCCTGGACATCGCCAGCTGCTGCACGCTCTCGTCCGTTCGACCGAAGGTGGCGTTGTTGGTCGGGACGAACAGCACCTGCGCCCCCTGGCGGACCGCGGTGCGCAGCTGGTCGTCGAAGGCCACCTCGAAACAGATGGCGACCCCGAGCCGTACCGGCCCGGCCTGCACGATGTTGGGTCCGCTGCCCGCCGCGAAGTCGGTGCGCACGAGGTCCACGGCCGTGCTGAAGGTCCGGAAGAAGGACCGGTAGGGCACGTACTCGGCGAACGGCACCGGGCGGTGCTTGTCGTATCGGGCCGTCACCTGCCCTGTGGGCGACCACACGAGGGTCGAGTTCGAGACGTTCGGGGCGGGTTCGGACAACACCGCGCCCACCACGACGGGCACACCGACCGCGGCCGCCGCGAGGGTGATCTCGGTGGCGGCCTGGCTGTCGCGCGTGGGGTCGATGTCGCTGGAGTTCTCCGGCCACAGCACCACATCCGGTGCGGGCAGACGTCCGCGCCGCACGTCCTCGGCCAGGGCCAGTGTGCCCTTGACGTGGTTGCCCAAGACTTCTCGGCGCTCAGCGTTGAAGTCCAGGCCGGGTCGGGCCACGTTGCCCTGCACCGCTGCGACGGTGACCTGATCCTGCGGGGGTTCCTGACCAGCCGTGCGTAACGGGTCGCCCGCCAAGGGAAGTACCGCAGCGGCAGCCAGCAGTGCCACCGGACGCCAGGCACCCTGTGAGCGACCCAGGCCGGCGGAGCGAAGCCGCAGCGCGGCCAACGCCGTCAGGGCCCCCGCGGTTGCGATGACGAACGTGACCATCGGAGCGCCACCGACCCAGGCCCAGCCCACGGCCGGGCCGTCCGCCTGCGAGAACGCGACCCGCCCCCACGGGAAGCCGCCGAAGGGCGTACGCGCCCGGACAGCCTCTTGAGCCACCCACAAGGGTACGCACAGCAGAACCTGGGCCCAAGATGTACCCACCCACCGTCCCGCAAGGGTGACAACAGCCCCGAACGCGCCAACGTAGAGAGCTTGTAGGCAGGCCAGCGCCAGCCACGGGACCGGCCCGACGTAGATGCCGGACCAGGACAGGTGTGGCACGAAGAACGCCAGGCCGAAGACCATGCCCACAAGGGCCCCCAGAGCCACTGGCTGGCCCCGCAGGAGCAGGAACAGCATCGCGAGGCTGACCGGCGCGAGCGGCCACCATCCGAGCCCGGGAAATGCTGCGTCCAGAGCGATCCCCGCCACCGCGGCTCCAACGAGCCGCAGGGCTGCGTTCACGCCAGCCCGCCTGATGCGGAGTCTTCGGTTGGCAGTTGACCTGTTGGCGTCTGACGCGCCGAGGCCCTCGGATGCTGCGGACGACCCGCGCGGTACCTCCGGTCGCGCCAACGCCTGGCGTTCGCGGCGGTCCGCTTCAGGCACTGACGGGGGAATCACGTAGGCGGAGGAGCCGTTCCTCACGAAGTCCCTTCCTCACAGGAGCGACGTCAGCTGCTTGATCTCAGTGCTCTGGGCGCTCCGGATCGCCGACGCCAGCGCGACAACCTCGCCGCGGTCGGTCTGTTCGAGGATCGCGTCGGCCATCTGGATGCCGCCCTGATGGTGCTTGATCATCAGGGTGAGGAACATGCGCTCCGCCTCTTGGCCAGTGGCCGCCTCGAGCAGATCCATCTCGGTCTCGCTGGCCATGCCGGGCATGAGCCCGTCGGCCTGCAGCGCTGCGTCCTCCGGCGTCGCGGAACCTTCCATGTCACTCATGGATGTGGTCGTGTCCATCCAGGACATTGCGCCGTCCGGGCTCGTTTGGTTCAGCCCCCACTGGGTGAGCCAGCCATACATCTGGCCCGCCTGCTGCTGCTGGGCGGTGATGATGTCGTAGGAGACGGCCCGAAGCGTCGGATCGGAGGTCTTGTCGCGGATGATCAGGGACATCTCTACCGCCTGAGCGTGGTGGGTCTGCATGTCCCGGGCGAAGCCTGCCTCGGGGCTGTGATCGCCGGGGCTAGCCCACTGCTTCGCCACCCCGGCGCCCACCAGGCCTGCGGCCAGGAGCGCCACAAGAGCGAGCGCTGTGGCCACCAGGGTCACCTCGAGCTTTCCCCAGTGACCCGGTCCCTTCGGAGTCGACTCGCCGGCCGGGCCGTCATGACCATCCGGCTCAGCCTCCGTCTCGACCGGGGCGCCGGACGATGCGTGTGCAACGTGTCCGCGCACGCCCACCTCGCTCATGAGCCCTGCCCACCGTCGATGCCCCCAGTGCAGGCAGCCCCCGGTTCGGGCGCCTGCGGGCTCTGCCGGAACTCGCGGATGAACTCCGTCAGGCGGGGGTCATCCGCCCCCTCCAGGGTCAGCTGCTTGCCCCACGCGGAGGCGACGACCGGCGCGGGAAGGCCATCGAAGGGGGATAGCACCATGTACGTGTCGGGCACCGACTGACGCAACGTCTCGACCTGGGCGGCGGGCAGGTCGGGACGGTATGTGACCCAGACCGCGCCGTGCTCCATCGAGTGCACCGCGTTTTCGTTGGTGACCGGGGCCTCGTACGTGCCACAGTTCAGCCAGGCCGGGGCGTGCTCACCACCCGCTGGGGGTGTCTGTTCGTAGGTGACAGGGTCCTCCGTGTGCCCCGACTCGGGCGTATACGTCGCCACCGCGTCCAGCGTGGGGGTGTTTCGGAGATCCACGATCACCGTCGCGGCCACCACACCAGCGACCACGACGACAGCCGTGATCGCGGCAGTCCAGATGGTCAACCGCTGCCGACGCTCCCGTCGGGCCTGCTGGCCCCGAAGGTCTGACAGCTTCTCCTGGGCACTCGATCTGGCTTGTTTGTTAGCACTACCGGATGGGGACACCAATTGCTCCTCAGTCGACGTCGCCCGGCCAGGGAACGAGCCGCGCATTTCGGCAAGGGTACGTGGAACACGGCTCCCCAACCACACCCTCAAGTGACAGGGCTCGGCCTTCACGGCCTCGCCCGCATGCGCGGTGGGATTGGGTGCACGGCTGCATCCGCAGACCCTGACAGCTCTCATCTGAACAAATGCTCAGGTGTTACGCTGCACTGCTTCCCGTGCCGTCGACTAGGACTCCCATGAAGACCCGCCCGTCCGCCAGTGGCCCTCCGCCCTCGCGTCGCACCTGCCTGCGGTCTGGTGTCGCCGCACTCGCGGCCGCAGCTGTCGCGCTGGGAGCATCGGCGTGCTCCAGCGAGGCGAACTCGGTTGCCGCGCAGGCCAAGGCTGGCGACCAGAAGGGCTTTGTGTCGGGCGACGGCACGGTCGAGACGATCGCAGCGACCGAACGAGGGGAGCCCGTGGAGCTGGAGGGGGATCTCCTGGGTGGCGGGAGGTGGGCCAGCGAGTCTGCTCGGGGGCAGGTGGTGGTCCTCAACGTCTGGGGGTCGTGGTGCGCGCCATGCGTCGCGGAGGCCCCGCACCTCCAAGAGGTCTGGGCGGGCCTGGAGAAAGAGGGCGCCCCCGTGCTGTTCATGGGCATCGACTTCCGCGAGGACCCTGCACGCGGGCTCGCTTTCGTCACCAAGATGGGCGTGACCTATCCCAGCCTCAGTGACGAGTCCGGGACGCTCATCCTGGATCTTCAGGGCAAGGCACCCACCGTCCCGACCACGCTCGTCCTGGACCGCGAGGGCCGGATCGCGTCGCGGGTCAACGGCCCCGTGGACCCCACGACACTGCGCGGGCTCGTCGACGACGCGGTCGCAGAGTGACTCCACAGCCCACCCGGGGCGTCGCGAGGGAGGGGTCTGCCGCGGTGACGCAGCGTGAGGAGGTGGCCGAGCCGCGCCTCGGCGTCGTCGGCTGGGTTCGGTGGGCCTGGCGTCAGCTGACGAGCATGCGTTCGGCCCTGTTCCTCCTGCTGTTGCTCTCTGTGGCAGCAGTGCCCGGCTCGACGTTCCCCCAACGCAACATCGACGCCTCCCGGAGCGCCCAGTGGATCGCCGAGAACCCGACCGCGGGACCGATCCTGGATGCGCTCGGCTTCTTCGACGTCTACTCCTCACCGTGGTTCGCCGCGATCTACCTGCTCCTCTTCACCTCGCTCGTCGGCTGTGTGGTGCCGCGGACCCGCATTCTGTGGCGACAGCTGAGCTCGCGGCCGCCGCGGGTCCCCCGTCGGCTCGAGCGGCTCGCCGCCCATGTCGAGGTCGACGTCGAAGGTGAGACGGAAGACGTCATCGCACAGCTGCGGGCCGCCCTACGCCGCCGCCGCTACCGGGTGCACGCGCACGACGGGACATCGCTGTCGGCCGAGAAGGGCTACCTGCGCGAGGCGGGCAACCTCGCCTTCCACATCGCCCTCATCGGCGTCCTGGTGGGGATGTCGGCCACCCAGCTGCTCGGGTGGCGCGGCGATGTCATCCTCCCCGAAGGAAAGACGTTCGCGAACACGTTGTCTCGGTACGACACCTTCAAGCCCGGGGCATGGGTCGACGTCAACGACCTTCAGCCGTGGACGATCACCCTGGACCGCTTCACCGCTGACTTCGAGAGCGGGACAACCGGCCGTGGGCAGTTCGGTGCCCCCCGCGACTTCGAGGCCACCACGACGTTCACCCCGGCCGAAGCGGAACCCAAGCGACGAGCGATCCGGGTCAACGGCCCCCTGGAGACCGGTGACGGCACGATCTACCTCCTGGGCAACGGCTACGCGCCGGTGATCACCGTGCGGGACGCCGCCGGGACGGTGCTGTACTCGGACGCCACGCCCTTCCTTCCCCAGGACAACACCTACACCTCGGTGGGCGCCATCAAGGTATCCGGCGCCTCGCCCAAGCAGCTCGGCTTCGCCGGGTTCTTCCTCCCCACCGGGCGTATAGACGCCGATCGAGGACCGGTCTCGGTCTTTCCTGACGCGCTGGATCCTCAGCTGGCCATCACCGCCTTTGAGGGCGAGCTGTTCAGCAACGGGCGACCCCAGTCGGTCTACCAGCTCGACACCGCGACGATGACCCCGATCCCCGGCAAGGACGGCGCCGACCAGCTGCGCATCCTTCTGCGCCCCGGGCAGAGCTTCGAACTGCCGGGCGGTCGCGGGTCCATCACGTTCGAGCGCGTGCAGCGGTTCGCCGGCTTCTCGATCCGCACCGACCCGGGCAAGATTCTCACCCTCGTCTCGTCGATGGTGGCGCTCGTGGGGCTCGTGGTGTCCCTCGTCGTACGCCGCCGCCGGATCTTCGTGCGGTGCTCGCCCGGTCAGCGGGAGGGAACTGTCGTGGTGGCAGTGGGCGGACTGGGCAAAGGTGACGACGAAGGAATCGGCGACGACGTCTCGGCTGTCGCTCAGTGCCTCAGGCGCCCAACCCATCCCGAGCACTGACCCCCAATCCCGGCGGGGACGCAGGTCCCACAGGGGACGGTGTCTCGGTCGCCGGTGCCGATGAGTGGACAGGGCCTCGCCTCCCTAGCTTCTCTACCATGTCCGCTTGTCAGCGAACTCACAGCGAACAGTCGGATTTTAGGTTACGAACAGGTCACGCTACGGTTCTCGAATGCTTCTCGCCCCCGTGCCCGTCCCGAGGTCCGTCATCCTGTGAGCACTTCATACCGGGGGCGCCACCACACCGGACGCCACCGCGTGTCAGGCCGTAGCGCGCGCCTGCCTCGCGCCCTGTCCTCCAGCTTCGTGCTGCCCACGCTGGCCGCCGCAGCCCTGGTAGTGACTGCCACGGGCGCGAGCGTGGCCGAGTCGCCCCCGGCGTTGACCCTGGACTTCACGAAACAGGAGGCGGCAGTCGCCCGCTCCGAGGAAGCCGCGGAAGAGGCCACCGTCTCCGACCTGGCCACCCGCCGCCAGGCCTCTGCGATGCAGAGCGCAGCCCTGCAGGGACGCGCCGAAAGCCAGCTGCGTGCAGCGCGCAACGCTGCGCGAAAGGCCGCCGCCGAGAAGGCCGCCCGCGCCAAGGCCGAGCAGGAGGGCAAGCGGTGGGTTGAGGCGCTGCGCGGCGGGCGACTGACCTCCGACTTCGGGCCACGCTGGGGCAGAAACCACGATGGCCTGGACATTGGAGCCCCCTCCGGTACCCCGCTCTATGCCATGTCCCGGGGAACCGTGGTCCGCTCCTTCCTGCACCCCACCTTCGGCAACAAGATCGAGATCAAGTACTGGGATGGCTCCGTCTCCTGGTACGCCCACATGAGTGCCCGCCTGGTGCGTGCCGGTGACACGGTCATGCCCGGTGACATCGTCGGCCGCGTCGGAAGCACCGGAAACTCGACCGGACCGCACCTGCACCTCGAGATCCACCCCGCCGCCGGGGTCGACAACCCGATGAACCCAGCCTCATGGTTGCGCAGCCGGGGAGTCATGGGTGCCTGACCGGGAGGCTCGACCGCGCGGAGTGATCCCGCTCAGCGGGCATCTGACAAACAGGGGCGCCCACCGCAGGGCCAGCCAGCGATGGTTGACCACGTCCTCACAGCCACCGACGTGGGTCCACGAAGTCTCCGTCTTGTAGAGCCTCGAAATGGAGATGACACCCGGTCGAGGTCCCGGTGGTGCCGACGTAGCCCACGACGTCGCCGCGCGAGATGCTGCCACTTCGCTTGCGGATGCTCTGCATGTGGTTGTACGTGGTCGCCAAGCCGTCGCCCGAGACGATGCCGTGGTCGATGACGACCCGGTTGCCATATCCACCTCCGTCGCCGGCCATGATGATGGTGCCATCGGCGGCAGCCCGGATTGGCGAGCCGCACGGCGCTGCGTAGTCGCGACCCGCGTGCAGCTTCCAGTACTGGTAGATCGGGTGAAAGCGCTGACCGAACTCAGAGCTGATCCGACCGCTGCTCGGGGCGCTGAGGTACCCGCCGGAGCGTCCTGGGGCCTCGTCGCCCCCACCGGAAGAGCCGCCAGGACTGGTGGCCGTCTTCCCGCCGCCCGCCGCGCGTCGGCTTGCCGCCGCCTTGCGAGCTTCTTCAGCGCGTCGAGCTGCTGCCGCCCTGCGAGCCTCCTCAGCGCGTTGGGCGAGTACCTTCTTGAGGCGTTCCTGCTCGGCCTGCATCGTGGCGAGCCTGGCCTTGTTCGCAACGAGCTTGTCCGCGACGGCGCGGGCCTGTGCGGCCTGGTTCGCTGCGAGCTGGTCGAGGTCGGCCTTGGCCCGGGCGGCATCATCCCGGGCGCTTTCGGCGCGGGCAAGGGCGGCCTCGGCCTGCTCCTTCTTCTCCGCCGAGTCCGCGCGCAGGGCGGACAGGTGGTCCTCTAGGGCGGTCAGGCTGGCCTGCTCGGTGGCCAGCCGCTCCATCGTTTCGCCTTGAACGCCCATAACGGTGTCGACGAGTGCCAGCCGGTCGGCGAACTGCTGCGGGTCGGTGCTCGACAGGGCCATGTCAAGCTGCCCAAAGCCCTGCTCCTGGTAAACCTGCGCAGCGAACTGGGCGACCCGCGTTCGGCTGGCCGAGACCTGCATCGTCGTGGCACTGAGCTGGGCCTGAGCCTTGTCCTCGCTCGCCTTCGCGGCCTCAAACTCCTGAGCCGCGACGGAGTTCGCTCGATCTGCAGCCAGTGCTTTGGAGACGGCGTCTGCCAACGCGATCCGGGCGGCCGGGAGTCTGCCCTTGGTCGCCTCGAGCGCGACGTAGGCGGCACTGAGGTCTTGGCTGGTGTCATCGAGCAGCTCCTTGAGTTGCTCCACCCGCGCGTCGACTTTCAGCTTCTCCTTGTTGGGGTCGGCAGCCGACGGAGTGGCCTGGGCCGTCGTGATCGCCAACGCGCCTGCACACAGCAACGCCACACCGGCGGTACCGACGATGCGATGATTCGCAGCCCGCGAAGGAGTACGCCCTCGTCCCATGAGCACCATTTGTAACAGACCCAGGACCTTTCGCTCGACATGTGGACCCAGCTGCCCTGAGGGAACTGGGCGCTTTGCGACGGCCCCGCGCAAGACCATTGTTGACTCTTCAGTCAAATCCCTGAGGTCGCACTCATGTCAATCACGGGCGCGCGTCATGCTAGGGGGGATCGCACGAGCCTTTACCTGGTCCACGAACTGGACCCCAAAGGCACCGCACAGGCATGCTGGGCCATGAGCTGGAACCGGCACCCAACGCTCTCGCCGCCACCTTCGTCAACCCCATGCCGGCCGCCGAGACTCTCCACCGCCATCAATGCCAGGACTGCGTTCATCGACCAGGCCTCAGTGAGTGACATGGCACGAGGGCAGGGTCTTCATTGAAACTTCATGGAATGTTGACGCCTCGCGACTGCTGGCACGGCGACAGTCTGAGGATGATCTCTCCGGCGGCTGCGCCACTGGGACCTGCGTCCCGAGCACGTGTCCTCAGGGCCAGATCGTGCCGCCTTCAGAGCGTTGCAGTGCCGAGCGTGTCAAGCGAAGTCCTCGCATTGCCGCGTCGGTCCCTGCGCGAGGTATGCCACCGGGCTCGCCGGTCACGTGATCTGGGCGCAGATGGCACGCCGGAGTCGGCGCTGGGTGGCGTGACCACGGACTATTCGGGTGCCGCTGGCCCACTGAGTCATCATGGCTATGCAGACGGGGGCGGGGTGGAGGCACGTCGTGTGTCGTCGCCCCTGCACCATCCCGAGCCCGTGGCGCAGGCATGACCGCGCGCGCCGCCGCGCGATGTGCCGGGTGCCTCGCCGCGATCGTGGTCCTTGACTCCGAAGCGCGCAGCTGGAACCCCGGCTCTGTTGCTGCTCGGTTCAAGGCCTGGGATCAACGGGGAGACGTCTTCGGCGACCGAGCCGTTGAGTCCACCCCCGAGGCAGACCGCACGGGGCCTGTCGAGATGAGGGGTGAGCTGCTCGACGGCACACTGTCAGCCAGGCCAGCCGCCCGCGACGACATGTTCGTGCTCAACGTGTGGGTTTCGTGGCGGGCGCCCTGCGTCGGCGATGACGCTGGCCTGCATTGGGTTGGGAGGGACTGCAAGCAGCGGACTGCCGGGTGCAGTTCGTGCGCGCCGACGTCCGCCAGGAGCCTGCTCGCGGAGGAGCGTTCATGATGAATGCTGGTTCCACCTACTCCAGCCTCAGGGACAAGCCACCTGCGCTCATCCGTGAGCTGCAAGACAAGGCGCCGACCGTCCGCACAACCCTCCAACTCGACACGGAGTGCCGGGGTGCCACTGACGTCAACGGGCCGGGCTGCGCGACCACCCTGCACGGCCCCACCGCCTCGTGATCGTCGCCGCGGCTACCCCAGCCTTCGTGCTCGCGGCGGGCGACGCCATCACGTCCGGTGCGTTGCCGGTCGCGGTCGCGGTCGCGGCTCTCGCGGGGTTCGTGTCCTTTGCGAGCCCGTGCGTGCTCCCTCTCGTTCCGGGCTTTCTCGGCTACGTCACGGGACTCACCTCTGAGCGCCTGGCTGACCGGTCGCGGGGGCGGATGGTGCTCGGCGCCCTGCTGTTCGTTCTGGGATTCACGGGGGTCTTCGTTCTCGGGTCCATCTTCGTGACCACCGCCGGACGGGCTCTTATCGAGCACCGCACTGTCCTGATGCGCGTGGGTGGGGTCATCGTCGTCGTCATGGGCCTGATGTTCCTGGGCTTGGGCGGCCAGCGAGAGGCGAAGATCGCCTGGCGCCCCCGTGCCGGGCTGGCCGGGGCCCCGGTACTCGGTGCCGTCTTCGCGCTCGGTTGGGCGCCGTGCACGGGCCCCACCCTTGCCGCGGTCCTCGTCATGTCAAGCGCCACCTCCGACCCCCAGGTCGGTCGAAGCGTCACGCTCGCCGCGGCCTACGGCATCGGGCTGGGCCTGCCGTTCATCCTCATCGCAGCTGGGTTGGACCGGGCCGGACGGGCATCGGGCTGGCTGCGACACCACCAGCGCAGCATCCAGGTCGTCGGTGGGGTGATGCTTGTGCTCGTGGGTGTGCTGTTGCTCACCGGCGTATGGGAGGACATCAACCGGTGGCTCCAGATCGAGCTCGTCAACAACTTCCAGGTGTGGCTGTGAGCGCACGCACCGATGTTGCCGCGGCTCGGGCTGGGTGCGACATCCCCACGGCTCGGCCTCTGCTGGCCGGACGGACTCGTGCTGCGGGCCAAGTAGCGTGAACGAGGGCGCTTCCTCGACGGTTCCCTGGGGGCGTCGAACATTTGCGAAGCGACCCGATGGTCACCGTGGGGGGTAGGTCAAAATGTGCTGACGATGCCGCTCTGCCGGGGCCTCAACGATCCATCCCGGCACGACGGGCACGCTCAGCGGGAGGGGTCGAACCGACGCAGGCGCAGGCTGTTGCTGACGACGAACACCGAGCTGAACGCCATGGCAGCGCCGGCGATCAGGGGGTTGAGCAACCCGAGCGCGGCCAGGGGGAGCGCGGCGACGTTGTAGGCGAACGCCCAGAACAGGTTGCCCTTGATGGTGCCCAAAGTGGCCCGGGCAAGCCGGATGGCGTCTGGGGCGGCTCGCAGGTCCCCGCTGACCAGGGTGAGGTCGGAGGCCTCTATGGCGACGTCGGTGCCGGTGCCCATGGCCAGTCCGAGGTCGGCCTGCGCGAGGGCTGCGGCGTCGTTGACGCCGTCACCGACCATGGCCACGACCGCTCCTTCGGACTGCAGGCGCTTGACGACGTCGACCTTGTCCGCCGGGAGAACCTCGGCGATGACGTCTTGCGGGTCGATGCCGACCTGGCGGGCGACCTCGCGGGCGGCGCGTTCGTTGTCGCCGGTGAGGAGCACCGGGCGCAGCCCGAGGCGCCGCAGTTCCGCGATGGCGGGGCGTGAGCTGTCCTTGACGGTGTCGGACACGACGACGACCGCCCGGATGGCGCCGTCCCAGGCGATCCAGACCGGGGTTCGGCCTTCGGTCTCGGCGGCCTCGGCCAGCGGCACCAGGTCCTCGGGGGCGGTCAGCGACCACTGGTCGGCGAGCCAGGAGCGGCGACCGGCCTGGGCGGCGTGGCCGTCCACGACGCCGGAGACGCCGTTGCCACCGTGCCCGGTGAAGTCATGGGCGGTGGCCAGGTCGATGCCGCTCTCGCTGGCGTGCTTGGCGATGGCGCGACCGATGGGGTGCTCCGAGGCGTCCTCGAGGGCACCGGCGATGGTGAGCACCGCGGCGATGGATTCGCCCGCGGCTGGGTGGACCTTGCTGACGCCCATGTGGCCGGTGGTCACGGTGCCGGTCTTGTCGAGCACGATGGTGTCGACGCGGCGGGTGGACTCCAGGATCTGTGGGCCCTTGATGAGGATGCCGAGTTGCGCGCCGCGACCGGTGCCGACGAGAAGCGCCGTGGGAGTGGCGAGCCCGAGCGCGCAGGGGCAGGCGATGATCAGGACGGCGACGGCCGCGGTGAAGGCCGCGGTCGCGGAGTGCCCGGTGACCAGCCACGCAGCCAGGGTCGTCAGCGACAGCCCGATGACGATGGGCACGAACACGGCTGAAACACGGTCGGCGAGTCGCTGGACGTCGGCCTTGCCGTTCTGGGCGTCCTCGACGAGCCGGGCCATCTGGGCGAGCTGGGTGTCGGAACCGACGCGCGTGGCCTGGACGACCAGGCGTCCTCCGGCGTTGACGGTGGCACCGACGACGCTGTCGCCGGGGGCGACCTCGACGGGGACTGACTCGCCGGTGAGCATGGCGGCGTCGATGGCGGAGGTGCCGCTGATGATCGTGCCGTCGGTCGCGACCTTCTCTCCGGGTCGCACGACGAAGCGGTCGCCGACGGCCAGCTGCGAGACCGGCATCCGGATCTCGACCGGGCCGTTGGGGCCGTCCCGGAGGACGGCGACGTCCTTGGCGCCCATGTCGAGCAGCGCGCGCAACGCGGCACCGGAGGTGCGCTTGGCCTTGGCCTCGAAGTAGCGCCCGGCGATGATGAACGTCGTGACCGCGGCGGCGACCTCGAGGTAGAGGTGTGCCTCCTCGGCCCCGGAGCGGCCGGGGAAGAGGTCGAACGGCATCCGCATGCCGGTCATGCCGGCGTCGGTGAAGAACAGCGCCCACAGCGACCAGAGGTAGGCAGCGCCCACGCCGACCGAGATGAGGGTGTCCATGGTGGCTGCGCCGTGGCGCAGGTTCGCCCAGGCCGCTCGGTGGAACGGCAGGGCGCCCCACACGACGACGGGGGAGGCCAGGGTCAGGGAGAGCCACTGCCAGTTGTCGAACTGCAGGGCCGGCACCATGGACATCAGGAGCACCGGCACGCTCAGGACGGTCGAGACGACCAGGCGCTGGCGCCACGAGGCGGCCTCTTCGTCCTTGGCGCGCTGCGCGGCATCCACCGGGGCGCTGGTGGTGTCCGTGGTGGGTGGGGCAGGCAGGGTTGCCGTGTAGCCGGTGGCCTCGACGGTGGCGACGAGGTCGGCCGGGTCCACGTCGGCGGCGAAGCTGACCTTGGCCTTCTCGGTCGCGTAGTTCACCGTGGCCGTGACGCCGGGCATCTTGTTCAGCTTCTTCTCGACCCTCGCGGCGCAGGACGCGCAGGTCATGCCCCCGATGACGAGCTCGACGTCGCGGTCGTGCTGCTGAGTGTCGTCCACGTGCGTGGTCATTGCTGTCCTTCCGACCCTGGTCGAGGGCCTGTGCTGCGTTGTCAGATGGTGGCGAGGTGGTAGTCGCCGGCCTCGTCGAGGGCGGTGGCCACGTCGGTCTCGCTGACCGGGGTGTCACTGGTCACCGTGACGGTTGAGGTGCCTCCGGCGGCGAGGTCGACGGTGACGTCGGTGACGCCGGGGATCTGCTGGATCTCGCTGCTCACGGCGCTCACGCAGTGGCCGCAGGTCATGCCGGTGACGTCAAAGGTCTGGGTGTTCATCTGGTGTCTCCTTGGGATGCTGCTGGTGGGTTTCTGGCTCAGGATCGGACGAGTCGAGCGATGGCGGAGGAGGCCTCGCTCAGCTTCTCCTCGAGGTGGGCGGGGTCGTTCGCGGCGTGGACCATGCAGTGCCGCAGGTGGTCATCCAGCAGGCCCAGGGCGACGGCTTCGAGGGCCTTGGTGGCCGCGGAGACCTGGGTGAGGATGTCGATGCAGTACGTGTCGGCCTCGACCATCCGCTGCAACCCGCGCACCTGTCCTTCGATGCGGCGCAGCCGGGTGAGGTGGCTGTCCTTGTCGTCGATGTAGCCCGGGATCGTGGCGGGGTGTGGCGCGTGGTCGGTCATGGTGCTCCTTCGCTCACCCCTGTCAACGATACCCCCCGGGGGTGTATTCCTTGCGTCGTGGTCGTCATCCGGCGACGGCTGGCAGGCGGATGCGGAACGTGGTTCCTTGCCCTGGTCCGGCACTGTGTGCGGACAGGCCACCGCCGTGGGCTTCCACCAGGGCGCGGCTGATGGTCAGGCCGATGCCGCTGCCGCTGTTGCCGGGTTGGCGCAGGCGGGCGGGGTCGGCGCGGTAGAACCGCTCGAAGACGTGGGGGAGGGCTTCGGCGGTGATGCCCTCACCGGTGTCGGCCACCTCCAGCTCCACCCAGTGCTGGTCCGGTCGGGTGGCGCAGAGGCGAACCGACCCACCTGGTGGGGTGTGCCGCAGTGCGTTGTCGAGCAGGTTGGCCAGGACCTGCCCCATCCGTTCGGGGTCCACGTGCACGTCCGGGACCGTGCCGCCCGCCTCGATGGTGAGCCGTACCTGAGCGGTGTCATAGGCGTCCTGGGCGGCGGCCGCGGCCGCCCTCAGGAGCAGGTGGGGGCTGGTGCGGACGGGCCGCGAGTCCAGCTGGCCCTCCTCGGCGCGTGAGACGGCACTGATGTCCTCGGCCAGGCGGTGCAGCCGTTGGGTGCCGCCGTGCAGCGCCGCAAGGGTTGGCTCGTCGAGGTCGCGCACGCCGTCCTCGAGCGCCTCCAGGTGCGTCTCGATCGTGGCCAGCGGGTTGCGCATCTCGTGGGCGAGGTCGGCCAGGATGCGGCGGCGGGTTCGCTCGACGTCGCCGAGGCGTTCGGCCAGCTCGTTGACGGTGTCGGCGAGCTGGTCGAACTCGGGGCCGAGACCGGGGTTGGGCACGCGTGCCCCGAACTGGCCCTCGGCGATCCTGGCCGCGGCATGAGACACCTGGGTTGTGGAGCGCTGCACCCGGCGGGTGAAGTATCCCGTCACCAGAAGGGCCATGAGGACCGAGGTCAGGAGCGCGACCGCGAACGAGATGAGCAGCGCAGAGCCGAACGCCTCCTCGACGTGGGCGGCCTCTGACCCGGAATGCCCGACACCGGCCTGGACGAGGTGGTCGTGGAAGATCCCGGGTGCGACGACGGAGGCCACCACCCACGCGGTGACCGCGCCGGCGAACAGGACCAAGGCCTGAGCGACGAGCAGTCGGGTGGACAGCGGCGCAGCGCTCCGCCGCCTGACCAGCCAGCTCTGACCGCTCACTCGCCCGAGCCCATCCGGTATCCGACACCTCGCACGGTGCGGATGAACCGTGACGCACTGGCGTCGTCGTCGAGCTTGCGGCGCAGGTGGCCGATGTGGACGTCGACGAGGTGCTCGTCGCCGACCCAGGTCTGCCCCCAGACCGCGTCGATGAGTTGGCGCCTGGTGTAGGCCAGTCGGGGGCGCTCGGACAGCACCGCCAGGACGTCGAACTCGGTGCGGGTCAGGGCGATCGGCTTGTCGTGCAGCCAGACATCCCGCCCGGTGGGGTCGATGGTCAAGGGTCCGAACACCCTGAACCCTTCTGCGTCGGGTGCTGCGTTGCCGATGGGTCGGGGGCGGCGGAGCATCGCCCGCAGGCGGGCAACGAGCTCGCGCGGGCTGAACGGCTTGGTGAGGTAGTCGTCCGCGCCGACCGACAGGCCGACCAGGGTGTCCACCTCGTCGCTGCGCGCGGTGAGCATCACGACGTAGGCGTCAGAGAAGGTCCGCAGCTGCCGACAGACCTCGAGGCCGTCCTGGCTGGGCAGGCCGAGGTCGAGCACGACGATGTCGGGGTCGACCTCGCGAGCCCTTGCCACGGCATCCAGGCCGTCGTGGCTGAGGTGGACCTCGAAGCCCTCACGTTCGAGGTAGCTGCCGATCACCTGGGCCATCTCGACCTCGTCCTCCACAACCAGCGCCCTGGTGGCGACACGGGCGACGGGCTCGGCGTCGCCGGGCACCGACCTGGGGTCGCGGTCAGTGGCGGGCATGCCGTCATCGTCGCAGCCGAGCCGCACCGTTCACGGCCCACACGGGGTCTTCGCGCACATCTTCAGCGAACCTTCATGGAACCGTGACCGCGCAGCAGGGGCCGGCCGAGGAGGGTGGCCCCATCGACCCGACACGAAGAGGTGAGCACCATGACGTGGGGCAATGGCATGGGATGGGGCGGCTGGCTCCTGATGACCCTGACGACGGTGGCCTTCTGGGCCGTGGTCGTCTTCGGGATCGTGGCACTCTTCCGCGGCAGCGGAGGCTCGGGGCCGCGCGACGGAATTCGTGACAGGGATGCCCGGAAGATCCTGGACGAGCGGTTCGCCCGCGGCGAGATCGACGCCGAGGAGTACCGCTCCCGACAGAGCATCCTGTCCACTCACGGATGAACCGGGCATCGAAAGAACGTCCTCGGACAGGCCGGGATCTACCCACCACGGTGCGCCTGCCACGTCAGGGGCCACCCGTGGTCAGCGCTCCCGCGCTGGCCGCAGCTTCCACCCTTCACGCACGTCCATCACGAGAATGAGGAACCCGTCATGACCCGCTTCGCCCTGAGGTTCGCCGCCACAGCCGCATCCGTCACCCTGGGCCTGGTAATGGCCTCCTCGGCATCGGCAGCACCCGCAGATGCGGCGATGTACGGCCAGCACGTGCGCGACTGCGCCCAGTCCATGGGCTTCGACCAGAACCACAACCCGGGCATGCACCAAGGCATCTCGATGTGGGACCCCGCCCACACCTGCTGACACCAACGTGGCGAGGCCGCCGGTGAGAACTCACCCGCGCTCACGGGCAGCTCGCGAAGCTCACCTGAAGCTGCGGCCCCACCGGGCGGGCGGTGACAATTCGGCGCATCCAGCCGGAGCCCCACCGCGCTCCCGTCACTCGCCTCCGGCGCCGCCGGCTCGAACGGAGTACGCGCCCGTAGCGCGGCTCGATCACAACCCGCGAACCCTGAAAGGACGTCCCCCATGAACAACCATGCCATCGACCCTGCCCACGGCGACGTGCACGCCGACCTACCCGCCACAGGAAGCAGCCTCGGGGCGCAACCGCAGCCAGGCCCTGAGAAGCACGAACGCCCGTGGCGCCACCACCTGCTGATGATGGTCATGTGCCTGCCCATGCTGGTGATCGTCGGCGCCTTGGTCATCACCGGCGTTGCCGGCGCTGGAGCAATCGGATACGCCGTGCTCTGCACCGCGATGATGGCCGCCATGATGATGCTGATGCGGGGAGATCGGCACTGAGCGCACCCCTCGGTGCCAGGGCGACTCACCGAGGGCTCCGCTGAGTTGCCGGCCGCGTCCGCAGCTCGAGCATGATCGCGCCGCCAATCTCACCCTTGCGTGCCGGCTGGTGCAGCGTCACGCGCTGCGGGCGGCGTGCCCGGGACAGCCGGCAACTCACACAGCCGGCGGGCGCATCACGAGCACTGCAGCCATCCGCTACGAGGTCGGAGACACCTCCCCGGGAATACCCCCAGGGGGTATCAGGTTGGACGGGAGAGAAGCACCTCGGGAACCAGTTGAAAGCGAAGTAGATCACCATGAGTCAGACCACGGTTCTGCACGTCGGCGGACTGCACTGGGCCACCAGTGAACACGCCATCGAGTCCATCCTGTCGCGGCGCGAAGGCGTCGAAGCGGTCGAGGCCAACGCCGCCAACCAGAGCGCCACGGTCACCTACGACCCAGACCGAACCTCCGTGGCCGAACTGGCCGAGTGGGTGCGCGAGTGCGGCTACCACTGCGCTGGCCGCTCCGTCCCCATGCACGTGTGCGAGCCAATGGACGAGGACCCAGTGCCCGAGGCTGCTCGCGCACACGCGCACCACGCCGATCAGGCGAGGCACCCGGCCGCTCACGTCGACGCCACCCACGCGGGACACACGGCTGTCACCACGGCAACGACTGCGGCTGAGCACTCACCGCACGAGATGATGGGCCACGGCGGCCACGGCGGCCACGGCGGCATGTCCATGGACGACATGGTCCGCGACATGCGCAATCGGTTCGTCGTTGCCGCACTGATGACGGTGGGGATCGCCCTGTGGTCGCCCATGGGCCGCGACATGCTCGGCTTCACGGCCCCGGCACCGTTCGGGCTGCGCGATGACGTGTTCGCGCTGCTGCTGAGCCTGCCCGTGGTGTTCTACTCGGCCTGGATCTTCTTCGACGGCGCCTACCGGGCTCTGCGCAACCGCACCCTGGACATGATGGTCCTCGTCGCGGTCGCGGTCGCTGCGGGCTGGTTGTACAGCGTCGGCATCACTCTGACCGGTGGCGGCGAGGTGTTCTACGAGGCCGCGGCGATGCTCACGGCATTCGTGCTGCTGGGCCACTGGTTCGAGATGCGTGCCCGCGGGGGCGCGAACGAGGCAGTGCGCGCCCTCATGGACCTGGCCCCGCCGATGGCCACCGTGGTTCGCGACGGTGAGCCGGTCGAGGTCCTCACCGCTGACGTCCTCGTCGGCGACCTGGTCCTCATCCGTCCCGGCGGGAAGGTCCCGGTGGACGGCACCGTCGAGGACGGCACGTCAGAGGTGGACGAGTCGATGGTGACCGGGGAGAGCCTGCCCGTCGCCAAGACGCCGGGCTCGACGGTCATCGGCGCCTCGATCAACACGACCGGGACGCTGCGGGTGCGGGCGACCAAGGTCGGCTCGGACACCGCGCTGGCGCAGATCGTCGCCCTGGTGCAGCAGGCGCAGAACTCCAAGGCCCCCGGGCAGCGACTGGCCGACCGGGCCGCGTTCTGGCTGGTCCTGGTCGCGCTCTTCGGCGGCCTGCTGACCTTCGCGGTGTGGCTGCTCTCCGGTGCCAGCGTCGAGACTGCTCTGCTGTTCGCCATCACCGTCGTGGTCATCACCTGCCCCGACGCCCTCGGGCTGGCCACCCCGACCGCGATCATGGTCGGCACCGGCCTGGGCGCCCAACGCGGCGTGCTCGTCAAGAACGCCACCGCGCTGGAGGCCTCGGCCCGCATCGACACCGTCGTCATGGACAAGACCGGCACCCTGACCAAGGGCGAGCCGGAGGTCACCGACGTCATCGTCGACGGCATCGACGAGACCGAGCTGCTCGCCCTGGTCGCCGCCCTCGAGAACGAGTCCGAACACCCCCTGGCCGCAGCCATCGTCGACCATGCCGCGCAGCGAGGGGTCGTCCCCGAGCGCCCCACCGAGTTCCGCAACGTCCCCGGCCACGGCGCCGTCGCCCTGGTGAACGGACGGCGGGTGGTCGTGGGCAACCGCAGGCTCATGGACGACGAGGGCATCGACGTGTCGGCCATGACCGCACGTCGCGACAAGCTGGCCGCCAGCGGACGCACCGCGGTCCTGGTCGCCGTCGACGGCCGGGCCGTCGCAGTCATCGGTCTGGCGGATGCCGTGCGCGACACCTCCGCGGCCGCCGTCGCGACCCTGCACGAGATGGGCGTGCAGGTCGTCATGCTCAGCGGCGACAACGAGGCCACCGCGCGACGCATCGCCGCCCAGCTCGGCATCGACACCGTCCTGGCTGAGGTGCTCCCCGGTGACAAGGCCGCCGAGGTGGCCCGGCTCCAGCAGGCCGGCCGCAAGGTCGCCATGGTCGGGGATGGCGTCAACGACGCCCCGGCGCTGGCGCAGGCAGACCTCGGCATCGCCATCGGCGCCGGAACCGACGTAGCCATCGAGACAGCTGACGTAGTCCTCATGCGCTCCGACCCCCTGGACGTACCCACGGCGCTGCGCATCGGCAGGGGCACGCTGCGCAAGATGCGGCAGAACCTGTCCTGGGCGGTGGGCTACAACGCGATCGCCCTACCCATCGCGGCCGGGGTCTTCGCCAACTGGGGTCTGGTCCTGCGCCCCGAGATGGCCGCCCTGTCCATGTCCGGGTCCAGCGTCATCGTCGCCGTCAACGCCCTCATGCTCAAACGGCTCCGGCTGCCCCACCCCGATGCAGAGACGGCAGACGACAACGACCCGGCCCGCACCTTCATCGAACCTTCATGAAACCACCAGGTGACCTCTACGGTCCGCCGGACAGGATCATGCTTCCTGCTCCAGCCCCAGTTCCAGGAGACCGCTCGTGCGTCTGACCTCTCGACTTGCCATCCCCGCCGCGTCCGCCGTCCTCATCCTTGCGCTGAGCGCCTGCGGCTCCGGTGACGACTCCCACAGCACGATGTCCGGTGCAGGCACCACCTCCTCGTCCACGGCTGAGGGCGCGACCACCAGCGCCACGGGGGACGTGGAGTTCGCTCAGATGATGATCCCGCACCACGAGCAGGCCGTGGAGATGGCCGACCTGGCCCTGGCGAGCGACACCGCATCGCCGGAGGTCAAGGCCCTGGCTGGCCAGATCAAGGCCGCGCAGGATCCCGAGATCCAGACCATGAAGGGGTGGCTCGCCCAGTGGGGGGCCTCGGAGAGCGCAGGCCAGATGGATCACGGCGGGATGATGAGCGACGAGGACATGAGCTCACTGATGGGCATCTCCGGCCCCGAGTTCAACCAGATGTGGCTCACGATGATGATCGAGCACCACGAGGGCGCCGTCGAGATGGCTCAGGACGTGCTGGCCACCACGTCCAACCCTGAGGTGGAGAAGCTGGCGACGGCGGTCGTGCAAGGCCAGGAGAAGGAGATCACCACCATGAAGGGGATGCTCGGCTGACCATGCGTGAGCGACTCTCCCTGTCACGACCACTCAGCCTGCTCGTCGCGGTGATCTCCATCGGGCTCGTGGCGGCGTGCTCCGCCTCACCTGCTTCGGCACCCGCCCCCGCGGCCGCCACCAGCGACGCGTGGGGCGGCACGCCAAGTCCAGAACCCGTGGGCCCGTCAGCCAGCCCGGGCGCCGACGAGCTGAGGCTTCCCTCAGCGCACGTCCATGCCATCGCCCGTGACCCCGGCAGCGGCAACGTGGTTGTCGCCGCACACGACGGGCTGTACGTCTATGACGGGGCGACGCCGAAGCGGGTCGGGCCCGTCATCGACCTCATGGGGTTCACCGTGGCCGGACCCGGCCACTACTACGCCTCCGGGCACCCCGGGACCGCGACCGACCTCCCGCAACCGGTCGGGCTCATCGAGTCACGCGATGGCGGGAACACGTGGACCGTCCTGTCCCGCGGAGGCGCTTCGGACTTCCATGCACTGACCACCGCAGGCAGCACCGTCGTCGGATTCGACGGCGTCCTGCGCAGCACTGCCGACGGCCGGACCTGGCGCGACGGGAACCTCGACGCCCAACCCCGGACCCTGGCCGGCTCACGCGACGGGGCCACGGTTCTCGCGACCACGCCAGAGGGCCTGACGCACTCCACAGATGCCGGGCTCAGCTGGCGCTGGAGCGAGCAGGCGCCCCTTCTACTGATGGTGGCCTTCGGTGACGGGACCACCGTCGCCGGTCTCACACCCGATGGACAGGTCCACACCAGCACCGACGCCGGTCAGACCTGGCGCGCTACCGAACTCCTCGCACCCGACGCGCAAGCACTGCACGCATCAGGCGAAGGAGAGCAGCTGGAGATCCTCGTCGCGAACGACCGGACAATCCTTGCCTCCACCGGCGGCCAGCCGTTCCAGTCCATGCGCTGACCCAGCGAATGAGCTGGGTGCGACAACCCCACGGCTCCGCCCCTGTCAAGCGAACCCAAAGGCCAGGGCCAGGGCTCCGGTGCGCCCTCCTGCGGCTCCGAGCCGGGGTGCATTCACCAGAATCGCCGGGACGGCTGAAAGCGTTACGTCCCACCGTTGTGTTAGCAAGCGTTAGCAACGACTGAATGTCGCTGGTCCCCAGCAAGCCTGTGACCTGCGGTTTTGTGTGGCCAGGGGCGGGGTCGAACCGCCGACCTTCCGATTTTCAGTCGGACGCTCGTACCAACTGAGCTACCTGGCCGGACGAGTGAGGCGGCCGGATCTCTCCGACCGCTTCTCCTCGAAGCGACCCCGACGGGACTCGAACCCGCGACCTCCGCCGTGACAGGGCGGCGCGCTAACCAACTGCGCTACGGGGCCTTGTGTAAGGCCTTGTGGCATTGCGTATCCCCAACGGGATTCGAACCCGTGCTACCGCCGTGAAAGGGCGGGGTCCTGGGCCGCTAGACGATGGGGACCCGACCTCAGTCAGATCCACAACGTCACGCAGACCGCAGCGTTCGGATCCGTTGAGGACTTTGGAAGCATAGGGGACGAATCCCGCCCGCACCAAAACGAGTCCGGGAATCCCTGCCCCGGTCTCACGGGAGGCGGGTGAGCGCCTCCTGAACCAGCGCCACGGCATCGTCGTCCGGGATGCGGGCCGCACGAGCCGCGCGGGCGTAGTCACCGGCCGCGAGACGCACCGCGGCGTCCGCGCCGAGGCCGTCGACGGCATCCGAGGCGACGACGGTGCCGAGACGCCCGCGGGTGAGGACGAGGCCGGCCGCCTCGAGTTCCTTGTAGGCGCGCGCCACGGTGTTCGCCGCGAGGCCGAGGTCGTCGGCGAGCCCGCGGATCGGTGGCAGCTTCGTGCCGACGGGCAGGCGGCCGTCGGCGATCGCCTCGGACACCTGTCGGCGCACCTGCCAGAACGGGGCCTCACCGGACGCCGGGTCGACCCGCACCAGCCCGCCCATCGCCGTGCGCACCGGGCCGCTCACGGGTTCGCCCAGGTGAGGAGGCGGTCGGCATCCCACGTCGTGACGATGCGCTCGGCCGGCACCCCGAGTCGTTCGGCCCGCTCGCAGCCGTAGGCCTTCATGTCCAGCTGCCCGGGTGCGTGGGCGTCGGAGTCGATCGCGAACAGGCACCCGATCTCCAGGGCGAGCAGCAGCAGGTCATCGGGTGGGTCGCGGCGTTCGGGCCGGCTGTTGATCTCGACGGCGGTGCCGTGCTCGGCGCACGCCTCGAACACGGCGCGGGCGTCGAAGTCGGACTGCGGGCGGGTGCCACGCGAGCCCTCGACGAGCCGCCCGGTGCAGTGACCGAGCACGTTCACCCGCGGGTTCGACACGGCCGTCACCATGCGTTTCGTCATGGGCCCCGCGTTCATCCGCAGCTTGCTGTGCACGGATGCCGTGACGAGGTCGAGCCTGGCGAGCATCGCGTCGCTCTGGTCCAGGCCCCCGTCGTCGAGGATGTCGACCTCGATGCCCTTGAGCAGCCGGAACGCCCCACCGAGCGAGCGGTCGATGGCCTCGACGATGCCGATCTGCTGGGTGAGCCGCTCGGCGCTCAGCCCGCTCGCGACCCGCAGCTGCGGGCTGTGGTCGGTGAGCACGAGCCACTCGTGGCCGAGCTCGAGGCCGGTGAGCACCATCTCGTCGATGGGGGAGCCGCCGTCGCTCCAGTCCGAGTGCAGGTGGCAGTCACCCTTCAGCGCGGCGTACAGCGCTTCCCCGCCCTCGACCAGCGGCCCGCCGGCCTTGGCCTCCAGCGCGGCCAGGTACGTGGGCAGGTCACCGGCGAGGGCCTGCGCGATCACGCCGCTCGTCGACTTCCCGATGCCGGGGATCTCCTGGAGGGTGCCCTCCTCGGCACGCTCGGCGAGCTCACCGGCATCCAGGGTCTTGAGCGTCTTCACGGCGTTGCGGAAGGCCTCGACGCGGTACGTGCCGGCCCGCGTGCGCTCGAGGAGGAACGCGACGCGGCGCAGTGCCTCGATCGGGTGGACCGGCGCCTCGAGCGGGTCGAGCAGGGCGACCATCGACTGTTGCCCTGCGGCTCAGAGGATCTCGCGCAGGCCGGTGACGAGCCGGTCGACGTCGTCGGCGCTCGTGTACGGCGCGAGCCCCACGCGCACCCCGCCGACGTCGCCGAGTCCGAGGTGGCGCGAGCACTCGATGGCGTAGAAGTGCCCGGCCGGGGCGTTGACCCCCCGCTGCGCGAGCAGGCCTAGGATCTCCTGCGGGTCGCGCCCCTCCACGGTGAAGAGCAGGGTCGGCGTGCGCTTGGCCGCGTTGCTGTGCACGGTGACTCCCGGCAGGTCGCGCAGCGCCGGCTCGAGCACGTCGAGCAGCGCGCGCTCGTGCGCGCGCACCGCCGACATCGAGGCCTCGATGCGCTCGCGACGCGTCCCGGATGCCGGGTCGTCACCCTCCGCGGACGCGTCCAGGCCCGCGATGAAGTCGACGGCCGCGGTGGCCCCGGCGAGCGCCTCGTACGGCAGGGTGCCGAACTCGAACCGCTCGGGGACGTCGTTCGTCGAGGGCAGCAACTTGTCGGGGTGCAGCGTCTCGAGCAGGTCGGGGGAGGCAGCCAGCACCCCGCAGTGCGGCCCCATGAACTTGTACGGCGAGCACGTCCAGACGTCGGCCCCGAGGGCGGCGATGTCGACCGAGGCGTGCGCGGTGGCGTGCACCCCGTCGACCCAGTGCAGCGCCCCGACCGCGTGGGCCAGCCGGGAGATGTGGCACACCGGTGGCTTGGTGCCGATGAGGTTGGAGGCCGCGGTGGTCGCGACCAGGCGGGTGCGCTCGGTGACGACGGCCGCCACGGCATCCGCGGTCAGCTCGCCGGTGGCGGGGTCGAAGTCGACCCAGCGGACCGTGGCGCCGGCGGCCTGCGCCGCCTGCACCCACGGGCGCACGTTCGAGTCGTGGTCGAGGCGGGTCACGACGATCTCGTCACCGGGGCCCCAGTTCTTGGCCAGCGTGCGCGAGAAGTCGTACGTGAGCGCGGTCGCGCTGCGGCCGTGGACGATGCCGCGCGGGTCGGCGCCGAGGAAGTCGGCGATCGCTGAGCGGAAGTCGGCGACGACGGCATCCGCCCGCCGCTCCGAGGGGGTGAAGGTGCCGCGGTTGGAGATCGCGGCGGTCACGGTGTCCGCGATCGCGCGGCCGACGACGTCGGGCACCTGGCTCCCACCGGGCCCGTCGAAGTGGGCACCACCCTCGGCGAGCGAGGGGAAGCGGGCACGGACCGAGGCGACGTCGAACGGCATACCCGGCATCCTGCCTCAATCCCGACGACGTCCGGCAGGTTGGTGCCCCGAGAAACCACCGTGCCGGACGCTCACGTCACCAGGAGGTGTGCAGGGGGCGGCCCTCGGCGAACCCGGCGGTGCTCTGGATGCCGACCGTCGCGCGCTCGTGGAACTCGCCGAGGGTGCGGGCGCCGGCATACGTGCAGCTGCTGCGCAGCCCCGCGACGATCTCGTCGATGACGTCCTCGACGCTCGGGCGGGCCGGGTCGACGTACATGCGGGCCGAGCTGATGCCCTCCTCGAACATCGCCTTGCGCGCCCGCTCGTAGGCCGTGTCGCTGGCCGTGCGGTGGCGCACCGCCCGCGAGCTCGCCATGCCGAACGACTCCTTGTACTGACGGCCCGCCTCGTCGGTGTAGAGGTCGCCGGGCGACTCGAGCGTGCCGGCGAACCACGAGCCGATCATGACGTTGCTCGCCCCGGCGGCCAGGGCCAACGCCACGTCGCGCGGATGCCGGACGCCCCCGTCCGCCCAGACGTGCCCTCCCAGCTCGCGCGCCGCAGCGGCGCACTCCAGCACCGCGGAGAACTGCGGGCGGCCGACGGCGGTCATCATCCGGGTCGTGCACATCGCGCCCGGCCCGACCCCGACCTTGACGATGTCGGCGCCCGCCTCGATGAGGTCACGGGTGCCCTGCGCCGAGACGACGTTGCCCGCGACCACGGGGACCTGGGGGTCGAGCGCCCGCACGGCACGCAGGGCCTCGATCATCTTCTCCTGGTGGCCGTGGGCGGTGTCGATGACGAGGGTGTCGGCACCGGCATCCAGCAGGTCGGCCGCCTTGGCGGCGACGTCACCGTTGATGCCGACCGCCGCGGCGATCCGCAGCCTGCCGGTGCCGTCGGTGGCGGGAGAGTACAGGTGGGCGCGCAGGGCGCCCGGGCGGGTGAGGATGCCGACGAGCCGGCCGTCGGGGGTCACCACCGGTGCAAGGCGGCGCCGGGCGTGGGAGAGGGTGTCGAAGGCCGACTCGACGTCGACCCCGTCGGGCAGCGACACCATGTCGCGCACCATGACGTCCTCGAGCTGGGTGAACCGGTCGACCCCGGTGAGGTCGGTCTCGGTGACGATGCCGACCGGGCGGTCGCCGTCGGTGACCAGCGCCGCACCGTGGGCCCGCTTGTGCAGCAGCACGAGGGCTTCGCCGACGGTCGTGCTCGGGGTGAGCGTGATGGGGGTGTCGTAGACGAGGTGGCGCGACTTCTGCCAGGCGATGACGTCACGCACGATCTCGGCCGGGATGTCCTGCGGGATGACCGTGATGGCCCCGCGGCGGGC
Organism: Ornithinibacter aureus; assembly: GCF_009858245.1. Taxonomy (NCBI): domain Bacteria; kingdom Bacillati; phylum Actinomycetota; class Actinomycetes; order Micrococcales; family Intrasporangiaceae; genus Ornithinibacter; species Ornithinibacter aureus. Next base: position 2,825,906 of record NZ_VMSB01000001.1, read on the forward strand.
GGTGGTCTCGGCCATCCGGCGCCCGGCGATGGCGGTCATGTTCGCGACGACGAGGGGGATGGTCGTCCCCGTGCCGTCGACCGAGGTCAGGTCGACGTCGAGCCGGCTCGTCACCGAGGACCGGTTCGGCACCATGAAGACGTCGTCGTAGGTCAGGTCGTGCTGCGGCTGGAGGTCGTTGAGGAAGCGCACCCCACCCAGCGTACGGCGGGGGGATACCAGCCGCGGGGGAGACGGGGGCCGAGCGGGCGGTCAGAGCGGGGCGGGAGGTGAGCGACGGCATCCGACCTCGCGTACCCCCATCGACCAATAGGTCACTCCAGGTACGCCCGCCCACGAGGCTCCTGTACCTACATCGACCAATAGGTCACTGCGGGTACAGCCCGCCCCCGCAAGGCTGGGCGGACCCATGAGGCAGGATCGGGCGCGTGAGTCTCATGGCAGCATCCCCCGCCGACGCCGCACGCCGCACCGGGCTGCGGCGGATGCGGCTCGTCGCGCTCGGCCTGCTCGCGTTCGCGGCTGCCGTCTTCCTCGCCACCTTGCGCCTGGACCACGACGGCGTGTGGGGCTACGTCAACACCGCGGCCGAGGCGGCGATGGTGGGGGCGCTCGCCGACTGGTTCGCCGTCACGGCGCTGTTCCGGCATCCGCTCGGCCTGCCGATCCCCCACACGGCGATCATCCCGAAGCGCAAGAACGAGATCGGGCGCAACCTCCAGGAGTTCGTCACCGAGAACTTCCTCACCGAGGAGATCGCGCGCGAGCGCCTGGCGACCGCGCGGGTGGGTGAGCGCGTCGGGCAGTGGTTGGGGATGCCGGCCAATCGCCGCCGCGTGATGGCCGAGGCCGTGCGGGTCGGCCGTGCGGGGTTGGGGCGGCTGTCGGATGACGAGGTCCGCGCGCTGGTGCAGGACTTCCTCGTGCCGCGGCTGGTCAAGGAGCCGGTGTCGCCGATCGCCGGTGCGCTGCTCGAGGGGGTCGTCGAGCAGCAGACCCACCAAGGGCTGGTCGACCTGGCCCTGGAGCACCTGCGCGAGTGGCTGGCCGACAACCCCGGCACGTACGCGGCGGTGCTGGGCGAGCGCGCCCCGTGGTGGTCGCCGCCGTGGGTCGACGACAAGGTCATCGGCTGGACCTACCAGCAGGTCATCGCCTGGCTGCGGGACATCGAGAACGACCCGCGCCACCCCGCGCGCCAGGCCTTCGACGACCTGCTGCGGCGCCTGGCCGTGGACCTCCAGCAGGACCCCGAGGTCATGGCCCGCGCGGAGGCGCTCAAGGAGCTGCTGCTCACCCACCCGCAGGTCCCGGAGACCGTGCTCGGGCTGTGGCAGTCGTTCCGCACCGCCCTGACGACGGCGATGGACGACGAGACCTCGTACTTCCACACCCGCGGTGACGAGCTGCTCGAGAACCTCGGCAACCACCTCGTGCACGACGAGGTGTGGCGGGCCCGGCTTGAGGCCCGCCTCGGGGAGGCCGTGTCCTTCTTCGTCAACACCTACGGCAGCGAGTTGGCCGAGGTCATCTCGGTCACGGTCGATCGCTGGGACGGCAAGGAGGCCGCCGAGCGCATCGAGCTGCACGTCGGCCGGGACCTGCAGTTCATCCGGATCAACGGCACGATCGTCGGGGCGCTCGCCGGACTGGTGATCCACGGGGTCGCCCAGGCGCTCGGCTGACCCTCGAGCCCTCAACGACACGCCGCCGCGTCCCGACATCGACCAATAGGTCAATCCAGGTACGCGCGCTGACTGGCTGGGTGTACCTGCGGTGACCTATTGGTCGATGTGGGTACGCGAACTGAGTGGCTGGGTGTACCAGCGGTGACCTATCGGTCGATCTGGGTACGCCGGCTCGCTGCGGGTCAGGCGGTGGCGGACGTCGGGGTGGTCGCGTCGGTCCGGATGCCGTCGCCTTGGATGCCGTCGGTCCGGATGCCGTCGCCTTGGATGCCGTTGCCGTTGCCGTTGGCGCGGCTGTCGTCGATTGGGATGCCGTCGCCGTCGGGTCGGGCCGCGGCCTCACGCTGGTTTCGGCGGTCGCGGGCGGTTGCGGTCAGCTCGGCCACTGCTCCGACGAGGTCGGCCCCGAGGTATCGGACGCCCACCTCCTCGAGCACCCGCGGCGTCGCGCCGCGGCCGGCCAGCCACACCGGGTAGTCCTCGCCGAGTCGCCGCAGCGCCGTGGCGTGCGCCCGGAAACCGGAGGGCCGACGACAGGCCAGCACGACGGCATCCGCCTGGGTGAGCTGCGCGGCCGCCGCCAGCGAGTGCACCGGGGTGTCCGGCCCGAGGTAGCGGATCCGCCACCCGGTGCGCCCGAGGAGCACGCCGAAGCTCAGCAGCACGATGTCGTGGAACTCGCCGGGCGGGCAGGCGAGCACCGCCACCGGCCCGCTGCCGACACCCCACGTCAGGGACATCGCCCCGAGGCGGCGGCGCACGAGGCTGCTCGCGAAGTGCTCCTGCGCGATGCCGATGCGCCCGAGCTCCCACAGCTCACCGACCCGCACGAACAACGGCAGCAGCACGTCGACGATCGCGCTGTCGACGGAGCGCTCGCCGAACGCGACGTCGAGCACCGCGTGGGCCCGGTCCTCGTCGAGGGCGGACACCGCCTCGAGCAGCTGCGCGACGAGGGCCGGCGGATCGGAGCGCAGGGGGACGCTCGTATTTACGCCCATGCCGGATGCCGTGCCCACGGCTCGGGCGCGCCCCCCGGCCCTTGCGTGGCCCGCGGCGAAGGAGGAGCCGCTGGCGTTGGTCGCGTCGTCGTCGATGTCGTCGTCGATGGCTGACAGGCCGGACCGGTCGGCCTCGAGCACTCGGCGGGAGGCCTCAACGGCGCTCACGCCCTGATCCCGCAGGGCGATGACCTCGCGAACGCGGCGCTCGTCCTCGTGGTCGTACAGGCGGTAGCCCCCGGCCGATCGCTGCGGGCGCAAGAGCCCGTAGCGGCTTTCCCATGCCCGAAGGACATGGGTGCTGACGCCCACCCTGGCGGCGAGCTCACCAATCCGCATCGTCGGGGGTATCGAACTCTTCACGAGGGTCACCGTAGACCTGAGACAGAGTTTTGACAAACACTCAACACAAGGTTCGCCAAACATTTGACGCGCTGCTGAAGGTCGGCATACTGTCGAGTCATGCTCCCCCAGTCCTGCGCCGGCATCGGGCCGCGGCCATGACCACGACCATCGAGCGCAGGGTGATGACGGCGACCGACCCAGACAGGGTGTTCGCGTACCTGACCGACTTCCGCAACGCGAAGCAGTGGGACTCGGGGACGACGTCCTGCGAGGTGGTCCTCGGTGACGGCGGCCCCGGCACCGTCTACCGCAACGTCTCCGAGTTCGCCGGCACCACCGTCGAGCTGGAGTACACGACGCAGACCCTCGAGCATGTCGCGCCGCTGATGAAGCCGTTGCTCGACCGCCTCGGCGACCGCACCGCGGAGCAGCTGAAGAGCACGTTGGACCGGCTGTGACCGACCCTTCGACCACGCCCCGGCGCGCGCTCGTCACCGGCGCCACCGGCTACATCGGCTCGCGCCTCGTCCCCCGTCTGCTCGACGAGGGCTGGCAGGTGCGGGTGCTCACCCGTTCCGCCGACAAGGTCGCGCCGCGCGCCTGGCGTGACCGGGTCGAGGTGGTGGAAGGGGATGCCGCGTCACCCGACACGCTCGCACGCGCGCTCTCCGACGTCGACGTCGCCTACTACTTCCTACACTCGATGGACGGCCAGGGCAACTTCGTCGAGCGTGACCGCGAGCTCGCGCAGACCTTCGGGCGGTGCGCCGCGGATGCCGGGGTGGGCCGGATCGTCTACCTCTCGGGGCTGCACCCCCACGACGGTGAGCTGAGTGACCACCTCGCCTCCCGGGTCGAGGTCGGCGACATCCTGCTCGCGAGCGGGGTGCCGACGGCGGTGCTCCAGGCCGCGGTGATTCTCGGCTCGGGGTCGGCATCGTTCGAGATGCTGCGCCACCTGACGACCCGCCTGCCGGCGATGATCACGCCGAAGTGGCTCGACAACCGTATCCAGCCGATCGCCGTGCGCGACGTGCTGCACCTGCTCGTCGCGGCCGCGGACCTGCCACCCGAGGAGAACCGCACCTTCGACATCGGCGGCCCGGACGTGCTGACCTACCGCGAGATGATCAACCGGTTCGCCACGATTGCCGGCCTGCGCCCGCGGCTCATCGTCTCCGTGCCGGTGCTCACCCCCTACCTCGCGAGCCAGTGGGTGGGGCTCGTGACGCCGGTGCCCACGGGCGTCGCGAAGCCGCTCGTCGGCAGCCTGCTCCACGAGGTCGTGTGCACCGAGCACGACATCGACGACCTGGTCGGTGCCCCGCCCCAGGGCTACCTCGACTACGACCGGGCCGTCGCCGACGCCCTCGCCGGTGACGGGGTCGACCCGCGCCCCGAACCGGGCACCGCCGACCCCGCGCGCATCACCGCCGCAGACCCCGACTGGGCCGGGGGACGCCGCCCGCGCCGTCAGTCGTGAACGTCGTCGCCGAGTTCCGGGCGTTCCTGCGTGCCGCCCTCGTGACGCCCGTGGAGCGTTACCACACCGAGAGCGATGCCGCCTTCCGCCGTCGCCGGGTCGTCGCCGCCGTCACGCTGGTCATTGGGGCGGTGATCCTGGCGTTCGCGCTGCGCATCGAGCCCGGTGACCCGCGGTTCTACGGGGCCACCTTCGCACTGGCCGGTGTCTGGGCGGGTGGAGCCTTCCTCTCCGGCCCGCTGCACCTCGGCCGTGCCCACACCCGAGGCGGCTCGGGGTCCAGCCGTGCCGTCGTGCAGTCGCTCGCCCTCGGGGTGATGCTCCTGGCGCTGTTCATGGTCGGGGCGCTGGTCGTGGCCCGCATCCCGGTGCTGCGCGAACCCGTCCAGGAACTGCTCGACCACGCCCGGGTCGGTTCGCTGCCCCTGGTTGCCCTCATCACCGTCGTCAACGGCATCGCCGAGGAGCTGTACTTCCGCGGAGCCCTCTACGCCGCCGTCGGGCGCCGGCACGCGGTGGCGGTGACCACGGTGGTCTACGCCCTCGTGACCGCCGCGGCCGGCATCCCCCTGCTCGTGCTCGCCGCGGCCCTCGTCGGGCTCGTCGTCGCCTTCCAGCGGCGGGTGACCGGCGGCATCCTCGGCCCCATCGTCACGCACCTGACCTGGTCGCTGGGCATGCTCTTCCTCCTGCCGCCCGTGCTCGACGCCCTGTCGTGAAAGGCCCCGCATGACCGCGATCCTCTGGCTGCGCCGCGACCTGCGCCGTGCCGACCACCCCGCCCTGCTCGCCGCCCGGGAGGCGGCCACGGCATCCGGGGGTGACCTGGTGGTCGCGTTCGTCGTCGACCCGCGCCTGTGGGACGGGGGAGGGGCCGCGCGGCGCGCTTGGCTGGCGGCCACCCTGAAGGCCACTGACGAGGCCTACGACGGCGCCCTGACACTGCTCCACGGCAACCCTCGAACGGTCATCCCCGAGCTCGCCGCCCGGGTGGGGGCCACGTCGGTGCACGTGTCGCGCGAGACCACCCCGGCCGGGCGACGCCGGGACGAGGTCGTGGCCGGGACGCTGCGGTCCGCCGGGGTCGAGTGGGTCGAGACGGGGACGCCGTATGCCGTGGGGCCGGGTCTGGTCGTGAGCGGCTCGGGGGACCCGTACAAGGTCTTCACGCCGTTCTCGAAGGCGTGGCGTGCCCACGGGTGGCCTGCGCCGGCGCCCACCTCGCGCGAGCTCCCGCTGCGGCGAGTCGACAGCGACCCGCAGGCCATCGCTGCGGTGGCCGCTGCCCTCGAGGCGGCCGGCCTTCCCGAACTGCCCCCCGCCGGGGAGAAGGCGGCCCTCGCGCGGTGGCGCGAGTGGCGGGAACGGGCGCTCACGGCATACGCCGACGACCGCAACCGGCCCGACCTCGACGGCACCTCGCGGCTGTCGCCGTACCTGAAGCTCGGTGTCGTGCACCCGCGCACGCTGCTCGCCGACCTCGCGGGGGAGACGGGCAAGGGGGCGCACACGTTCGAGAACGAGCTGGCCTGGCGCGAGTTCTACGCCGACGTGCTGTGGCACCACCCGCGCACCGCCTGGGAGGACCTACGGCCCGAGATGGCAGGGATGCGTTACGACGAGCCCGAGGACGCGATCGAGGCCTGGAAGGCTGGTCGCACCGGCTACCCGATCGTCGACGCCGGCATGCGCCAGCTGCTCACCGAGGGGTGGATGCACAACCGGGTGCGGATGATCGCGGGCAGCTTCCTCACCAAGGACCTGCACGTGTGGTGGCCGCTCGGGGCCCGGCACTTCATGGAGCACCTCATCGACGGCGACATCGCCTCGAACAACCACGGCTGGCAGTGGGTGGCCGGCACCGGAACTGACGCCTCGCCGTACTTCCGGGTGTTCAACCCGGTGACGCAGGGGCTGCGCTTCGACCCCGACGGTGACTACGTGCGGCGGTGGGTGCCCGAGCTGGCGCACGTGCCGGGTGCCGCGGCGCACGAGCCGTGGGACGTCGCCGACGGTTACGCCCACGGCTACCCCGCGCGGATCGTCGACCACGCGGCGGAGCGCATCGAAGCCCTCGACCGCCTCCAGGCAAGCAAGTCCTGACCCGCGGAACGGCGCGGATGCCGTGTCTAAGGTTGGCGACCTTTTCCGCACCTTCGGGTTGTGAAACTCCCGTGGCGTTCCGTAGCCTGTGACGCACGAGGGGAGTACTTCCCAAGCTCGCGCCGGTCAATACGTCCACCCTGAGGTGGTCTCGGTGCGGCGCCGACCCCGGTCGGTGAAGGAGACCTCAAGACCGCAGTTCCGTCTTGAGGAGACCCGTGTTCACATCTTTGCCCTCGTCCCTGCTCGCTGCCGCGGCACCCGCGGCCGCTGAGCCCGCGACCGCCATCGAATCGATCGGCACGCCCACGCTCTGGGCGCTGACCATCGGCGCGGTCATCGTGCTGCTCATCGTCGACTTCCTCATCACCCGCCGGCCGCACGAGGTCTCCATGAAGGAGGCGCTGGGCTGGTCGGCGTTCTACATCGCCATCCCGGTGGCCTTCGGTGTGTGGATCTGGCAGTCCTTCGGCGGCCAGACCGGTCTGGAGTACTACACCGGCTACCTCGTCGAGAAGTCGCTGTCCGTCGACAACCTGTTCGTCTTCCTCCTGCTCCTCACCGCCTTCGCCGTGCCGCGTGAGCTCCAGCAGCGAGTGCTGCTCATCGGCATCATCGGTGCGCTCATCCTGCGCGGCATCTTCATCGCCCTCGGCGCCCAGATGATCGCGACGTTCTCGTGGACCTTCCTGCTCTTCGGTGCCGTCCTGCTCGTCACCGCCGTCAAGGTGCTGCGCGATGCCATGTCTCACGAGGACAAGGCCATCGACATCGGCTCCATCAAGTCGGTCCGCCTCATCCGTCGGTTCATGCCCGTCACCGACACCTACGAGGGCACCCGCCTCATGGTGAAGCAGGCCGGCCGCCGCGCCCTCACCCCGCTGGCCCTGGTCATCGTCGCCATCCTCGCCACCGACATCGTCTTCGCGGTTGACTCGGTGCCCGCGGTCTACGGGATCACCGGTGACCCCTACCTGGTCTTCGCGACCAACGCGTTCGCCCTGCTCGGCCTGCGCGCCCTCTACTTCGTCGTCGAAGGGGCGCTGGGCTCGCTGCGTCACCTGGGCCACGGCCTTGCCGCGATCCTCGCCTTCATCGGCGTCAAGCTCGTGCTCCACTGGGCTCACGGGGTGTGGACCTGGATCCCCGAGGTCCCGACCCTGCTCTCGCTGGGTGTCATCGTCGGCATCCTCGCCCTGGCCACGACGACGAGCATCCTCGCCAACCGTCGCGAAGCACGGCGCGAGCTGGCCGGCGCCGATGCTGGCGACTCCGAGGCGAGCGACGCCGAGCGCGACCGCGCCGAGCGCGACCGCGCCGAGGTCTGAGCGCCAACGCCACGGCATCCGGGGCCGGTCGTCCAGTCATGGGCGGCCGGCCTCGTCGCGGCGCTAGGTTGGCACTTATGGATGCCGCCCTGCCGCCGCCGCACGTCGTCGACACCTCCGCGTGCACCGGGGAGATCCACGACCAGGGCGCCCAGGTCACCCGGTGGGCACCGCGGGGGGCTGCGCCGGCGCTCTACGTGAGCAGCGCCGTGCGTCTGGCGCCGGGGCGGTCGATTCGCGCCGGGATCCCGGTGTGCTGGCCGTGGTTCGGCGCGGGGCAGCGGCCCGGCATGGAGCCGGCGCACGGATTCGCCCGCACGGCGCGCTGGGCCCTCGTCGACCGCACGGAGGACGCCGCCACCGGCGAGGTCACCTTCGTGCACCGCCTGACCTCCGACGCCGCCACCTCTGCGCACTTCCCGCAGCCGTATGCCGTGGAGCTGCGGTCGCGCTTCGGCGCCACCCTCGAGGTGTCGTTGACGACGACCAACACCGGGCCGGAGCCCTTCGAGATCGACGAGGCGCTGCACACCTACCTCGCCGTCGGCGACGTGCGCGAGATCGCCGTCGAGGGCCTGGACGGCGCCGCCTACTTCGACAAGGTGACGGGGACGGAGAAGGTGCACCACGGCATCCTCGAGTTCGCCGGTGAGACCGACTCGGTGTTCCGCAGCAGCGGGCCGGTGATGCTGCACGACCCGGGGTTGGAGCGCCGCCTCATCGTGCGCACCGAGGGCGCGGGCAACCTCGTCATCTGGAACCCGTGGGACGCCAAGGCCCGCGAGGTGGCCGACATCGGCGACGACGACTGGAGCCAGTTCGTCTGCATCGAGGCCGCCAACGTCCTCGAGAACGCCGTGACCCTCGCCCCGGGGGAGTCGCACACGCTGACCTACCGACTGGAGCTCGAGTCCGATGACTGACCCTGCCGCCTCCACTGCTGACGCCGCCGTGTCCCCCGCCCAGTCCTGGCTGGACACCCCCGGCCACCGCGAGTGGCTGCGTTTCCGGTTCGCCGACGTGCTGACCTTCGCGCTGCCCTCGATCCTGCCCGGCGGCGGCTTCGCCTACCAGGATGCCGACGGCTCACCGATGCCGGGACGCCCGCCGCAGCTTTTCCTCACCGCCCGCATGGCGTACGCCTCCTCGATCGGGGTGCGCCACGGCATCCCCGGTTCCGGCGAGCTGCTCGACCACGCGATGGAGTCGCTCGTCGGGCTGCACGCCGACACCGAGCACGGCGGCTGGTTCACGCAGCCGGGCACCGTGACCCGCAAGGCGACGTACGACCACGTGCACGTCGGGCTGGCGTCGGCCAACGCGCTCACGGTCGGGCACCCGCTGGCCGCCGGGCTGCTGGAGCAGGTCATCGAGGTCATCGACACGCGGCTGTGGGACGAGTCGACGCAGACCCTGCTCGAGTCCTTCGCCCCCGACTGGTCGGACTGCGAGGACTACCGCGGAGCCAACGCCAACATGCACGGCCTCGAGGCGTTCCTCGCGATGGGAACGGCGACGGGGGATGCCGTGTGGCACCGTCGCGGGTTGGCCATCGCTGACCGCTTGATCAACGTCGCTGCGCGGGAGCAGGACTGGTTGCTGCCCGAGCACTTCACCGCTGACTGGACGGTGCTGCCCGACTACAACATCGACGAGCCGAACCACCCGTTCCGCCCGTACGGGGCGACGTTCGGGCACTCGCTGGAGTGGGCCCGCTTCCTGCTCCAGCTCGACGAGTCACCGCTCGTGGAGTCGCCGTCGTGGCTGGTGGAGGCGGCTGACGGGCTGACCCGACGGGCGCTCGACGGCGGCTGGGAGGTCGACGGCCGCCCCGGGCTGGTCTACACCGTCGACTGGGACGGCGACGCCGTGGCCGACGTGCGGCTGCACTGGCCGATCTGCGAGGGCATCCAGGCGTCGGCGTACCTGCTGCGCCGCACCGGCGACCAGCACTGGGAGGGCTGGTACCGGCGGCTGTGGGACCACGCGGCCCGCTACTTCATCGACGAGAACGGTGCCTGGCGCAACGAGCTCGACGAGAACATGGAGCAGGGCACGCAGGTGTGGCCCGGCCGGCCCGACGTCTACCACTGCACCGGAGCCCTGACGACACCCCTCGCCGTCTGACCGGCACCGCCCGCGGTCTGACGCGCCAACCCCGGGTCCTGGCCCAAGTCGAGAGTAGGCGAATCGCCGTCTGCCCTCTGCCCTGCACGGCGATTCTCCTACTCTCGACTGCGTCCTGAGAACGAGCCTCAGGCGAGGGCGACGAGGTCGTCGGGGTCCTCGGTCGGCAGCCCGGGCGCAGCCGTCGCGGTGACCTCGAACGTCGTCGGCCCGCTCACGCCGCCGAGGCTGCTGAGGATGGCCACGTCCGCGGCATCCCGACCCGTCCCGATGCGCACCATTGAGCGACGTGGGGCGAGCCGGGTCGCGTCGAACAGGAACCACTGCCCGTCGACGGCGATCTCGGCGACGGCGTGCGCGTCCATCGGCGACAGACCCGGCGCGTACACCGAGACGTAGCGGGCCGGCATCCCGACGGCGCGTGCCAGCGCGACGACGAGGTGGGCATAGTCGCGGCACACCCCGAGGCCACCGAGCAGGGGTGTGAGGGCGTCGTCGGTCGCGACCGTGCTGCCCGGGGTGTAGCTGAGGCGGTCGTGCACCCACGACACGATCCGGCGAGCGCGCTCGGCATCCGACTCGATGTGCCCGAACTCCGCGCTCGCGAGCCCGCTGAGCCGGTCGCTCGGGCAGTAGCGGCTGGGCAGCACGTAGGAGAACGCGTCGGCGTCGCTGACCTGCTCGGGGGTGGCTGCTCCCGCCACCGCGACGGTCGCGTCGTAGGTCAGCGTGACCTCGCCCTGCGGGGCGTCGATGACGTGCAGCCGCATTCCGCGGTCGAGCGGCACCTCGCGATGGGGCACCACGGTGCCGTCGGATGCCGTGAGCGTCACCGACTCGGTGCTCGCCGCCTGCTCGGCGAGGTGGTCGGCGACGGCCACGGAGACGGCGAGGCGACCGGCGACCTCGACGGGGATGACGAGCTGCGTTTGGACGGTGACGGATTCGGTCTGCTGGGCGTTCACGGGTGTCTCCGGCGAGGTGGAAGGGAGGAGGCGGCGATCACCAGGGGTGGGGGGCGAAGTTCTTGAGGAAGACGCCGTGCAGGTCCTCGCCGGCCTCGCCGCGCACGATCGGGTCGTACACGCGGGCGGCGCCGTCGACGAGGTCCAAGGGTGCGTGCCAGCCCTCGGCGGCGATCCGCAGCTTCTCGTCGTGCGGGCGTTCGTCGGTGATCCACCCGGTGTCGACGGCGGTCATGAGGATGCCGTCGGTCTCGAGCATCTCGGCGGCGCTGGTGCGGGTCAGCATGTTCAGGGCGGCCTTGGCCATGTTCGTGTGGGGGTGACCCGCTCCCTTGTAGCGCCGCGAGAACTGGCCCTCCATCGCCGACACGTTGACGACGTAGGTGCGTCGAGCGGGCGAGGCCGCCAGTGACGGCCGTAGCCGCGAGACCAGCAGGAACGGCGCGGTCGAGTTGCAGAGCTGTACCTCGAGCAGTTCGAGCGGGTCGACCTCGGAGACGGTCTGGGTCCACGAGTTGGTGCGCTGGAGGTCGGGCAGCAAGCCGCCGGCGTCGATGGCCGTGCCGGCGACGTGGGCCTCGAGGCTGGCCTGCCCGGCGCGCAGGGCGAGCTTGGTCATCGAGGCGGCGTCGAGGTCGGCGTGGGGGACGGGGTGCTTCGCGAGGCTGCCGAGCAGGGCTGCGGGGTGGGCCTCGCTGATCCGGTCGAAGGTGACGAGCTCGGGCATCGGCTCGTGGGTGTCGAGCGGTTCGTCCTCGCCGTGGACGAGGTGGGAGTAGGAGCCCGGGCTGCGGCGCACGGTCTGTGCGGCGTTGTTGATGAGGATGTCGAGCGGCCCGGCGGCGGCGACGTCGTCGGCGAGGGCGATCACCTGGGTGGGGTCGCGCAGGTCGATGCCGACGATCTTCAGCCGGTCGATCCACTCGGGGCTGTCGGCGAGCTCGGTGAAGCGGCGCACGGCGTCACGCGGGAAGCGGGTCGTGATCGTCATGTGCGCCCCGTCGCGCAGCAGCATGAGCGCGATGTACATGCCGATCTTGGCGCGCCCCCCCGTGAGGAGGGCGCGGCGGCCGGTGAGGTCGGTGCGCTGGTCGCGCTTGACATGCGACATCGCGGCACAGGCCGGGCACAGCCAGTGGTAGAACGCGTCGACGAGGGTGTAGTCGGCGTGGCAGATGTAGCAGCCGCGGGGGGTGTTCAGCTCGCCGGCGTAGGCGCCGGGTGCGCTCGACACGAGGCGGATGCCGCGCGTCTCGTCGTCGATGCGCATGGGTGAGCCGGTGGCGGTGCTGGCGAGCACCGCGGCGTCGGCCTCCTGCTGGGGACGGCGGGCGTGGGCGCGGCGGGACTTGCGGATCTTGCGGTACATCCGGCCGGTCGCCTGCTTGACGACGTGGATGTCTGGGTGGCCCGCGGGTAGCTCGGTCAGTTCCTCCAGGACGCGAAGGGTGGTCGCGAGGTCGTCCGGGTCGATCCCCCGGGGCTGTTCATCCACTGCTCGAGGGTACGGGCGCGGCCAGCGTTCCCCCGCATCGGTGACGGTGCTGGTGAGGTCCGCTGGGCTGGTCACCCTCAGCAGATCACCAGAGCGTCCGGATGCCGGGGAGCCCGCAGAACGCTCTGTCCTTGGTGATCAGGGTCAGTGACTCCGTCATGGCCTGGGCCGCGAGCATGCGGTCGAAGGGGTCTCGGTGCTCCCACTCAAGGCGCCCGGCGAGGATCGCGTGTGCTGCCGTGATCGGTAGTTCGGAGGCACCCAGACGGTCGAGGGCGCGTGCATACGTCGACACGATCGCGTCAGCCTGGGGGAGCCTGCCGAGCCGCTGCTTCGTGGAGATCTCCCACGCAGTGGCCGCCGAGACCACAAGGCGCTGGTCGGCATCCGCCATGACCCGCCTCGCCTGTGTTCCCAACGACGCCGGGTCCGTCAGGGCCCACAGCATCGCATGGGTGTCGAGGAGGTAGGTCACGCCTCGCCTTCCCAGGCCTGGATCTCGACCCCGGGAAGATCAGCGAAGAATTCTGCTGGCACCTGGTAATCGATGAAACCGAGCTCGCGTTCGCCACGGGGCCGGGCCGGCACCAGTCGCGCCACGGGTTGGTCGCCGCGCGCGATGACGACCTCATCACCCTGCTCCACGGCAGCGAGCAGCGCTGACAGATGGGTCTTGGCGTACTGAACCTTGACGGTGGTCATACCAATCAGACTAGGTTGGTCAACTGCGTTGGTCAACAACTGTTCACAGTGGGAGCCGCCTCAGGGGCGCAGGGGCGCGCTCAGGTCGTGCTCTGCGCGGCGTCGACGAGGGTGGTGACGCGGTCGCGGATGTCCTCGAGCTCGCTGACCTCCAGGCCGAGGCGGGCGATGATCGCCTGCGGGATCTTCTCGGCCTTGCGCCGCAGGCGGCGCCCGGCCGGGGTGAGGCTGACGGCGAGGGCGCGGTCGTCGCGGGGGTCGCGGTCGCGCACGACGAAGCCGCTGGTCTCGAGGCGCTTGAGCAGGGGAGACAGCGTCGCCGGCTCCAGGTTGAGTCGCTCGGCGAGTTCGGAGACCCGCAGCGGCTCGCTCTCCCAGAGGGCGAGCATCACGAGGTACTGCGGGTGGGTCAGCCCCATCGGCTCCAGCAGTGGCCGGTAGAGCCCGATGACGGTGCGCGAGGCGACGGCCAGCGCGAAGCAGACCTGACGATCGAGCGCGAGGAGGTTCCCGGCATCCGGGGTCTTGTCGGTAGGGGGGGTGGAGGTCTGCGGGCTCACGGATTTCATCCTACGGCTGCGGGCCGCTAACTTAGGGGCCGAACAGTTAGTGGACTAACAAAAGGACAGACATGGCCAAGGCGGACCGTGAAGGGCTCTCACTGGGCTACCGGATCATGTGGCGCATCAAGTACGCGGGGCTGCACGTCTTCGGCCCCGCCCAGCTCGGCACCGAGAACGACCCGCAGGCCCGGCTCATCCGGCAGCGCGAGGCCAAGGTCGCCGCCGCCCGCGATGCAAGGCTCGCCCGCGAGGCCGACTGACCGGCATCATCGCGTCAGCGACGTCCTGGAGGGCAAACCACGATGGCCGAACCACGGCCCGCAGCCCACGAGATGCGTTCTGCGCGTGACCGGGTTCGTGCTCGCGCCGCTCCTGGTCGCCGTGGCGATCGGCCCGTCGATCGTCCCGGTCGGCGATGTCGAGGACCTCACCGCGGAACAGCTGCGCGACTGGTCCGTCGCCTCCGTCAACATCGCGGTGGCCTCGGCCATCTCGCTGAAGGCCGTGCCCGAGAGGTTCGAGGGCGCCTTCGACATCGTCTTCACGCGCATCCCACCCTTGCCCCTCAAGGCTCAGCCGCCTCGCGCAGCAGTGGCGCGACCACGGGGCGCCGGTCACGACGGGACAGTTCCCGGCGGGACTGAACCTGCCGCATGACACGGTGGACCCGGCGCAACCCTCAGGCGATGTCGCGGTCACCCACCCGTGTCCCGTCGCGCCCTGGCCGGCGAAGCGCTCAGCACACCCATCGAACCAGCACCGGAGGCAACACTTATGAGCACCCCCACACCCCGCGAAGTCCGCCTCGTCTCGCGCCCTGTCGGCTGGCCCACGCACGCCGACTTCGAGGTCGTCGAGAGTTGCGTGCCCGAGGTGGGTGATGGGCAGATTCGCGTGCGCAACACCGTCATGTCGGTCGACCCCTACATGCGCGGGCGGATGAGCGCCGCGAAGTCCTACGCCGACCCCTACGTGATCGGGGAGGCGATGACCGGCGGCGCCGTCGGCGTCGTCGAGGAGTCGCGCGCCGACGGGTTCGCCGTCGGTGACCACGTGCTGCACGGGCTCGGGTGGCGTGAGGTGGCTGTGCTGGATGCCGCGTCGGCGCGTCGGGTGGATGCCGCGGCTCCCGATTCGGCGTACCTCGGCGTTCTCGGGATGACGGGGTTGACGGCCTACGCAGGCCTGACCCGTATCGCCGCGCTTCAGCCCGGTGACGTCGTCTTCGTCTCGGGCGCAGCCGGTGCCGTGGGCAGCGCGGTCGGCCAGATCGCGAAGGCGCTCGGGGCAAGCCGCGTCATCGGCAGCGCCGGGTCGCCCGAGAAGGTGCGCCACGTCGTCGAGGACCTCGGATTCGACGCGGCGTTCGACTACAAGGCTGCTCCGGTATCGGGGCAGTTGCGCGAGGCCGCGCCGGACGGCATCGACGTCTACTTCGACAACGTCGGCGGCGAGCACCTCGAGGCCGCGATCGGGTCGCTGCGCCTCGCTGGCCGCATCGCCGTCTGTGGGATGATCTCGGTCTACAACGACACCGAGGCTGCTCCAGGGCCGCGAAACCTCGCCCGGCTGATCCAGACCCGCGGTTGTATCCGAGGCTTCCTCGTCGGCGACCACTACGACCTCGCGGGGGAGTACGCCAAGCGGGCGGCCGGTTGGTTGGCCTCGGGTGAACTGCAGTCGCGTGAGACGTTCGTCGACGGCATCGCCCACGCGGTGGACGCCTTCCTCGGGGTCCTGCGGGGCGAGAACACCGGCAAGATGATCGTCCGACTCTGACCTCGTCCATGACAGTTCTGAGGTCGGTGCTGCTGTTCGTGCTGGCTGCCGTCGCGGAGATCGGTGGTGCCTGGCTGATCTGGCAGGGCGTACGCGAACACCGTGGGTGGGTGTGGATCGGCGCCGGGGTCGTGGCGCTCGGGCTCTACGGGTTCGTCGCCACCCTTCAGCCGGACGCTAACTTCGGGCGCATCCTCGCGGCCTCCGGGGGCGTCTTCGTGGCGGGATCGCTCGCCTGGGCCATGGTTCTCGACGGCTTTCGCCCTGACCGCTACGACGTGGCCGGCGCGTTGCTCTGCCTCGTCGGCGTCGCGGTCATCATGTACGCGCCGCGCTCCGCCTGACGCCCGCTGCCGAAGGCCTGGCCAGGGTCTGAATCGAGAGAACCTCTTGTTCACAGGTGGCGTCGGTCGTCACCGTGTTGGTTCGGGAGCACCGTCGCGGTGATCGGCTTCGACAGGCACTCGGGGCCGGTGACGTCCTTACCGATCCCGCGGCCATGTTGGCGTGTCGGGCCAGAAACACCGTTCGGCGACTCTCCCTCTGACAGTTCGCCGCCGACGGTAGCGTGGCGGTGTGACGCCTTGGGGATCGATCAGGCCGCTACGTGTTGGTGGTCTCGTGGCGGTCGGATTCCTGGACGAGCAGCGCATCATCGTCGGGAGCCATGATGGGCTCGGCGTTCTGGATGCGGCGACAGGTGCTGTGCTCGACAGGTCTGAAGATCCCTCAGGTGACTACGCGTGGTTCCACGAGCCACCACCGACCGCGTTCTACGAGGACGGTGAGGGGCTACACCGGGTGCCCGTGGCCGGGTTATGGGGTGGCGTGTTGTCCTCGACGACGCGTGACGGCTGGAGCTGCCGAATGACCCCTCGGGGTGTGGAGTTGGCCGGGCCCAACGGTAGTGGGTTCGTTGTCGATGACGAAGAGGCGCCACGAGCCTGCGGATTCTCACCACTGGGCCGCGTCTTCGTCTTCGCGACCTCCCCCACCCTCCATGTCGGGGTCCGCACCTTGACTTGAGCGGTGCTCGAGCAGGAACGTGGCCGCTCGGATCGCGGCATGAGGGGACGTACGAGTCTTGCAGAGTGCGCCGTGACGGTGGGCGCGGCATTGAGGGCAAGAACTCGACCAGCTCGGAGCCACCGCCGCAGCCCTCGGCCTCACCGGCACCTGAACAGAAACTCCTCCCAGGGCTCGGCACCGGGCAAGGGCTCTGGCGCATCAAAGAACGCTTTTCGTCGTCCACCACCAACTTCACCCGGCCGAACTCACCGCGTTCGACACCACCGAACGGAGGAAGGGCGAAAACCCTTGGGTTCAGGACTCCTGATCCCCCCGTCGGCGTCCTTCTGCGTTTGCTCGCCTCGGTCATTGCGCGCGTCACGGTACGGGGCGCAGGAACACATCCTCGAACTGCTTCTGGGCGCGTTTCGTACGTATGGCGCGGATCGTTCGCTGGCGTTCGGTCAGAGTCGGGTTTTCGAGGTTGAAGTAGCCAGTGTCGAAACGGTTCTCGCCGGTCGGGAAGCTCTGCTGGCGAAGGCGATCGACGAGCGTGGTGCAATAGGCAAGGAGCGTGCGAAAGCTGTCCGGATCGCGTTCGGCGTCACTCGCGTACAGTTCGCGAACAGCCGTCTCCTCATCCTCGTAATGGGTTCGCGCGGTGTCATCCAGCTCCCAGAAGAGGCGCAACGCGAGTGCACGATCACATCGCGGATGCGAGACCACTGCGAGCGGAACTGCGAACCCGTCGTCCCAGTTGTACGCGCTCATCAGTTCCCACAGCGCTCCCTCGTCGGGAAGGGCAGCGACCAGACTCGGCAATTGAGCGTGTTCAGTGCAATCGTGCTGGATGATCGCGGCGACGTCGTCACGCATGATGATCCCTTCATGGTTGGGCGATACCTCTCCCACGGAGGTCGTATCCCTGTAGTTCCTCAGGCGAGTGCATCGAAGGCGACAATCGCGAAGAGCACGGCCGGGCCCATAGCGAGGAGAAGGATCCACCGGACGCGACGCCTTCCCAGTCGTGTGTGCGGGAGCCGTGCGGTCGCGTACCAGGCGGCGAGCAGCGCCAGGGCGAAGGGAAGATAGAGCGCCCACAGTCCGACATCGATCTGCCCTCGCCCGTTCCGGCGTGTCGGCATCTCCACGTTCGCACGCTCCGGAGCTATGAGCTGCACGACGACGGCGCCGAGCAGCAGCAGCCCGGCGATTCCGTACATGACCACACGTAACCGACGAGATGATTCCGGCGCGGCGTTCTCGGGGGCTGTCCGGTGCTCAGTCACGGGCACGCCGTATCTGAGGTTGTCGAGCTCCTCCTGACGAGCACGTTCTTCTTCACCGGAGCGGATGATGTTGCGTAGCTCATCCAGGGTGATCCGCGAGGCGTCACCCGTTACCTCCCCGTCGTCGGGTTCGGCGAACGTATCGCAGAGGATGTAGCCGAAGCCTTGGGCATCCCAGCCCGACAGTAGGTCCAAGATGCCTGCCGCGCCGCTGTCGTACCAGTCGTTGGTGAACATCTCGACATCGAGCACCGGAGCGCCCACGGCGATCAGCACCCGCAGTTCGCTGAACCCCAGCCCCGTCGCATCCTTCAAGCCGGTCAGCACACGTGCGGGTGCGGTAGCGCCGTCGATGAATACATGCAGCCGCGGTGAGGAGAGATCATTCACTGCGGCGTTCCCTTTGTCGTCGTGTCGTTGGAGTGTGCGGGAGGCGGCCCCTGCACCCCGCACCGCAGCTCTTCCAGATCAGGCTCCTATCGCGTCTGCCAGGGCGAATCGGTTGAGCGACGCAGGGATCGATACGTTCGGTGGCAGCGGATGGATGCCGGTGATCCAGCCGTTTCGTAGGCGATGGTCCGACTCATCTGTTGTCAGTGTTCGCCGTGTCCATGCTGTCTATTCTAGAGACCCCTTCCCGGCGGCCTCCGATCATGTGCCGATCGCGTGAATGGTGTCAATGGGCAACGAGTCTGGGGTGCGGGTGTCGGCTGGCTTCGCCGTCTGCACGACCCATGTGGACTTCCCCCCGAAGCGTGTAGGTATCAGCTATAAGGAGATGCTGTGCCTGAGACACGTAAGAAGTACGACCGTGAGTTCCGTGAGGGGGCTGTACGGATCGTCGAGGAGACCAACAAGCCGATCGCTGCCGTCGCGCGCGATCTCGGCGTCAACGAAGGGACCCTGGGCAACTGGGTTACCCGGGCTCGCGCCGAGCGTGAGGGACGCGGCGAAATGTCGGCCGGTGACATCGAGGAGTTGAAGCGGCTACGCGCGGAGAACGCCGAGCTGCGGATGGAGCGTGATGTCCTCAAGCGATCCGTGGTCCTGTGGGTGAAGGAGGCGACGAAGTGAGCGTGGCACGCTTCGTGGTCGACCAGAGGACCAACTACCAGGTGCCCGTCGCGTTCACCTGCGCGCTGCTCGGGATCTCGATCTCGTGGTTCTACAAGTGGCTACCTCGGACGGCCATCGCGACCGGCCTGTACACCAAGCGGGACCTGCGCCGCGACACCATGGACCGGGCGGTGAAGGTCATGTTCGACAAAAACCGCGGGTTGCACGGGTCCCCGCGGCTGGTGCTCGACCTGCGCGAGGAGGGGTGGACGGTCAGTGAGAAGACGGTCGCGAACTCGATGCGCCGGCAAGGGTTGATCGCTCGGAAGATCAAGCGCCGCAACGGATTAACGAAGCAAGATAAGTCGAAGGCGCCGTTCCCGGACTTGATTCGCCGGGACTTCACCGCGACCGCGGTCAACCAGCGCTGGGTCGGTGATATCACCGAGATCCCGACCGCGGCCGGGAAGCTGTACCTGGCCACCGTGATCGACCTGTACTCCCGCCGACTGATCGGGGCCGCGACGTCGCTGCACCCGAACGCGGAACTGGCCAAGGCCGCGATCACCATGGCCGTAACGGTCCGCGGCGGCAAAGAGGCGATCTGGAAGGAGGAGGAATCAGAGCGGTCATTTTCCACTCTGACCGCGGCTCGACCTACACCGCGGATCTGTTCACCCGCGCATGCCGAAACCTCGGGATCCGCCAATCCATGGGACGCGTCGGATCGTGCTTCGATAATGCGGCCGCGGAGGCGTTCTTCTCCAGCCTCGAGTGGGAAGTCCTCTCCCGCAACGAGTTCCGAAACACCACCGAAGCCGCTACCGTGGTCTCGGACTGGTGCTGGAACTTCTACAACACCGACCGCCGCCACAGCGCCGCATCGATGATGTCACCCATCAACTACGAAAACGCTGCCCTCACCCCGAGAGCAGCCGCCTAAGAGACAACCTCCACGATTCGGGGGGAACCACACATGCCGCCCCCCGCGATTCCCAGCCCCTTCCCACATCGAAGCTGGAAGGCATGGGGGCTCATCCCAATCGAGGGTGTAGGAGCTGGGTCTGAAGCCGCCGGATTCGAGCAGGCATCTGGCGATGTAGTTGGTGAGGTTGCGGAACCCGGGAGCGGAGCCGCGGAGGTGCTCGAGGCGACCGTTGATGGGTTCCGGTGGGTCCGTTGCTGGTGCCGGGGCGCTCGAAGTAGGCCAGGACAGCCCCGCCAGCCCAGGTCGACGAGTGTTGGGAGAGGCCCTTTGAGCACGATCGGCGATTCATACTCGCTGACGGCGGTTGCACAGTCACCGACCCCCCGCAGCGGAAGGTGTCAAGCCGTTTGAGACATCTGCGGTCAGGCGCTTTGTATGAGGGCCTCCTGTGAGGGCTGGTTGATCCACGCGGCGGTGGGCAGTTTCGGTGGCGCGGGGCGTCGATGGCCGAAGCGGTCGGGGTGCGCGGCGTAGGCAGCGTCGAGGGTGGCCTGCCGCTGGGCGCGGACCTGTGTGGCGGTGCCGTAGTGGACCGAGGCGGGGGTGTGCAGCCCGATCCCGGCGTGGCGGTGCTCGTGGTTGTAGTAGCCGAAGAACCTCTCCCCGAACGCTCTCGCGTCGGCCAGGGACCCGAACTCGCCGGGGAAGGCCGGGGCGTACTTCAACGTCTTGAACTGCGCCTCGCTGTAGGGGTTGTCGTTGGACACGTGCGGGCGGGAGTGGGAGCGGGTCACGCTCAGGTCGACGAGCAGCTGCGCGACGGGTTTGGAGGTCATCGAGGTGCCCCGGTCGGCGTGGACCACGTCGGGGATCCCGTGCACACCCATCGCCTCCTCGAGCATGGCCGTGGCGATCTGAGCGTCCTCGCGGGCGGCGACGGTCCACGCCACGACGTACCGGGAGAAGATGTCGAGCACGACGTACAGGTCGTAGTACACCCCGCGCTGCGGCCCGCGCAGCTTGGTGATGTCCCAGGACCACACCTGCCCGGGCCTGGTCGCCACCAGCTCCGGTTTGACCCGGGGCGGGTGGGTGGCCTGGGCGCGGCGCTCACCCGCGGCGTCGTTCGCGCGCAGGATCCGGTGCATCGTGGACCGCGAGCACAGGTAGGTACCCTCGTCCAACAGCGTCGCCCACGCCTGGGCCACCGACTTGTCGGCGAACCGGTCGCTGGTCAACACCGTCAGCACCTGCGCCCGTTCGGCGTCGGTCAGCGCGTTGGGTGGGGCCGGTCGCGGCGCCGAATCCCTCACCGGGCGAGGAGCTTTGGCCCGGTAGTGGCTACCCCGCGCCCGGCCCAGCAGCGCACACGCGGCCTTGACGCCAGTATGCCCCGGGGGGTATCAGATGGTCTGTGTAAGCGAGGGGGTCTCCAACCCTGAAGGAGTTTGACTGTGAGCATGACCAAGGAAGCGAAGACGGACGCTGTCGAGCCTGAGGCTCGCCGGTTGCGTCGGGAGTTGTTCACCGACGAGATGCTGGACCAGTTGATGGCTGCGACGGGTGAGCGTGGCCTGTCGCTGACCGGTGAGGGCGGGTTCTTGCCGGAGATGATCAAGGCCGTTCTCGAGCGGGGATGGAGGCCGAGCTGACCGGTCACCTGGGTTACGACAAGGGCGACCCGGCCGGGAAGGGGTCGGGCAACTCGCGTAACGGGTCCACCCCGAAGACGGTGGGCACCGAGGTTGGTGACATCGCGTTGGACCAGCCTCGGGACCGGAACTCCACGTTCGCGTCGGCGCTGGTGCCCAAGGGCGCCCGCCGCCTGGGCGGGCTGGAGGACATGATCATCTCCCTGTACGCCGGCGGGATGACGATCCGTGACATCCAGCACCACCTGGCGTCCACGCTGGGCACCGAGCTCTCGCACGAGACGATCAGCAAGGTCACCGACGCGGTCGCCGAGGAGGTCAAGGCGTGGCAGACCCGCCCGTTGGAGGCGTTCTACCCGGTGATCTATCTCGACGCGCTCGTGGTCAAGATCCGCGACGGGGCGCACGTGGCCAACCGGGCCGCGCACATCGCCGTCGGGGTCGACATGGACGGGGTCAAGCACGTCCTGGGCATCTGGGTCCAAGCCGCCGAGGGCGCGAAGTTCTGGGCGTCGGTGTGCGCCGAGCTGGCCAACCGCGGCGTCAAGGACGTGCTGATCGTGTGCTGCGACGGGCTGACCGGCTTCCCCGAGGCCATCGAGGGCACCTGGTCGCAGGCGATGGTCCAAACGTGTGTGGTGCACCTGATCCGGGCCTCGATGCGGTTCGTGTCCTACAGCGACCGCAAGGCCGTCGCCGCGATGCTGCGCCCGATCTACACCGCCGCCAACGAGGACGCCGCGCTGATCGCCCTGGCCACGTTCGCCGACTCCAACCTGGGCAAGAAGTACCCCGCCGCCGTCGCGTCGTGGGAGAACGCCTGGGACCGGTTCACCCCGTTCCTGGCGTTCGGGCCAGCCCTGCGCAAGGTCATCTACACGACCAACAGCATCGAGAGCTTGAACTACCAGCTGCGCAAGATCATCAAGAACCGCGGCCACTTCCCCAACGACGCCGCCGCGATCAAGCTGCTCTGGTTGGCTATCCGCACCATCGAGGACAAACGCGCCCGGCAACGCGCCAAAGAAGCCGGCCTACCCAAGGGCAGCCCCCGAAAAGCCCCCGGCAAACTCGTCGAAGGCTCGCTCATCCAAGGCTGGAAAGCCGCCCTGGGCGAGCTCGCCCTCGTCTACCCCGACCGCATCAACACCTACCTCTAACCCCATGTGACCCACCTCACTTACACAGAGAACTTGACACCCTCATGCCCCGCCAGCTCGTCCACGAGCGGGCTGATCACCGCCGCGACCGCTTGGTCGGCTCCGCGCTCTCGGAGAGCGTCTCCAAGAGCGCGTGTGCTTTTCCCATCAGGTCCAGCGCCGCCCTCGTGCGTGCCAGCTCGGCCTCGGCGCGCTCCGCCCGGGCTGTGAGCTCCTCAATCTCCCGGTCGCGGCGGTCCCGCGAGACCGGGCCCAGCCCAGCCCGGGCACCGGCGTCAGCCGCTCGGCGCCACTCCACGATGTGCGAGGAGTACAGCCCTTCCCGGCGCAGGACCGCACCCCGCCCACCATGCTCAGCGGCGTCGTACTCGGCCAGGATCCGCGCCTTGTACTCCGCCGTGAACACCCGCCGCTTGGGCCGGTCACCTCGAGGTCCCATGGCCCCATCATCAACGGCCCCATCGGCCAAAGTCATCGTCATCAGCTACTACTCGCTTCTCACCCCGTGCAAGGGAAGGAACTCAGTCGTTGTGTCTCACCACAGCCTGACGCACAGGGATACGCCAGCGGGGGCTCGATGAGTGCCATCTCGCCGAAGCGGTCGAGCTGTACGACGAGGGCCTTACGCTAATGGAAGTCGGGCTGCGGTACGGGGTCAGCCAGCAAGCTGTCCGACGCGCGCTGGCCGCAGAGGGCGTCACGATTCGACCGGGTGGTCGGCGCGCAAAAGCCGTCGCATCGAACGTCTGAGCTGCGAGTCCGGCGGTGTCATCCGTTATCCGTGGGATTCGGAGCGAATCGGACATCACTCGATCGGGATCTCGATCGGGGTGTGGAGGAGGTTCGCCACTGGTGTGTACAGGTCGACGTCGGTGGCGTCAGTCTGGAGTGATACGACGAGGGCGTAGCGGATCTTCCGGTCGACGCGTTCGCGGTTCTTGTTGTTCTTCCACCAGCCGCCGACGGGGTAGACGGCGATCTTTCCGGTGTCGGCGAGTGCTGAACCGTAGGTCTCCCAGATGTCTTGATGCAGTGAGCCGTACAGGCGTTGGTTGGCGCCAACGAGCCACGACACTTGTCCGCTTGCGGGGCGCCCGCCGGCTTCCTCGGTGCGGGCTTCACGGTTCACTCGCTGAATGAAATGGGCCTCAGATTCAAGGGGGTCTTGTAGCTCGAACCGGAGTCCGTGTGATGCGTACTTGTACCGCTGCCGCCATCCTCGTCGGGAAGCCGTCGGCTCGATGAAGTAGGAGAGGGTGACGCGCAGAGTCACGGAAGCGGAGCCCAGGTCTTGCAGTACTTCGCGCGGCCAAGGAAGGTCGTGTAGTCGGAACGACGGGACCTTGAACTCATCGCCCTCGAAAGGGGTGAACTCGTCCTGTACGACCAGGGTTACGGACCGATCGGAGGAGAACAACACGCGTTCCTCGGTCGGGACGCCCCAGCCGTATCGGCGTAGCAGCATCTGTTTGGCTTGAAGTCCGCTCTGCCCCGCACGATCGATTTCGTCGCGCATGATGGGTGTCCACTGCGCGGAGTGGACAAGGAGTGCTCGGATCGTCTCGGGCCAGTACTCGGGATAGGTGGCCATGACGAGGGCTGCGAGCCGGGAGCCTTGCGCGGTCGCGGCGCTGGTTGCGTTGGCCGATGCCAGAGCCTGGTCGTTTGTGTGCCCGGTGGTTCGCAGGGACAGCGCCGGGTGATTCGGCTCGAACATGGAGGCGGTGTCATGGAGGACGTTGCCGCCTTCCATGACGATGTCGGGCTTGATCGGCCAGCGCCTGTTCCCGAACGGCAGAGACGTGCGACTGTGGGGCGAGAGGTCGCCCTTCCGCGCGACAGGGGTCCAGCCTGCGAAGGCCGGATCGGTCGGGACCGCGTCGAGGTCGGTGTAGGCGCCGACGGTGAGTGCGTTCCAGGCTTGGCCGGGATCTCGAACCGGAGAGGTGTCGGATTCGGCGAGGTGGTCGGCGACGTAGCCGGTTACGTTTCCGGCGGACACGATCAGGAGTCTTGCTGCTTCGCTGTCTGGTGGCGCGAGTAGCCGGAGTTCGTCGCCGTTGCTGACGACGTTGGCGCCGACGGCCAGTGCGTCGACGGTGGCCGACCACAGCGTGGGCTGACCTGGGCTGCCGGGGGTGTCGGTACTGGTGCTGACCGGCATGCAGAACACCCGGCGCCGTGTCGCTGCGATTTCGGGCAGCGAGACGGCTTGGGCGGTGACGTCTCCGTACGCGCGGGGTTCGTGCGGCTTCTCGGTCTTGGTCGGAAGGATGCGAACCGACTCCAGTCGGTGTCGCAGCACAACGGAGTCCGATCCGAGCAGGTGGCGGTCGACCGCGGCTCCCAGCAGCGCGATGCCGGCCATCTTGGTGCCATGTCCGTCTTGATCGAAGCCGCTGACGCCGATCACGGTGTGCAGGTCCTGGGGTGCCAGGGACTGCTCGATGAGGACGTGAGTTCTCGCTACGCCCGTGTCGAGGTGGCAGACGGCGGGCTGGAGTTCGTCGGCAGGTTCCAGTCGCTTGGCCAGGTCGTCGACGTAGTCGGCTTGCTCCTCGGCGGTGAGGTCTTCTATGGAGTCGATGAACTCCGGGCGCCGGATTTCGGCCAGCGGCACCGCGGTGAACGGTAGGACTTCAAGCTGCGCCCACGTCGCCTCGACCCACATGACGTCGCGGTCGACGAGCCGGAGGAGACGCTGCGAGATGGTCAGTCCGGAGGCTTCGGCGAAGCGCCGTAGCAGATCGGGGCCGTCAGCGTTTGGGCGTAGCCATAGTTCCCACCATGTCGTCGTACCTTCTGGAGGGCGACCCTCGGACTGCCAAAGGTCACCCAGGATGGTGGCACGGATGCGTGCGATGTTCGCGACGAGTTCGTTGTTGCGAGGTTTGCCTTTCGGTGACTCCTTCGCCAGGTAGTCCTCGAAGAGCTGCAGGAACTTCGCACGGTAGTCGTCGCTGACCCAGACGGTCGCTCGCTCGGGGATGCCAGAACCCGAGTCCGCGGGGAGAACCGAGAGAAGGAGCCACTTGGGGCGCCTGCGCTGCGAATCGCGGTGCGAGGTGAGCTGTTGGAGAGTGTCGAGCTTGAGCGGATAGGCGGGGTCAGAGCCCTCCAACGTGATGATGGTGCCCAAGGCACGTAGCTCGTCGTCTGGGAGTTGTTCTTCACGGGTCTCGTCACCGCTAGAGAACGCGGACTGCAACTCGTTCAGCCGCCCGCCGCCGTGACCGGCACGGTCTTCGACCGGACGAATCTTCGGGTCCGGTCCACCCCGTCGGCGAAACTCCTCGTCTGCCGCTCGATCTTCTACCAGAAGGTGACTGAGGTGTTCCTGCCCCTCAGCCAAGGCTCGCCGCCTGCCGCGATTTGAGCGACTGTCGAATGTCGTCGGCACTCACTCGTGTTCCGCCAGCGAGGATGACGCTCTTGGCGGCAGACTCCGCAGCCCTTACGAGGTCCGCATGGGAGAGCCCTGCCATGTGCTCTGCCAGTGCGGCCCAACGGACGCCCTTGGCGAGAGACCCGAGCCTGCCGCGCATCACGGCGGCGGCCTGTTTCGCGTCCGGCAGTGAGTAGTTGAGAACCATGTCGAAACGTCGGAACAGGGCCTTGTCCAGAATCGACCGGTGGTTGGTGGCAGCGATGACGATGCTCTCGGGAG
Source organism: Ornithinibacter aureus (assembly GCF_009858245.1). Classification (NCBI taxonomy): domain Bacteria; kingdom Bacillati; phylum Actinomycetota; class Actinomycetes; order Micrococcales; family Intrasporangiaceae; genus Ornithinibacter; species Ornithinibacter aureus. The sequence continues at coordinate 2,852,245 of NZ_VMSB01000001.1, forward strand.
AACTGTTCTCCAGGAACACCAGGAAGGAGTTCAGGATGCGTCGGGCCTCACCGACGTCGTTTCCTGCTCGGTCGCCACCGAGCGCGTCGAACTCATCGAACAGGTACACCCCGCGCTGCGCGCCCACTGCATCGAAGATGACGCGCAGCTTACTGGCGGTCTCGCCCATGAACTTGCTCAGCAGGCTGTCGAGCCTGATCGTCAGCAAAGGCAGAGAGAGCTCGTGAGCCAGGACTGCCGCGGTCATCGTCTTGCCCGTACCAGGCGGCCCCTCGAACAGGAGGCGATGCGCAGGCTCAAAGCCGTGATCCAGAAGCTGCTTGCGTTGGCGCTGTTCGCTGAGGACACGTCGCACCTGCGCGGCCAGCTCATCCGGCAGGACCAAGTCTTTCAAGCCAACGGCTGGGTGAGAGGCGATAACGAGTTCTGAAAGATCGCCTCGCGGTTGAGCGATTGAGGTGACCTTTTTTGGCCGCTCGACACGTGAGTGATCAACTGCGGCTTTGAGGTCAGCCGCGAGATGGTGATGCCCCTGCCGAGCCGCCTGAGCGGCAACCTGTAGCGCGACTGAGTAGAACGCCTCGTCGTCGCCGCTCCCGTGGCTTCGTACGAGCGCCTTGAAGTGCTCTCCTGATCCGGCCACCACTCACCTCCCGCCGTACGCTGCGTGTTGTCCCAAGTCTACGGGCCAGGACCGTCAGAGCATCGCTGATCCCCCGCATGCCGACCACTCGGGTCAGCCAGCAGGCCGCCAAGCGCACTGGCCGGGACTGGCGTCGTGATTCGGCCGAGTCCACGCCGTGCTCGGGGTCAGCGTGTCCCGCATCAAAGAATTGGCAGGATTTCCTTGTTCTGAAAGTTGGGGATGCTCGGGTCGGCCTGGCCCAGGTGCACCTCCTTGGGCCGGTTCCAGGCGATGGCCTCGTGCGGTCGCAGTTCGTTGTACTCGATGCGGTAGTCCTCGGCGTGCTCGGCGAGCATGACGGCGTCGTCGATCTCGTCGATGAAGAGCCGCTCATACTTCAGCGTCCCGAACCCACGTTCGCGTGATCCGTTCTGCCCCGGCGACTTCACGCGGGTGCGGACGTGCGCCAGCTCGGGATGGAGCTCGATGAACGCCTCGAACCGGAACGATCGGAACGGACCGCCGTTGTCGGTGACGATCGTGACCACCGGCAGCACCTCACCGCTGTGCTCATCGACCGGGCAGTCATCGATCATCGGATGCCCGAAGAGCTCCTCGTACTCGGCCAGCGCGAGCTCGACCGCATCGATCGCGTCGTGCTGATTCGCTGTCGGCGACACATGGAATCGGCGCTCGTACTTGGACCAGTAGTCCCGGCACCCCGCGATCCGCCACGTCCCACCCGTGGTGGTCTCGAACTCGCTGAAGTCCAGCTGCCAGACCTGGTTGGCGCCCGTGGGCTCCTTGGCGAACGCGGCCTTGCGACGTTCGGCCAGCTTGCGGCGTTCCCGCTGATACTCATCGGGCAGGATCAGGCCCTCGTCGCGCAGGATCCGCAGCACGGTCGCCTCGGACACGACATGGTCGTCGTGGCGGACCAACGCCCAGATCTTGCGATGACCCCACGCCGGATGAGCAGACGCATGCACCAGCACTCGGTCCCGCGCGGCACCGCGGGCCGGCCGCGGCCACGGACCACGCGCAGGAAGGCCACGGTCGGCCTTGGCCTGCCACCGCCGCCAGGTCCGTTCCGGGATGTCGAACCTCCTGCACCACCTCGCGGTCGACATCCCAGACTCTTGTCTGATCACCTCGAGGTCCTCAAAGGGCCCAACCGGCCCTCGGCGCTCTTCTTCCAGACCCGGATCTCGACCGCCGCCTCACCCAGGGCCTGCGTCAGATCCTCGACCTGCGCCTCCAGCTGCTCCTCCCGCGTCGACGGGCCGGACCGGCCCGCCGCCAACGCGGTCTTCCCCGCCTCGAGGAAGTCAGCCTTCCACCGCCCGATGGACTGCTCGCTGACCTTCTCCCGCCGAGCCGGAAGGTGTCAAGCCGTTTGAGACATCTGCGGTCAGGCGCTTTGTATGAGGGCCTCCTGTGAGGGTTGGTTGATCCACGCGGCGGTGGGCAGTTTCGGTGGCGCGGGGCGTCGATGGCCGAAGCGGTCGGGGTGGGCGGCGTACGCGGCGTCGAGGGTGGTCTGCCGCTGGGCGCGGACCTGTGTGGCGGTGCCGTAGTGGACCGAGGCGGGGGTGTGCAGCCCGATCCCGGCGTGGCGGTGCTCGTGGTTGTAGTAGCCGAAGAACCTCTCCCCGAACGCTCTCGCGTCGGCCAGGGACCCGAACTCGCCGGGGAAGGCCGGGGCGTACTTCAACGTCTTGAACGCGGCCTCGCTGTAGGGGTTGTCGTTGGACACGTGCGGGCGGGAGTGCGAGCGGGTCACGCTCAGGTCGACGAGCAGCTGCGCGACGGGTTTGGAGGTCATCGAGGTACCCCGGTCCGCGTGGACCACGTCGGGGATCCCGTGCACACCCATCGCCTCCTCGAGCATGGCCTTGGCGATCTCGGCGTCTTCGCGGGCGGCGACGGTCCACGCCACGACGTAGCGGGAGAAGATGTCGATCACGACGTACAGGTCGTAGTACACCCCGCGCTGCGGCCCGCGCAGCTTGGTGATGTCCCAGGACCACACCTGCCCGGGCCGGGTCGCCACCAGCTCCGGTTTGACCCGGGGCGGGTGGGTGGCCTGGGCGCGGCGCTCACCCGCGGCGTCGTTCGCGCGCAGGATCCGGTGCATCGTGGACCGCGAGCACAGGTAGGTGCCTTCGTCGAGCAGCGTCGCCCACGCCTGGGCCACGGACTTGTCGGCGAACCGGTCGCTGGTCAACACCGTCAGCACCTGCGCCCGTTCGGCGTCGGTCAGCGCGTTGGGTGGGGCCGGGCGCGGCGCCGAATCCCTCACCGGGCGAGGAGCTTTGGCCCGGTAGTGGCTACCCCGCGCCCGGCCCAGCAGCGCGCACGCCGTCTTGACGCCGGTGTGCACCGCCAGCACGTCCACGAGCGGGTTGATCACCGCCGCGACCGCTTGGTCGGCTCCGCGCCCTCGGAGAGCGTCTCCAAGAGCGCGTGTGCTTTTCCCACCAGGTCCAGCGCCGCCCTCGTGCGCACCAGCTCGGCCTCGGCCCGCTCGGCCCGGGCCGTGAGCTCCTCAATCTCCCGGTCGCGGCGGTCCCGCGAGACCGGGCCCAAACCAGCCCGGGCACCGGCGTCAGCCGCTCGACGCCACTCCACGATGTGCGAGGAGTACAGCCCTTCCCGGCGCAGGACCGCACCCCGCCCACCGTGCTCGGCCGCGTCGTACTCGGCCAGGATCCGCGCCTTGTACTCCGCCGTGAACACCCGCCGCTTGGGCCGGTCACCTCGAGGTCCCATGACCCCATCATCAACGGCCCCATCGGCCAAAGTCATCGTCATCAGCTACTACTCGCTTCTCACCCCGTGCAAGGGAAGGAACTCAGTCGTCGTGTCTCACCTCAGCCTGACGCACAGGGTCGGCGGAGTCTTCGTCTTGGCGAGGGATCCAGCCGCGCTGTCAGCCTGGTATGCGCGTTGCTTGGGAGTCGACTCACCCCCTCTGACCTATGAGCGTCGGTCATGGCGGCAAGAGGCTGGCCCGACCGTCTTTGCCCCCATGAACGCTCATCCCGAACACCTGCCCGCTGGTCGGTCATGGGCGCTCAACTTCAGAGTGTCAAACCTTGACGCGATGGTCGCCCAGCTCAGGAGCCTAGGGGTCGACGTTCGCGTCCATGAAGAGGGTTACCCCAATGGACGGTTCGCTGACCTCCACGATCCCGAGGGGAACAGCGTCCAGTTGTGGGAGCCGGGCGGGATCGACGAGGTCTGAGGTCTGGGCGCGGTCGGCTTCTCCCTGAGCCGGCCAAGCTCCACGCCACGCGCCCGGAACTCCGGCGACTTCGGTGCAGGCATCTCCTGGACTCCTTCACGAGAAGATCATTCCCCCAAGATCGGTGGCCGGACATCTCAGGACAGGTGACGGCCGCGATCTTCCGACGTCACCGACTGCAGGACGCTGCTCACCACGTGCGCGAGCAACCCGACGTTCCCTTGCGGCGGTCGCTGCTCATCTCAGCACACCGACTACGCCCACCTCACCGGCGACTTCCGAAGCGTGCTTGGTTTCACTCCCAGCGACTATCGCACCGAGTCGTCGTGAGGCGCGCGAGGGGTGTGCCCACTGCGACTCGAGACACGTCCAGCTCGCCCGACTCCCGCCACAATCATCTGCACATAGTCGTCGAGTGCCGTTACGTCGGGGGCATTTCCAGGGTTCACCTCCGTGAGCACGAGACCGGCGAACCGATCGTCAGTGGTGAACGCACGGAGCGCCTCCACTAGCTCGTCAATGGTGAGCCCCCAAGGTTCGCTGTCCGGGTTCGGCATGTTCGCCAGCGGCATTTGGTAGTGCGCGAGCACGTCGACATCGACATGCACGACGAATCGCAGGCCAGCACTCGCGATGGCCTGGATCGCCAGTGCCGGCGCGTCTGGGTCGTCGTGAACGCATCTCGCGGGAATCCGCACGATGCCTAGTTCGTGGAGCAGAGCCAGTTCCAGGTCACCACTCTCCTCCGGAAGTGCGTCACCGTAGGAGACGATTTGGTCCGGGCGCAGCAGAGGCGGGGAACCTTCGATCGTGGTCAGCGCCTCGTCGCTTCCGGGGAGCGCGAGCATGTGCGCGACACCCATCGCGTCCACGTTCCCAAACTCGATGAGTCCAGGCGTGTAGAGGTCCGGACCGCCGTCCACGTACATCAGGGCAACCTCATGCCCTGCACGTCGGAAGCCGGCAACGACGCCCACCGTGACTGTGCAGTCGCCGCCCAGCACGAGGGGTACCCGGCATGCAGCGAGCACAGATGCTACCGCGGTCGCCGTCTCGTCGGCTACGCGTGCGACCTCCTGGATGTTCTGCCGATCAAGGTGCGCAGGATCGGGCCGCCGCCTAAATCCTCGCACGTCGCCGCCGTCGACCACCTCGTCGCCGGCCGCGCGCAGGAGCCGCGCCAGCTCGGCCTCACGGATAGCCGCCGGCCCTAAGTCCATCCCCGGAGTGTGACCGCCGACACTCGACGGCACGCCCACGAGTGTCCACCTCGTGCCGCCTTCATCCGCGGTTCCGCGCGTCACACTGGACACATCGACGATCTCCTTCCGGGTCTGAAAGTCCCTGATCAATTCGTGTACGAAGTTGCGCCCCGGTGTGGGTGTCGCGTGGGAGAGGTCATGCACAGTGCCGGCGAACTCGGGCAACGCCTCGCGTGGGGCGCGTCAGTGTCGTGAGCAGCCGCACCATTGTGGTCTTCCTGCACCGTTGATCCCAAGACGCCCAGCACCCGACCCTCCTGCAAAGTGACGTCGCCCTCCCTGAGCGCGGCTTCTCTCGCCCCGGGTAAACCTCTGGACAACCCTTCGGCCGGGATCGCTGAGAGGCCATGGACCACGTGGTCACGACCATCGTCAACATGGCCACCGGCGCTACCCGATGGCAGCTTGGCCTCGACCGTGTCCGAGCAGCCTCACAACTGTCAGACGACGGCTGGTGGGCCTTGTCCCAGCCGGTCCTCGCATCCGCGATGGAAGGTCTGGAACTGCCCATCTCGGCCCGAGTGGCCAGCAGCGGTCAGGTCTGTGACGTCGTCGGCTACATGGCGGGGCTCGTCGGTGACTTCCTGGCTGGGTCACCGTTCAGTGCCGAACCATTGCTCGCGGGTGGCATCAAGACCATCATCTACAGCTCCCGGTATAGGACAGAAGAGTTTCCAGGCGTAGCCATAGGGGTCGATGCACTCGGCGTATCGCTCCCCCCATGACGAGTCCTGAGCCGCTGCCGTCAGCTCGCACCCGACACCCACGACATAGTCGACCGCAGCGTCAACGTCGTCGACGGTGATACCGATCACCATCCCCAGTCCACGCGGGCCTGCCACGGTCATGCGTTCCCGCGTGCTGTCCGGGAACGGCATACCCACGAGGGCATCGACCAGCAGCTGCAGGTTGCCTCGACGCAGAATGGCCATGATCGTGCGGCCGTCGGGGCCAGGTATCCCGGCAACCCGCTCGAAGCCGAGGCCTGCGTAGAAGTCTGCCGCCGCAGGAACGTTGCCGACCCGCAGTCCCACCTTGAAGTCAGGTTCATCGCTTACACGTGGCGCCTGCATAGTCACGTCGTCCTCGCCGGGGCCGATGGGATGCCACCAGCGTGCCGTCGAATCAGGTATGGAGCGGAGAGCTGGTTGGCGACAGCAGCGGGGTCGATCCGTTGGTCGTGCAAGACGCCCGGCGACACGACCACCTGTCGAGCCCGCCGCTGAGTTATCAGCTCCGTGATGCCGCCCCAAGTGGGGCTTTCGCCGCTTCGACCAATCCTTGGCGCTCCAGCGTCGTTAGGGGGATGGTTCACCATGTGGCGCGTGCCCTCGAAGCCACGGCAATGGCCGACCGGTGTCGAGCTGCAGCGAAGCTCGCACGCTCGTGTGCGGAGTACTTTGCGCAGGCCGACCGTTCGAGTGATCTCAAGCAAGATCCGGGCCTGCTCGCCGCTGCTCACTCTTGGCGCTCGGAGGAGTACGACGCTGCCCACTCTGCGACCCGGCGGGAACTCTCATCTTCGGATAGGTCCTCAACACGGCTCATAACCGACCAGCGTACTCCGAATGGGTCGCGGATGCTGGCGTAGCGGTCGCCCGACACGAAGGTGGAGATTTCTTCGCGTACCGTTGCTCCGGCCGCGACCGCGCGCGCGACGACGGCATCGACGTCAGGGACATATAGTCCGAGGGAGTAGCAGGCCTTGTCGTCTTCCGGAGGTGGCACAAGCCGATAGTCCGGGCTGGGAACACCTAGTTGAAGTTGGCCGAGTTCGAAGTCGAGGTCGGCGTGAACCAATTGGCCGTCCATCTCGGTGACGTCGATGACGCGTGCGCCGAAGACGTCGCGGTAGAACTCGATCGCGCCAGCTGCATCCGTCAGCGCTAGGAACGGGGTAATTGAGGTCATGCTGTGAGGCCGACCCTCGGTTGTGAATGAGCCGGTGACTCCCCGGCATGGTGTCTCTTTCTGTGTCATCCGGCCACCGTACGGGCGTGACTGCGCCGGCCGCTTGGAGATGCGCGCCACCAGTTGCGTCCCTGATGGTGGTGTAGCGCCGCTGGCCGGCTCGTCGTAGACGACTAAAGTCACCGCGTGATCCTTCGAGTTCACCTCTCACAGCACCTCTCGAACGGAGCATCGCGATGACGGCGCACCTCGCATTGTCGAACCCTGCCGGCGTCTTGGGCCAGGCGCTGGCCGACGCGTCCCCGGACCTGATGCGTCACCTGTTCGGCACCGTGATCAACAGCTTGTTGTCGGCGGAGGTGCATGTGGTGCAGGGAGGCTTCGACCAGGAGCCGGCGGACGTGGCCGTTTCCGGTACGGGTGATCTTGCGCGGACTTTGCTGGCACCCGAGTGCCCCGAAGGATCAGTCCGAGGTAGGCGCCGATGCTGGTGCCGTCAAATCGGGCCCCGTCGCCGATCTCGACCGCGAGCGCGAACCCGGTCAGGGTGGAGATCCCGCGCAGGCAACCCAGCCTGTGCACCATCGGGGTCCATCCCGAGTCGGCGGCCAGCTGTTCGATCCGGGCGTCGAGCCGATCCCGGCGGGCGGAGGTGGCCAGCACCTGATCCAAGTGCTCCTCGACGGTCAGTGCAGGTTCGCATCAGTCGAACCGCTGCCGCGCCGGCCATGTCAGGGCCCCCAGGTGGCGGCCGGTCCAGGCGTTCCCGTCGCAGCACACGGCCCGATGGCGCAGCAGCAGCTTCGACAGGCGGTGCCGGGCCCGTATCAGATCGGTCCGGCAGTCCTCCCGGCACCTGACCAGGTTCCGGGCCGACTCTGCCGCGGCGTCGGGCACCGTGACCGCTGTGAACTCGCCCAACCGCAGCAGTCGGCACAGAAGCTCGGCGTCCCGGGCATCGGTCTTGGCCCTGTCCCCGAAGGACGCTGCAACTTCGCCGGTGCCGCGACCTCACACCGGATATCAGCCCCACGCAGCTCCCAAGCCAGGCCGAACCCGGTAGGTCCGGCCTCGTACAACACCGCCACCGGGCCGGGCAGCCCCGCCAGCCAATCCCGCACCTGCACGCCGGGACACAGCCGGGCGGTGACACCTCACCCGTCAGCTCGTCCATCCCGTGCGCCGCGATCGAACGGGCGTGCACGTCCAGCCCGACACTCGTACGCTCTGTCAAACACCGGGGCCTCCCCGCCACCCTGTCCGGTCGTCTACCTTAGAACTATGTTCGACCGGTCGCGAGGGGTGCTATTTCCGTCGCGGCTGCCGGCATTCCACCGATTCGCGCCCCCGCAATCGGTGGAGGAGTTGGTTCAGTGGTTTTGGATTCCGGAGTGGGACCTCGAACCGGGCGTCGTTTCGCGCCAGACCGTCGTCAGCTATCCCGCGCTGAACCTCGTCGTTGAGCCGCACGGGGTATCGCTTGTGGGTGCAACGACGCGGATGACCGAAAGGATGCTGCGCGGTAGCGGCTGGGCAGTGGGTGCGCTTCTGCGACCCGCTGTCGTGCGTACGTTGACCGTGAATCCGAGTTCGCTTGTCGATACCGAGCAACCTGTGGACGCTCCCGCTCTTCACGCGCAGGTTGTCGCGGTGATGGGTGGTGCAAGGGAGCGACATGAGAAGGCCGTCGACTCTTTAGCACGATGGCTCAGCGCCCGCACGTTCGATGTCCCTTCCGATGCTCGGCGCGCGAACACGATGCTGGAAGTGCTTATCGGCGAGGGCGGCGCGAACACTCCCACCGAGGCGGCCGTGCGGCTTGCGGTGTCGCTGCGCACGCTGCAACGCATGACACACCGGTACATCGGTCTACCTCCGGCCGCGATTATCCGACGTCGCCGACTGCAGGACGCTGCTCGCCAGGTGCGCGAGCGACCCGACGTTTCCCTTGCGGCGATCGCTGTTGACCTCGGCTACACCGACCACGCCCACCTCACCGGCGACTTCCGAAGCGTGCTTGGTTTCACTCCCAGCGACTACCGCACCGAGTCGGGGACTGCTGCACGGATAGGTGACAACGACTCTGTGGTGCCGTGGGGTGCCACGGGAGAGGATGTGCACCATGCCCAAGCCGTACCCCAAGGAGTTCCGACAGAACGTGATCGAGGTGGCTCGCGCTCGTGAGGCAGGGACGACGTTGAAGGAGATCGCGACCGATTTCGGGATCTCGGAATCCTGCCTGACTAACTGGCTCGCCATCGCTGACCGGCAGGACGGGAACAAACCCGCCACGGCCGTGAGCGACTCTGGTGAGCTGCGTGACGCTCGTCGTCGGATCCGGTTGCTCGAGCAAGAGAACGAGGTGCTACGCCGCGCAGCGGCGTACCTCTCGCAGGCGAACCTGCCGGGAAAATGATGTACCCGCTCGTCCGTGAGCTGGCCGCCCAGGATGCCCGGATCAGGGTTCCTGTGACGGTGACGTGCCGGGTGCTGAACCTTGCCAGAGCGCCGTACTACCGGTGGCTGGCCAACCCGGTGACCGACGCCGACTGGGTCGCGGCGCACCGCGCGAACGCGTTGTTCGACGCGCACCGTGATGACCCGGAGTTCGGGTACCGGCTGCTCGCGGACGAGGCCCGCGACGCCGGGCAGGACATGTGCGACCGCACCGCGTGGGCGATCTGCTCGGGCAACGCGTGGTGGAGCGTGTTCGGGAAGAAGCGCTCGAAGAAGGGCCGGGCCGGCCCGCCGGCGCACGATGACCGCGTCCAGCGTGACTTCACCGCGACCGGCCCGAACCAGCTGTGGCTGACCGACATCACGGAGCACCGCACCCGTGAGGGCAAGGTGTACCTGTGCGCCGTCAAGGACGTGTGGTCCAACCGGCTCGTCGGGTACTCCATCAGCTCGCGGATGAAGGCCCGCCTGGCCGTGCAGGCGTTGGAACACGCCGTGGACACCCGCGCCCGAGCGGGCGTCGACGTGGCCGGGTGCATCGTCCACAGCGACAGAGGGTCCCAATTCCGGTCCCGCAAATACCTGCGCGCCCTGTCCCGGCACGACCTGCTCGGATCCATGGGCCAGGTCGGCTCGAGCGCGGACAACGCCGCCATGGAGAGCTGGTTCGCCCTGCTGCAGAAGAACGTCCTGGACCGCCACACCTGGGACACCCGCGACCAGCTGAAGCTGGCCATCGTCACCTGGACCGAACGGACCTACCACCGCCGACGACGCCAAGCCCGCCTCGGCAAGTTGACCCCCATCGAGTACGAGACCATCATGACCACACCGGCCACCCAGGCCGCGTGACCCAACCTGTCACCTATCCGTGCAGCAGTCCCAGGCACCCGCTACAAGGGCAACCACCCAGCGCTCGTGCCTGCCGAGGTCTGGTATCAGGTCCAGTCCGTGCTCACCGCGCACCAGTGCGCCGTCGAGGCAACCCAAGTCCACGGCCACTACCTCAAAGGCACCATCCACTGCGGCCAGTGCGGCTCCCGGCTCATCGTGTCCAACGCGAAGAACCGTCACGGGAACGTGTACTGCTACTTCGTGTGCTCCGGTCGGCACTCCAAGCGCACCGACTGCACGCGCCAGGCGATGCTCATAGAGGACGTCGAAAAGCTCGTCGAGGATTACTACACCCGCGTCCAGATCACGCCCGCCCAGCAGGACGCGCTCGCGGGGATGCTCCACCACGAGTTCGACCGGCTCATGGCCGCCGAAACCGAGGAACTGGAACGCCTCACCACCAACCGCGACCGGCTCGAAAGCGAGCAGGACCGCCTCATGCAGGCGCACTACGCAGACGCGATCCCGCTCTCCGTGCTCAAGCGCGAGCAGGACCGCATCGTCGCTGAGCTCGACCAGGTGACCCGTCGCATCGACGCCCACTTCGGCGACTACGCCGACGCCCGCGCCCACCTCGACGACGCGCTCGGACTGCTTGCCAACTGTGCCGACATCTACACCCGCTGCGACGACACCAACCGACGGCTGTGCAACCAGGCGTTCTTCACCAAGGTCTTCATCGACGAGGACAACGAGCTGCGGGTCGAGCACAATCGACCCTTCGAGATGCTGCTCGATCCGCAGGTCAACGCCAACGCTCTGACCTGGGCCGCAGACGCACACAAGGCCCGAACCTCGACCAACGTTTGCCGTTGGCAAGGGTTCGAGCCTTGTGCGTGAAGTGGGCCCCGTGGGACTCGAACCCACAACCTACGGATTAAAAGTCCGCAGCTCTGACCATTGAGCTAGAGGCCCGGAGGACGAGACGGCATCCACGCACCGTGCGCCACGGCATCCGGGGTTCGGGGCCGCACGCGTCCGCGCACAGTATGGCGTAGCCGGGCCCGGATCACGCCGCCCGGCCCGGGACCGGGCGTCCACGGTTCAGCGCGTGAACAGGTAGAACGCGGCCAGGACGGCGAGCAGGGCGACGCTGAACCCGGGCACCCAGGCCCAGTGGACGTGGCCCTTCGGCACGGGCGGCAGGCTCGACGGGGTGGGGGTGGGGTCGCCGCCGGACCAGTGCCGCGGGGTAAAGGTCGGGTCGTCGGGTGACGGCTCCCCGGCCGAGTGCTCGCTGGCCGAGTGCTCGTCGGCGCTCTGCTCCTGCGCCGCGGCGGTACCGACGACCTGCGCAGCGTCCTCGGTGGCAACGGGCAGGTCCGCCTCGGGCAGCCCGAGACGCTCACCGAGCTCACGGGCGCTCGCCGGCCGGTCGGACGGCTTCTTCTCGAGGCACTGTTCGATGAGCGACCGCAGGCCCGGGGGAACGTGCGTCGGCAGCGGCGGGGGCGGGTCGTTGACCTGGGCGAGTGCCGTGGCGACCGGCGTCCCCTTGTCGAAGGTCCGCTGTCCGGTGAGCAGCTCGTGGCCCACGATCCCGAGGGCGTACAGGTCGGACGCTCCGGTTGCCGCCTCGCCGAGGGCCTGCTCGGGGGAGAGGTAGTGCGGGGTGCCGAGCACCTCGCCGGTCTGGGTGTGCCCCGACCCGTCGACGGCCCGGGCGATGCCGAAGTCCGTGAGCTTCACGGTGCCGTCGGGCATGACGAGGATGTTCGCGGGCTTGACGTCCCGGTGGACGACGCCGGCCTCGTGGGCCGCCCCGAGGGCCAGGGCCGCCTGCGCCAGGATCGCGCGTACCCGGTCGGGCGGAAGGGCGCCCTCGCGTCGCACGAGGTCCGACAGGGCCTCTCCGGGCACGAGCTCCATGACGAGGTAGGCGAGGTCGTCCTCCTCGCCGTAGTCGAAGACCATCGCGACGTTGACGTGGGCGAGGTTCGCGGTGTGCAGCGCCTCGGCGCGGAAGCGGCGCGCGAAGACCTCTTCATCCTCCAGGCTCGGCCGCAGGATCTTCACGGCCACCTGACGCTCGAGCACGCTGTCGCTGGCCTCCCAGACGTCGCCCATCCCCCCGGACGCGATCCGGCCCGTCAGTGTGTAGCGGTCGCCGAGGACGAATCCCTCGTGGAACCGGTTCACCGGTGGGTCGTCGCAATCATCATTTCAGCGTAGGCCACCCAAGACCCCGATCCGGCCGCCCCGTGCTCAGAACCTGGTGGTGCGTTGCGTCGCCTGCCCCCTGCACCCAACGGCATCCGCCCACAGTAACCCGTTCAGCGCCTGCGCGACTGCGAGGGCAGCGGCTCGAGCTCGAAGACCGAGCCGGTGTCGACGCGACCACCCGCTCCACCCGGCGACGCGGCATCCCCCGGCGACGCGGCATCCGTCGCGCCCTCCGCCCGCTCCGCCTCCAGCCGCAGCGCCCGCCCCTGCTCCACGCGTTCCTCCCACTTGCTCTCCGCCGTGACCAGCCCGGAGTCGTCGCGCGGCCGCAGCTGAAGGCTCTCCTCGGCCTCGATGCCGGCCCGCAGCTGCCGTACCCGCTCGCGCTCGGTGTCGACCTCGGCGCCGAAGAGCAGCGCGACGTTGGTCAGCCACAGCCACAGCAGGAACACGATGAGGCTGCCGATCGAGCCGTAGAGCGTGTTGTAGCGGGCGAAGTTCGTGACGTAGAACCCGAACCCCAGTGAGGCGACCACCCAGATGCCGATCGCCGTCGCGGACCCCACCGTCACGAACCGGAACCTCGGCTGCTTGACGTTGGGCGTCGCGTAGTAGAGCACCGCGACCATCGCCATGACGATGCCGAGCAGGAACGGCCACTTCGCGAGGTTCCACACCAAGACGCTCTGATCGCCCAGGCCGACGACGTCACCGATGGCCTGGGCGAGGGGGCCGCTCACGACGACGCCGACGAGCACGACCGCTGCCATGACCACCATCCCCATCGTCACGAGCAGCACGAGGGGGCGCAGCTTCCAGACCGGGCGCCCCTCCTCGACGTCGTAGATGCGGTTCAGGGCCCGCCCGAACGCCCCGACGTACCCCGACGCGCCCCAGAGCGCACCGGCCAGACCGATGATGAGCGCAGTGCCCGCCCGCTGCGCACCGACCATCGCGGCGATCGGCTCCTCGAGCTGGGCGGCGATGTCCGACTGCCCCAGCTCGCGCAGGATGTCGAGCATCGCCTGGGTGGTCTCCTCGCCCCGACCGAACACCCCGAGCAGCGACACCAGGGCCAGGATCGCGGGAAAGACCGACAGCACCGAGTAGTACGTCAGCGCCGCGGAAAGGTCGGTCGCGTGGTCACGCTGGAACTCCGCGACGGCACCGCGCAGGGTGAACGTCAATCGCTGCCGCTCCATGTCGTCGTGCTCCTCACGCTGACGGCCACCGCCACCACGACGGATGCCGTGGCGCACGGTCGTGACCCGGCAAACCTAGCCCGCGACCCGGCATCCGGGGCCCCAGTGATCAGCCGACCTGAGATCTGCCCCGGTGCTGGGATGATGAGGCGGTGAGCACCGATGGCGGACGACCCCTCCCGCGCCGGCCCCAGCCACTGGGCCCCGACGCGATGGAGTCGGTCGGCGGCACCCTGCCCGGGCCGGCCGAGGTCACCGAGATCGCGCACCAGAGCGCGGCGATCCTCGTCGGTGCCGGCCGCGCCACCTACGACCCCGAGGTGACCGGGCGGCTGGTCACCCTCGTCGACGACCTCGGGCTGTCGATCGTCGCCGACCTGTGGAGCGGGCGACCCGCGCGCTCGCTGCCCGGCACGTTGTGGCGCCTGTACGCGCTGCGCGAGTGGGTGCAGCGCAGCCCCGAGCAGGCCAGCCGCGAGTATGCCGCTGGCATCCGGTTCACCGACGTCGCCCACGCCGTCGCCGGCATCGCCGAGCCCCCGCGCCCCGAGGAGCTCCAGCGGGTCGCCGACCAGATCCTCACCGGGGTGTTCGACGGCGACCTGGCCGTCGCCCTGGAGCGGGCCTCGGCGTTCTGCTCCGTCGTCGCGGCGGGCCGTGCCGAGCTCGCGCACGACCGCGACAACGTCGACCCCGAGGGCGCGAGCGACCTCACCCGCACGGCCCTGGCGATGCTCACCACCGGGGAGGACCTGCGGGCCTGCGCCCGGCTCTGGCGGGCCGGCGACCTCCACTGAGGTCGTGATGTCGTGGGGTCGCGGGTGCTCGTGAGCGGGCGACCTTCAACGAAGTGATGACGTCGGGAACACCTGGACGGCGATGAGGCGTTAGTGTCTCCCGTGGGTGCCGGACCGCGGCAGCCCCGGGTCCCAACATCAGCCGCTACGAGCGGCCACGCGCCGTGAGGCGCTCCCGGTCCGGCACCCGCACTCCTTGGTGGCATCCGCCCTCGTGACATGCAGAGGGCGCAGAATGCCGCCTCCTGTGCGTGTCACGAGCGCACCAGGGCCCGGCGCGAGCGCGACGGGAGGCCCGAGCGGTCCCCGGCTACCCGGCATCCGCAGAGACGTCCTACGCTGTCGCTGACTGATCGGCCCCTTCCCCGGAGACCATCTTGGGCATCCGCCTCACCCCGCAGGACCCGCACTTCTTCGAGCTCTACGCCGCTGCCGCGCGGCACCTCGTCGAGGGTGCGGGTGAGCTGACGGCGCTGCTCGGGGCATCGGCGGAGGAGCGCGAGCTGACCCTGAAGCGCATGCACGAGATCGAGGCGGCCTCGGGGGAGTCCACGCACGAGATCGTCCGCAAGGTCAACGGGTCGTTCGTGACCCCGTTCGACCGCACCGACATGCACGCGCTCGCCGTCGCCCTGCACACCTGCGTGGGGTTGATGGAGGCCGCCGTCGACCTCATCGTGCTGTACCGGGTCGACGAGGTGCTGCCACGGGTGGCCAAGCAGGTCGAGGTCATCTCGCGGATGGCTGAGATCACCGCCGACGCCATGACCCGGCTGCGCTCGATGAAGGGGCTCACGGCCTACTGGGTCGAGGTCGACCGGCTCGAGAACCGCGCAAACAAGGCCTACCGCCGCATGCTCGCCGAGCTGTTCAACACTCCCGGCGCAGACCCCATCACCGTGATGAAGCACAAGGACATCATCGACGCCCTCGAGGCGGCGGCCAACGGCTTCGAGGCGGTCGCGCTCAAGGTCGAGGCGATCGCCGTCCGGGAGTCCTGAGGCCCGTGGACTGGGTCCCCGTGGCGCTCGTCGTCGCCCTGGCGATGGGCTTCACGTACACGAACGGTTTCCACGACGCCGCGAACGCCATCGCGACCTCGGTGTCGACGCGGGCCCTGACCCCGAAGATCGCGCTCGGGCTGGCAGCGACCATGAACCTGCTCGGCGGGTTCGCCGGGGTCCGGGTGGCGCAGACCATCGGCGCGGACATCATCTCGGTGCCCATGGGGGGCGCCGGCGTGGCCGTGTGTGCCGCTGCCCTCGTGGGGGCGATCTGCTGGAACATGCTCACCTGGTGGCGAGGGATGCCGTCCTCCTCGTCGCACGCGCTCATCGGCGGGTTGGGCGGCGCGGCGCTCGCGGCCGGTGCGGCCGGCGCCACGGTGAAGTGGCAGAGCATCCTGGACAACGTTCTGGTGCCGATGCTGCTCTCGCCGGTGCTCGGCCTCCTCGGCGGGTTCGCCGTCATGACCGCGATCCTGTGGCTGTTCCGTCGGTCGGCCCCCGGGCCCACGGCGCGCGGCTTCCGCTATGCCCAGACGGTGTCGGCGGCCGCCATGGCCTTCGGCCACGGCATGCAGGATGCCGCGAAGACCGCCGGTGTCGTGGCCCTCACCCTCGTGGCGAGCGGGCACCGGTCACCGGACGACCTGTCGATCCCGTGGTGGGTCATCGCCTCGTCGGCCGTCGTGCTCGCCCTCGGGACGTACGCCGGGGGGTGGCGGATCATCCGCACCCTCGGCAGCCGCATCATCGACCTGACGCCGCCGCAGGGGTTCGCGGCCGAGGCGACGGCGGCGACGGTGCTCTACGTCGCGACCGCCACCGGTGCCCCGATCTCGACGACGCACGCGATCTCCTCGGCGATCGTGGGCGTCGGCGCGACCCGGTCGGCCAAGTCGGTGCGATGGGGGGTGGCGCGGTCGATCGTCATCGCCTGGGTGCTGACCTTCCCGGGCGCAGGCCTCGCCGCGGTGGTCGCCTACGAGCTGCTCACCCTGGTCACCTGAGGACCGGGGGGCCGGGGGCCGGGTGGGCCGCGATGCCTGCGCCGTCGGGCCCTGCGCCGTCAGGCGCGGGAGGAGAGCAGTCCGGCGATCTCATCGGGCTTCGGCACGCGCCCCGACACGACGACCTCCTCGTCGACGACGAGCCCCGGGTGCGCAGCACGCCGTAGCCGGCGATCTCGCCGTAGTCGGTGACCGACTCGATGGGCGCCTCGATGCCGAGACCGGCCAGGGCCGCCCGGACGTTCTTCTCGAGGGTGTGGCAGTTGTGGCAGCCGGGGCCGAGGACCTTGATGATCATCGCGGCATTCCTCTCTGGGTCGGGTGGGGTACGTCACGGGAAGAGGGCGTTGAACAGGTAGCCGATGACGATGATGCCGACCGCCACCGCGCCGAAGAAGGCTGCCAGCAGCGGCGGCCGGAGCACCCGGCGCAGCATGACGGCCTGCGGGATCGACAGGGCGATCGCACTCATCGTGATGGCCATGACGGTGCCGAGCGGCATGCCCTTGGACCACAGCGCCTCGGCGATCGGCACGACCCCGGCGCCGTTGACGTACAGGGGGACACCGGCGAGTGCGGCGACGATCACGCCCAAGGGGTTGTCGGCGCCGGCGTACGTGGCGAAGAAGTCCTCGGGCACCCAGCCGTGGATGGCGGCACCGATCGCGACACCGACGACGACCCAGACCCACACGGAGGTGATGACGTCACGCGACTCCCCGACGGCCGCGTCGACCCGTTCGGCGAGGGTGGGGACGCGTCCCTGCGCCCGCAGCCGGGTGATCCGCGTCGCGAAGACCATGTCCTCGACCCACCGGTCGAGGTCGAACCTGGAGAAGACCCAGCCGATCGCCAGGGCGATCGCGGACCCGGCCGCGACGTACGCGGCCGCGATGCCCCAGCCGAACTGGTCGCCGATCATGATCGCGGCGACTTCGCTCACGAGCGGGGACGCGATGAGGAAGGTCAGGGTGATCGAGAGGGGGATGCCGGCGGCGACGAACCCGATGAACAGCGGGATCGAGCTGCACGAGCAGAACGGCGTGACGGCGCCGAGCACGACCGCGAGGACGAGCCCGGTGAACAGGCCCTTGCCCGCCAGGTAGTCGCGCGCCCGCTCGAGGTCAAGGCTGGCGCGCAGCATCCCGACGACGAACATCAGGCCGGCCAGAAGCAGGAAGATCTTCACGGTGTCGTAGAGGAAGAAGTGGATGCCGCCGCCGAGCCGGGTGCCGAGGTCGAGACCGCCGAGGTCACCGAGCAGCCAGGTCCAGAACCGCTCGTTCGCCCACCACAGCACCCCCCAGGCAACCGCTGCGAGCGCGAGGCCCAGCCACAGGACCGGCTCGGTCCGTGGGCGGTTCGCGATGCTCGTCGGGACCCTCACACCCCACGTATACGCCGGTCGGCGTCCGGCCGGACGCCGCGTGTGAGCAACGCCACGAGATATCGACAATCATCGATATAGACAGCCGGGGGGCGCGGGGGGACGCTGGAGGCATGGCCGAACGAACAGTGCGCGAAGACCTCCGCGACGAGGTCCGCTCCCACTACGCACGGGTTGCCTCCCAGCTCGTTACTGCCGAGGAGGCGGTCCCCGCAACGGGTGGGGCGACGTGCTGCGGGCCGACCCCGGGCCAGGCTGCCGGCTCGGGCACCTGCTGTGGGGCCGAGGCCGCCCCGGGGCCGACCTTCGGCGCCTCGCTGTACTCCTCGGCAGAGCTGGTCGACCTGCCGGTGGCCGCGGTGGGGGCCAGCCTCGGGTGCGGAAACCCGATCCTGCTGGCCGAGCTGCGCGAGGGGGAGCGGGTCCTCGACCTGGGCAGCGGCGGCGGGATCGACGTGCTGCTCGCGGCGCGGCGGGTCGGCGATGACGGTTTCGTCTACGGCGTCGACATGACCGACGAGATGCTGCGCCTGGCCTGGGAGAACGCGGGCACGGCGGGTGTCGAGAACGTCGAGTTCAGGAAGGGCTTCATCGAGGACCTGCCCCTGCCCGACGGCGAGGTCGACGTCGTCATCTCCAACTGCGTGCTCAACCTGTCGACCGATGCGCCCCGTGATGTCGGAGATGCACCGGGTGCTGCGGCCGGGAGGGCGCATCGGCCTCTCCGACGTCGTCGCCGAGGACCGGCTCAGCGCCGCCGAGCGTGCCGAACGGGGCTCCTTCGCCGGCTGCATCGCCGGGGCGATGTCGCGTCGGGAGTACCTCGACGGCCTGGCCGCAGCGGGCTTCGTGGAGGCGGAGGTGACGTTCACGCACGAGGTGGCGGACGGCATCCACGGGGCGATCATCCGCGCCGTCAAGCCCCCGGTGCCCGCGCAGTCGAGGTGATGTCGCCCGGATCCGCGAGCGACATCACCTCGGCCCGCTGGTGATGCGGCCGGGACGGGTCAGCCGAAGCGGCCGGAGATGTAGTCCTCGGTGCGCGAGTCGGCCGGGTTGCTGAAGATCTTCGTCGTCTCGTCGAACTCCACGAGGTGGCCGGTGCGGTCACCGTGGCCCTCTGCGGCCTCGGCCGTGAAGAACGCCGTGCGGTCGGCGACCCGGGCCGCCTGCTGCATGTTGTGCGTCACGATGACGATCGTGTAGTCCTCCTTGAGCTCCATCATGAGGTCCTCGATGCGCGAGGTCGCGATCGGGTCCAGGGCCGAGCAGGGCTCGTCCATGAGGATCACCTCGGGCTTGACCGCGATGGTGCGGGCGATGCACAGGCGCTGCTGCTGGCCACCGGACAGGCCGTAGGCCGACTGCTTGAGCTTGTCCTTGACCTCGTCCCAGAGGGCCGCGCCGCGCAGGCTCTCCTCGACGACGTCGTCCATGTTGGACACCTTCATGCCGGTGACCTTGGGGCCGTAGGCGACGTTGTCGTAGATCGACTTCGGGAACGGGTTCGGCTTCTGGAACACCATCCCGATGCGACGGCGGACCTCGATCGGGTCGACGTCCTTCCCGTAGATGTCCATGCCGTGGTAGGCGATCGTGCCCGTGACGCGGGTGCCCGGGATGAGGTCGTTCATCCGGTTGAGCGCGCGCAGCACGGTGGACTTGCCGCAGCCGGACGGGCCGATGAGCGCGGTGATCTCGTGGAGGCCGATGTCCATCGTCACTTCGTTGACCGCCCGGAAGCTGCCGTAGTAGCAGCTGACGTCGGTGGTGGTGATGACCGCGCGCGGGGCCTCTGATGCCGTGATGCGGCCGGCGTCGATGGGGTCCATCCGGGGGATCGTGATGGTCGAAGTAGTGTCCACGGTGGACTCTCCTGAGGTGTCGTCGGGCTGGGGGGTCGCGGGTGGGCGGGTCACGGTCGGGTCGGATGCCGGCGCGGCGGTTGGATCGTTCATCGGCCGGTCGTGAACTTGTTGCGGATGATGATGGCCAGCCCGTTCATGGCGATGACCAGGACGAGGAGCAGAATGCTCGCTGCAGCCGCGAGTTCCTGGAAGGCGACCTGCGATCGTCCTGCCCAGTCGAAGATCTGGATCGGCATCGTCGTGAAACCGCTGAGGAGGCCGTTCGGGTCGAACTTGACGAACACGAGGCCACCGAGCAGGAGCAGCGGGGCTGCCTCGCCCATCGCCCTGGACAGAGCCAAGATCGTGCCGGTCGCAATGCCGGGCACCGCAGCGGGCAGGGTCTGCCGGGTGAGGGTCTGCATGGGGCTCGCCCCGAGCGCGAGCGAGCCCTGTCGAATCTCCTGAGGGACAGCGCGCAGTGCTTCACGAGTGGCGACGATCACCACTGGCAGGATCAGCAGGGCGAGGGCGAGGCCGCCCGCGATGACGGTGTTGCGCGGGATTCCCACCGCGACAGCCGCGGCGGCAGCGAGCATGCCGTAGATGATCGCCGGGACGGCCGCGAGGTTCTGCACGTTGAGTTCGACGAGACGCGCGAATCGGCTGGTCTTGGAGGCGAACTCCTCGAGGTATGCCGCTGCCGCAACGCCAATGGGGATGGCCAGCAGAGCGGTGGTCCCGATGACCCAGGCAGTTCCGAGGATCGCCGCCCGCGCCCCGGCGGTGGCAGGGTCGATCTGCGAGGTGTAGTTCGTGAACAGCGCCGCGTCTATGCGGGACCTGCCCTCGAGGACCGTGTTCACGAGGAGGACGACAAGCACGAGGATGCCGAAGGCAAGGCTGGCCCACAGCAAGATCAGGAAGATCAGCGACTGGGGGTTTCGCTCTCCGTGGGATGCCGCTGTGAGAGGCCTGGTGACAGCGGTCGGCTCGGCGGTGATGGCGGCCATCAGTAGATCTCCCGGAAGCGGTTGACGAGGCGGATGCTGATGATGTTGATGATGAGCGTCAACACGAAGAGAGTGAGGCCCACGGCGAAGAGGGTGTTGTACTGCAGCGAGCCTTGGACGCTGTCGCCGAGCGCCGCCGAAGCGATGAACCCGGTCATGGTCTGCCCGCCCTCGAGCGGGTCGGTGACCATCTTCGCTTGGCTCCCCGCGGCCATGGCGACGATCATCGTCTCGCCCACTGCGCGGCTGAGGCCGAGCACGATTGCTGCGGCGATACCGGATACCGCCGCTGGGAAGACCACGCGCAGCACGGTGCGCATGCGGTTTGCGCCGAGGCCGTATGACGCCTCACGCAGGGCGCGCGGAACGGCGGACATGGCATCCTCGGCGAGTGAAGCCACCGTGGGGATGATCATCACGCCAAGGACCAGGCCGGCCGCCAGAACGGAGAACGTGGCGACCTCGATGCCGAGCCACTCCTTGAGCACGACGGGCCCGACGAACGTGACGGCAAAAAGGCCGTACACCACCGAGGGCACGCCGGCGAGCAGCTCAAGGGTCGGCTTGAAGAACTTTCGCGTTCGCGTCGAGGCGTACTCCGAGAGGTAGATCGCCGCCCCTAGGCCGATGGGGATCGAGACGCTCAACGCGATGGCCGTCGTCCACATCGTGCCGGTGATCAGGGGCAGGACGCCGAAGGTCGGGTCCTGGAATCGCGGCGTCCACGAGGTGCCGGTGAGGAACTCGGTGATGCTGACCTCACGGAAGAACTGGATTGCCGGCAACAGCAGCGATACGACGATGCCGATCGTGGTGAGGATCGAGACGCCGGCGGCAACCACGAGGAAGCCCATGCCGGCCTTCTCGAGCCGTCGGGGACGCGTTGAACGGAGTGACGTCGGCGGTTGCGGGGACGGGCGCGGGCCCCTCGACCTGGTCGAGGGGCCCGCGCCGGCGCTGATGGTTGACACGAGGAAGGACTCCTGCGGTGGGTCGGTTCGTGCTCAGCCGAGGGCGGCGAGCTCGTCCTGGGCGGTCTTCTTCTGCTCGTCGCTCAGCGGGATGTACTGAGCCGCCTCGGCGATCGTGCTCTCGTTCTCGACGAAGAAGTTCATGAACCCCTTGAGCGCGGCGTTCGACGTGAAGGCCTTCTTGTCGACGTAGACGAACAGCGGGCGGGCCAGCGGGGCGTAGGAGCCGTCGCGGGCGGTGTCTGAGCTCGGCGCGACGCAGCCGGCGCCGTTGTCGATCTCGACGGCCTTGAGCTTGTCGGCGTTCTCCTCGAAGTAGGTGAACCCGAAGTAGCCGAGCGCGTTCTTGTCGCCGGAGACACCCTGCACGATGACGTTGTCGTCCTCGGACGGCTCGAAGTCGGTGCGCGAGGCGCCTTCTTCGCCGCTGATCTCATCGGTGAAGTAGTCGAAGGTGCCCGAGTCGGTGCCGGGGCCGTAGAGCTTGATCTTCTCGGCGGGGAAGGCGGGGTTGACCTGGTTCCAGGTCGTGATCTTGCCGGTGGCCTCCGGGCCCCAGAGAGTGGCCAGCTCCTTGGTGGTGAGGCACGTGATGAAGTCGTTCTCCTTGTTCACGACCACGGTCAGCGCGTCGTTGGCGACGATGACCTCCTGGTACTCGATGCCGTTCGCGGCGCAGGCCGCCTTCTCCTCGTCCTTGATCGGCCGCGAGGCGTTGGAGAGCTGGGTCTGGCCCTCACAGAACTTCTTGAAGCCACCGCCGGTGCCGGAGGTGCCGACGGTGATCTGCACGCCGGTGTTCTCGGTCATGAACAGCTCGGCCGCGGCCGAGGTGAGTGGACCAACGGTGCTGGAGCCGTCAGAGGCGATCGAGCCGCTGAGCGCGGCTGCCCCGTCGGTGCCGGTGGAGCCGCTGCCGCTCTCGGCCTGCTGGCCGCCACAGGCGGACAGGGCAAGTGCCCCGGCCAGGACGAATGCGGCGGAGACGCCGAAACGCTGAATCTTCACGGTGTGTACCTCTCGGAGGACAAGGGTCATTGGATCGAGCCGCACTGCCCGACGCAGGAGACGCTAAGCACGCCGGGTGACGCGTCGGCCCGTGGCGGGTGAACGCACCGTGAACGGCATCCGGACATCTTTCATCCAGAGGGTCAAGGCTCGCGCCCTACGGCAGGTGCCGCTCCACCGCCACGATGCGCGCGTCATCCCCGGTGCCGACGACGTGGCAGACCAGCGCCTCACCCTTTGCGAGACGGTCGTCGCGGGCCTCGGCGAACTCCTCGACGACCTCGACCGAGGCGGGCTGGTCGAGGTCCAACCGGTCTTCGAGGTCGTCGAGCAGGCTGGGCAGCACCGGGCCGTGGGTGCAGAGCACCGCCGGTTCGCCCCGGTCGAGCAGCCGGCCGAGGTGGGCAGGGGCGGTGCGGGGGTCGGCCTCGAAGCCTTCCTCCGACAACCCCGACCTGGTCCGCAGGCGCACCCCGGCTGCCGAGGTGAACGGCTCCACGGTGCGCACGCATCGCTCCGAGGGTGAGGTGAGCACCCGGCTCACGCCGTAGGCCAAGAGCACCGGGACCAGGGCAGCCGAACGGCGGCGCCCGTCGGCCGAAAGCGGGCGCAACGGATCGGCATCCGACCACTCACCCCGGGCGACCGCGTGCGCGTGCCGCACGAGAACGAGCGGCCAGGTGTCCAGGCGCGCCGTCTGGTGCAGCCGCACGAGGGCCAGCAGTTGGTCGCGGTCCCGGGCGTAGTCCAACCGCGTGTGGGCGGCCGGCACGTCGAGCCAGACCACCTCGTCGATCTCGTTGACGAGGTGGCCGTCGCCTCCGGTGACCTGAGCGGTCCAGTAGCGCACGACCTTGTCGTCAGGGGTGCCGTCGCGGCCGAGCAGGGTGTAGCGGGCCTCGGGCAGCGGCGGCCCCAGGCGCACGACGAGCCCGGTCTCCTCCACGGTCTCGCGCACGGCCGCAACGGCCCAGTACTCCCCCGGGTCGAGCTTGCCCTTGGCCCAGGACCAGTCGTCGTACCGGGGCCGGTGCACGAGGGCGACCTCGAGCTCACCGTCGCGCAGCCGCCACGGCAGGGTGCCTGCCGCGGGAATCCTCATCGGGCCGCCACCGTGCGAACAGCCCTCGGGTAGCCGGTCACCGTCGGCGGGCCTTGCGGCGCCGCTTGGCGTGCATCTCGATCATCGCGGTCTGAAGGTCGGTGAGCGGGGCACCCTCGGCGTCGAGGTGGTGGCGGATCCAGCGGCCGTCAGCGCCGAGCTTCCAGTGCATGTACTCATCACTCATGCCGCGCTTCATCAGGGCCTCGAGGTCGGCGAGGTGGCGCGGGTCGACGAGGTGAACGAGCGCCTCGACGCGGCGGTCGAGGTTGCGGTGCATCATGTCGGCGCTGCCGATGAGGGCCACCGTGTCGCCTCCGCCGCCGAACAGGAAGATGCGGGAGTGCTCGAGGAAGCGGCCCAGGATCGAGCGCACCTCGATGTTCTCGGACACACCTGGGATGCCGGGGCGCAGGGCGCAGATGCCGCGAACCCACAGCTGCACGCGCACCCCGGCGCGCGAGGCCCGGTAGAGCGCGTCGATCAACTGCTCGTCGACGATCGAGTTGACCTTCCAGGCGATCAGGCCGCTGCCGGGCTTGCGCTCCTCGTTCGCGATCTCGGCGTCGATGAGGTCGATGAGCCCCGAGCGCACCGACCGGGGGGCCACGAGCAGTCGCTTGAACCGGCTGCGGGGGGCAACCCCCGAGAGCTGGTTGAACAGGCGGGTGAGGTCCTCGCCGACCTGCGGGTCGTCGGTGAGCAGCCCGAGGTCCTCGTAGAGGCGAGCCGTCTTGGGGTTGTAGTTGCCGGTCCCGACGTGGCAGTAGCGGCGTAGCCCCTCTGCCTCCTGGCGCACCACGAGGCAGAGCTTGGCGTGGGTCTTCAGGCCGACGATGCCGTAGACGACGTGCACACCGGCGTGCTCGAGCTTGCGCGCCCAGGAGATGTTGTTCTCCTCGTCGAAGCGTGCCTTGATCTCGACGACGGCCAGCACCTGCTTGCCGGCCTCGGCGGCGTCGATGAGGGCGTCGATGATCGGGCTGTCACCACTGGTGCGGTACAGGGTCTGCTTGATGGCGAGCACCCGTGGGTCGGCCGCGGCCTGCTCGATGAATGCCTGCACCGACGTCGAGAACGAGTCGTACGGGTGCTGGAGCAGCACGTCCTGCTTGCGGATCGAGGCGAAGATGTCGCGGGCCTTCGAGCTCTCGGTCGGTGCGAGGTCGGGGTTGGTGCGCGCGACGAACGGGTCGAAGTGCAGGTCGGAGCGCTCGAGGTCGGCGATCACGTTGAGCGCGCGCAGGTCCAGCGGGGCCGGCAGGCGGTACACCTCGGACCCGGCGACGCCGAGTTCGCGCACGAGCAGGTCCAGGACGTGGTCGTCCATGTCCTCCTCGACCTCGAGACGGACCGGCGGGCCGAACCGGCGTCGGGTCAGCTCACGCTCCAGCGCCGTCAGCAGGTTCTCGGCGTCGTCCTCCTCGACCTCGAGGTCCTCGTTGCGGGTGACCCGGAAGGTGAAGTGCTCACGGATCTCCATGCCGGGGAACAGGTGGTCCAGGTGGGCGGCGATGACGTCCTCGAGCGGCACGAACCTGGTGGCGTACATGTCCGCCAGCGGCGACTCGTCCGCGCTGTCGGCGACCCGCAGCATCCGGGGGAGCACGGGCGGCACCTTGACCCGGGCGAAGTGCTCCTTGCCGGTGCGCGGGTTGACCAGGACGACCGCGAGGTTCAGGGAGAGGCCGGAGATGTACGGGAACGGGTGCGCCGGGTCGACGGCGAGCGGGGTGAGCACCGGGAACACGCGGCTGGTGAACATCTGGCCGATGCGCTCGTGCTCCTCGGGCGACAGCTCGTCCCACCGCACGATCGTGATGCCCTCGGTCGCCAATGCCGGGCGCACCTGGTCGCGGTACACGCGAGCCTGCATCGACATCAGCTCGGACGCGACGAGCGAGATCTGCTCGAGCACCTCGCGAGGTTCCAGGCCGGATGCCGACCGCACGGCGATGCCGGTCGCGATCCGACGCTTGAGGCCGGCGACGCGAACCATGAAGAACTCGTCCAGGTTGGACCCGAAGATCGCGAGGTAGCGGCAGCGCTCGAGCAGCGGGATGTTGTCGTCACCGGCGAGCTGCAGGACCCGTTCGTTGAACTGAAGCCACGAGATCTCCCGGTCGAGGAACCGGTCGGCCGGCAGGGCCTCGTCCTCGGCATCCGGGATGCCGTCCGCGCCGGCGGGGCGGCCGACGAACCTCCCGTTGGACCCACGGGGCTGGTGGTTTCGCGTCTCCTCGGCGGCGGCGCTCACGATCGAGACCTCACTGATGATGCTCGCGTCGGCCGAGGCGTCGGCGGCGGCATCGCGCGCGGTGATCGGCGTCGCCTGGGAAACGTCCTCGTGCGTGACTTCGGTGTCTGCCGTCATGGGGCAATCCTGTCAGGTTCGGTGAGGTCGGCGCTCGGGTGCGTCTGCGTGCCGTACTGGGCGTGCACCGCGGTGTCCCGGAAGCCCAGGCGCGTGTACGTGCGACGGGCCGCGGTGTTGTCGCCGTCGACGTAGAGATCGACCTCGGCCAGGCCGAGCCGTGCTAGGTGGGCCAGACCGAGCGAGGTCACCGGCCCCCCGAGCCCGCGGCCCTGGTACGCCGGATCGACCCCGACGACGTACACCTCTCCCCGTGGGACGGCGGACGGGGTGACGTGCTCGACCTTGGTCCAGTGGAAGGCGACCACCTCCTCGGTGGTGTCGTCGACGACGAGGAGCAGCCCCGCCGGGTCGAACCACGGCTGGGCCATCCGCTCGTGCAGGTCGGCGACGGTGAGCCGGCCCTGCTCGGGGTGGCTCGCGAACGCGGCGGCGTTGAGCGCCACCCAGCGCTCGTCGTCCACCCCGGGCTGGAACGGGCGCACCGAGAACCCCTGCGGCAGAGCCGGATCGACCGCGTCCTCGGCAGTCAGCGGCCGGCCCATGACGTACAGCTCACGCGTGACGACCAACCCGGCGGCAGCAGCCAGCGCCGTCGCGGCGGGCAGCATGCCGTGCGACCAGATGCTGCGGGCACCCTGCGCCACCACCTCGTCGAGCAGGGCCCGACCGTGCCCGCGACGACGATGCCGCGGGTCCACGACGAGCTCGGCCACGGCATCCGGCCCGCCCGCCTGAGCCACCTGCGCGTACCCGACGACGGCGTCGTCCTCGTCCAGGCGCACCAGGTGGACCACGCCCTCGCGGGCCGGGCCGATCGCCAACCGGAACGACTCGGAGACGGCTTCGACGCCGTCGGCGTTCTGCGCCCGAGCGAGCAGGTCGCGCACCTCGGATGCCGTCGCGTCATCGATCGCGGACAGGCGGGTCGTGCGCGGGCGGCGCGTCACGTCAGGACTCGATCTCCGAGAAGGAGTCGGCGACCTCGGGGACGAAGCGGTACCCGACGTTGCGGACGGTCCCGATGAGCACCTCGTAGTCGGTGCCGAGCTTGGCGCGCAGCCGCCGCACGTGGACGTCGACCGTGCGGGTGCCCCCGAAGTAGTCGTAGCCCCACACCTCCTGGAGCAGCTGCGACCGGGTGAAGACCCGCCCCGGGTGCTGCGCGAGGTACTTCAGCAGCTCGAACTCCTTGTACGTGAGGTCGAGCAGCCGCCCCCGAAGGCGCACCGAGTAGGTCACCTCGTCGATGACGAGGGCGCCGGCGGTGATCGGCCCGGTCTCGTCCTCGGCGGCCTCGTTCGTGCGCCCCATGACCAGACGCAGGCGGGCCTCGATCTCAGCCGGGCCGGCGGTGTCGAGGATGACGTCGTCGATGCCCCAGTCGCTCGTCAGCCCGGCCAGGCCCCCCTCGGTGACGACGACGATGAGCGGGATCGAGATGCCCGTCGTGCAGATCACCCGGCACAGCGACTTGGCCATCGCGAGCTCGCGACGGGCGTCGACGATGACGACGTCAGCCTGTGGCGCGTCGACCAGGACGGAGGCCTCCGCGGGCAGGATGCGAACATGGTGGCTCAGGAGCCCGAGCGCAGGAACGACCTCGGCGCTGGGCGCCAAGGTGTTCGTCAGCAGCAGCAGGTGGGCCATTGCCCATCAGGATAGGTGGTCATGCACACGTCAGGTCCCGGCACCGATCCGGCTGAGATGGTCACGGTCCGCTACTGGGCGGGGGCTCGGGCTGCCGCGGGCATCGCGGAGGAGCGACTGGCGGGGGTGTCCACCGTCGACGACCTCGTCGCCCACCTGTCGACGGCCCGCCCCGGCCTGCTCGCGGTCCTGCCGGTGTGCTCGGTGCTCGTCGGTGGGCGAGCGAGCACGGGCGCGGACCAGATCGCGCCCGGCGCGGTCGTCGAGGTTCTCCCGCCCTTTGCCGGGGGATGATGGGAGGATGCCGCGCGTGGACGAGGATTCGAGCGACGTGACGCCTGAGGCTGGGGGCACGACGTCGGATGCCGTGGCGCCGGCGGCTGCGTCGGCGCCCGTGCCCGTGCCTGCGCTGGTGCCCGAGCCGGAGCCTGCGCCCGGGGCCCAGCCCGAGCCGGAGACGCGAGCAGCACGCCGCGCCCGCCGGGACGCGGTGCTCCACGAGCCGGTGCTACCGGCCCTGGCCACCGTCCCGCGGCCCGTCACCGTCGCCGCGACCGTCGTCCTCGCCGGTCTGCTCATCCTCGCCCTCGTCGCCGACCCCGTGCTCCTGGCTGCCGGGTTGGCCTGGGCCGGCATCGTCGTCGCCTGGGGATGGCCGGCCGTGCACGGCTCGTCGAGCCGGTTCGGGTCGTCGCTGGCGATCGGAGTCCCGGCCGTTCTCGCACCCGCAGCCGGGGTCGCCAGTCCCGAGGAGCCCTACCTGCGGCTCGTCCCGGTCGCCCTCATCATCGGGCTCGCCATCATGTTCGGGCACCAGATCCTGCGTCGTGACGGTCGGCCACGGCTCACCGACTCGATCGGGGTCACCTCGTTCGGCCTGGCCGTCATCGCCCTGGGGACGACGTGGTTGCCGTTGTCGCGCGGCGACTTCACCACGCAGATCGCCGTGGTGGCGTTCGTGGCCATCGCCACGGCATCCTTCGCCGACCTCGGTGCCGGGATGGCAGCGCTTCGGCCGTGGATGCTGCCCGCGGCCATGCTCCTCGGCGGGCTGGGTGCCATCATCGCCGCGTCGGTCATCGACGGCCCGGGCGTTGCTCCGGCAGCGCTCGTGGGGTTCGTCTGCGCCGCGGTCTCGCACGCGATGCGCCGGGTCCACAGCGTGCTGCCGGCCATCACCACGGTCAAGAGCCAGATGTCCAGCGCCGCCGCTGCGCTGCTCGTTCCCGGCGTCGTGGCCTACGGGTTGTCCCTGCTGATCATCGGCTGACGGCCTGCGCCCGGCGCTTCAGTAGACGAGGGAGCGGGCGCCGGGCGCCATGACCTCCTCGACGAAGGCCGCCGCCCCACGGATGCCGGCCCCCGTCATGAGGTCGGATGCCGTGAGCCCGCGGCGGGCCGCGCACTGGCCGCACACCGTGACCCTCGCCCCCTCGAGAAGGAGGTCGCGAAGCTCGGCCAGCGGCACGGCATCCGGGAGGTCGACCAGCTCGGCTCGACCCGGCACGGCCATGAACGACGCGTCGCCGGTGAGCCACAGGCTGACCTCGATTCCGGCGGCCAGGGCGGTCGCCGCCACGGTGAAACCCTGGTTGAGCCGTTCGAGGGCCTCGGTGCCGCAGGTGACCTTGACGACGAGTGAGGGCTGCGCGGAGTCCATAGGATGCAGCGTATGGTCTTCACCCTCGACACCAGCCTGCACCCGGATCTCGCGCCCCTGGCCTGGCTCGTCGGCCGCTGGGCCGGTGCCGGTCTCGTCGGCTACCCGACGATCGAGTCGGCCCGTTTCGGCCAGGAGATCGTCTGCAGCCACGACGGCCGCCCGTTCCTCGAGTGGCGGTCCCAGACCTGGCTGCTCGACGACGACGGCAACCAGGTGCGCCCGCTCGCGACGGAGGTCGGCTTCTGGCGCATGGTGCCGCCCCACGACGACGGCACGAACGCCGAGCTGCTGCTGACCCACCACACCGGGTTCGTCGAGATGTACGCCGGGGTGGCTTCACCCGCCAAGGTCGAGCTGCGCACCGACGGCGTCATGCGCAGCCCGTTCGCCAAGGAGTACACCGCGGGCCACCGCATGTACGGCAACGTCAACAGCAACCTCATGTGGGTCATGGACATGGCCGCCATGGGGCAGCCGCTGCAGTCGCACATCTCCGCGGAGCTCAAGCGCGTCGAGTGACCCCGCCGTGCGGGTCGGGGGCTGTGCGTCAGGGGGTGACGAAGACGTCGAGGTAGGTGTCCATCGAGTCGGTGCGCAGCGCCTCACCGAGCTCGGCCATCCCGGCCTCATCCACGATGTCGATCGAGGCGCCCTGCGGCGAGGTGCCGTAGCCGGAGAACGGTGCCGTCGCGAAGATGACGTCGCCGCCGCGCACGTTGCGCAGCGCGATCGCGTAGTCGGTCATCGCGCGAGTGGTCAGGCCCTTGTCGACGACGAGGTTCTCGGTGGCGGCGTTCGCGAACTTGGCGACGGTGATCGGGTTCGCGATGTTCTCGGGCTTGGTCGCCTCGAGCATCAGCGCCTTGATGAAGGCGAGCTGGCGCCGACCACGCGAGATGTCACCCTCGCTCAGGGTGTAGCGCTCACGGACGAAGGCCAGCGCCTGCTCGCCATTGAGGTCGTTCCAACCCTTGACGATGCCGTCGGCGCCGCCCTCCTCGGCGTACACGCGAACGCCACCCACGGCATCCGTCATGTTCTTGAACCCCTCGAAGTCGGTGCGGGCGACGTGGTGGATGCGCACGCCGAGCAGCTGCTCCATGGTCTGGACGAGCAGGGGTTCGCGGCCGAAGGCATAGGCGGCGTTGATCTTGTTCTTGCCGCGCCCGGGGATGTCCACGTAGAGGTCCCGGGGGAAGTGGATCATCTGCACCGCGCTGTTGTCCTCGGGGACGTGCACGAGGACGATGACGTCGGACCGCCCGGCGTCACCGGGGCGGGTGTCGGAGCCGATGACGAGGAAGTTGGTGCCGGTGCCGGTTTCTGCGACCGGCTCGCCGTCGGGGGCGGTGACCGGCTGGCGCTCGCCGAGGTCGATGCCCTGGTCGATGTTGTTGCCGACCGTGAACGCGAGGTAGCCGACGTAGGCCACACCGGTTCCGACGATGAGGCCGAAGATGCTGAGCATCACGATGAGCGCCCGCCGGGAGCCCCGACGATCACGCCGCTTCTGCTCGCGGCGGGTCTCCTGAGTATCAGGAAGCCCTTCGATCAGGGACCCCACGCCGTTATCACTCACCCACCCAGTCTACGAGCCTTGTCTGGACGCCCGCTGGACGCTCCGCAGCCGGTACCGCCGCATCTGCCCGGGGCGCGGGGATGCATGGCCCGGCGTGGCGGCGACATACATTGGTGGGGTGAGCGATCTCGGCGAGCGACTGCGGGCCTGCGGCAAGCGGCTGACCTCGCAGCGTGAGCGGGTGCTCGGCGCCGTGGGGCGGCTCGGTCACGCGACCCCGGACGAGATCGTGGATGCCGTGGCGCGCGACGGGGGCGGACAGGTTGCCGCGTCGACGGTGTACCGCGCCCTCGATGCACTTCAGGAGCTGGGTCTGGTCGGGCACACCCACGTCGACCACCGTGCGCCGAGCTACCACCTCGCCGAGCACGCCACCCACCTGCACGTCGTCTGCCGGCGGTGCGGCTGGGTGGGCGAGGCCCCGCTCACCGCGGCGGACGAACTGGTGGCCCGGCTCGACGAGTCCTTGGGGTTCGCCGCCGAGGTGTCGCACGCCGCCGTGCACGGGCTGTGCGGGCAGTGTCGCTCCGCCGACCTGCCCGATGTCGGTGACCCGCACCACGCCGGTGAGCCGCACCACGCCGGTGACCACCCGGCATCCGCCGCGGTGTCGTCCGCACCCCCCGAGTCCCCGAAGGCCACACCATGACCACGTCCACCGTGAGTTCGCCCCTGCTCGATCGCCAGGGCGCGGTCGAGGGTGAGGGCGCCGACGCCGGGGTGGCGGCCCACTACGGCGACCCCATGCGTGAGCAGCGCCTGCTGGCCGAAGGGCTCGCCGTGGTCGACCTGTCGCACCGCGGGGTCGTCACCGTCACCGGGCCCGACCGCCTCACGTGGTTGCACTCGATGACCACCCAGCACCTCACCGGCCTGGCACCTCGCACGTCGCGCGAGTCGCTCGTGCTCTCGCCCAAGGGGCACATCGAGCACGCCCTGCACCTCGTCGACGACGGGGAGACGACGTGGATCACCGTCGAGCCCGGGGGAGCGCCCGCCCTCGTGGCGTGGCTGAACTCGATGCGCTTCATGCTGCGGGTCGAGGTCGCCGACGGCACCGCGCACTGGGCAGTGCTCGGCGAGCCCATCGGCGCCGAGTCCGCTCAGGGGGAGCCGCTCGCGTGGGTCGACGCGTGGCCCGCCCTCGTGGGTGACACGGCGGCATACGGGCCGGTCGAGGGGCACCCCGGCGAGGGACGTGCGTGGCGTGAGCTCATCGTGGCGCGCCCTGACCTCGAGGCCGCGGTCGGCGACCGACCGCTGGCCGGCACCTGGGCCGCCGAGGCGTTGCGGGTCATGGCGTGGCGCCCGCGGCTCGGGGCCGAGACCGATCACCGCACCATCGCGCACGAGGTCGACTGGCTGCGCACCGCGGTGCACCTGCACAAGGGCTGCTACCGCGGTCAGGAGACCATCGCCCGCGTCCACAACCTCGGGCGGCCCCCGCGACGGCTCGTCTTCCTGCACCTCGACGGGTCGGGTCACGTGCTCCCGGATGCCGGTGCGCCGGTGCGCTTCGGCGACCGGGAGGTGGGTCGGATCACCACGGTGGCGCGCCACCACGAGGACGGCCCGGTCGCGCTCGCGGTCATCAAGCGCTCGATCCCCGAGGACGTGGATCTTCTCGTCAGGGAGACGGCGGCATCGCAGACCGTCGTCGTGAGTGGCTGATCCCCGAAGAATCTTCGGCGATGACCTGACATGATGGGGGCCATGGCCACCTCATCCACCCCGGTCGGGACCCTCATCACCGTCGCCCCCACGGGCGCCGAGCACGCCAAGGCGGACCTGCCCCAGCTGCCGACGACCCTCGACGAGCTCGTCGAGACCGCCAGGCGCTGCGAGGCGGCCGGGGCGGCGCTGATCCACCTGCACATCCGCGACGCCGACCACGCGCCGACGTTGGACCGGGGTTTGCTGAGGGCGTCGGTGGATGCCGTGCGCTCGGAGACCGACCTCATCGTCCAGCTGTCGACGGGGGGCTCGGTGCACGACCCGCTCGAGACGCGGCTGACCGTGCTCGACGCCGAGCCGGACTCGTGCTCGCTCACGTGTGGGACGACGAACTTCGGTGACGACGTCTTCCTGAACCCGTGGGGGTTCATGAGCGACCTGTACGTCATGGCCCAGGAGCGCGAGGTCGTGCCCGAGTTCGAGCTGTTCGACCTCGGCCACGTTCACGCCCTGCGGCGGCTCATCGACACCCACGGCCTGCCGTTCGGCGGGACGGTGCACGTCGACTTCGTGACCGGCGTGCCGGGTGGGATGCCGGCGACGACGGCTGCCCTGATGGCCGGTGTCGCCATGTTGCCCGCCGAGGTCACCTCGTGGTCGGCGACGGGTATCGGCCGGGGTCACCTGCCGATCATGGCCGCGGCCCTGTCGGCCGGTGGTCACCTGCGCGTGGGCATGGAGGACAACGTCGTGTTCGCCCGTGGCCAGGTCGTGCAGCACAACGACGAGCTCGTGGCCCGGGCTGCGGAGCTGGCCACGCTCATGCAGCGCCCGCCGCTCGGCACCGAGGCGGCCCGTGAGCTGCTCGGGGTCAAGGACCGCCGCACTCGCTGACGACGATTCCGTCGCAGGAGTGACGGCGGAGACGTTCGGCCCCATCCGCTACTCGGACGGGTGCCTGGCCATCGGGAATGTCTGGAGCATAATCACTGGTTAT
Organism: Ornithinibacter aureus; assembly: GCF_009858245.1. NCBI lineage: Bacteria > Bacillati > Actinomycetota > Actinomycetes > Micrococcales > Intrasporangiaceae > Ornithinibacter > Ornithinibacter aureus. The sequence continues at coordinate 2,886,079 of NZ_VMSB01000001.1, forward strand.
GGTTGAGGTGCGCACTCCTTTTGAATTCCCGGCTATCGTCAACGAGAAGGCCGCTCGGGTCGTGGCAGGCCTCGTGGTGCTCGTGGCCGCGCTGGCCCTGCTCACCGGCTGGCTCTGGCTGAGCGCCGTGCTCGCCGTCGGCTTCGCCCTGCGAGTGGCCAGTGGCCCGCGCTTCGACCCCTTCGGGCTGCTCGCGACCACGGTGATCGCCCCCCGCCTCGGTGAGCCGGTCATGGTCCCCGGGCCGCCGAAGCGTTTTGCCCAGGCCATCGGCCTGGTGCTCACCCTCGTGGCCACGGGCTTCCTCGTGGCCGGCCTGCCTGCCGTGACGACTGCGCTGCTCGCCATCCTGCTCGTGTTCGCCACCCTGGAGTCGGCGCTGGGCTTCTGCGCCGGCTGCTACGCGTTCGGCCTGCTCATGCGCGCGGGCCTGGTGCCCGAGGAGACCTGCGCCGCGTGCAACGACATCTCGCTGCGCCAGCGCCAGCCCGCCGGGGTCTGATCGCACCTGCTCTCGACCCCCGTCTCCTCCGGGGAAAGGTGAGCGCTCAACCGGTGTGAGCGGGCTCACGCTTGCTCCAGTTTGCATTTTGCTAACTAGAGCAAGCATACTTGTCACGTGAGCAAGAACCCGCTGAACGACCTGGGCAGCAGCCTCGGCGACTACCTGCGAGAGCAGCGAACCGCCGCCAAGCTGTCCCTGCGTCAGCTGTCCGAGCTCGCCGGGGTGTCCAACCCCTATCTGTCCCAGATCGAGCGGGGGCTCAAGCGGCCGAGCGCCGAGATCCTCCAGCAGCTCGCGAAGGGTCTCGAGGTCTCGGCCGAGAGCCTCTACGTCAAGGCCGGAATCCTGGACGCCGAGGTCACCCCGCCCTCCGAGACCCCCGACGTCCGAGGCGCCATCGCCGCCGACCCGGCCCTGACCGAGCGGCAGCGCAAGACCCTGCTGGACATCTACGAGTCCTACGTCGAGGACAACCCACGGCAATGATGCCGACCCCCCTGAACTCACGCACCACCACCAAGGAGAAACCCATGTCAGTCATGACCGACATCAAGAACACCGTCGACGCCACCCCCTTCTTCGCCGCTGTCGGCGCCACTGACCTGGCCGTCGAGAAGGTCCGCGAGGCCCGCGTTCGCGCCGAGAAGGTCCGCGTCGAGCTCTCCGCCGACCTGGCCCCGGCCAAGGTCCAGGCCCGTGCGACCACCCTGGTCGACGGCGTCAAGGAGATCCCCGCGGTCGTCCTCAACGAGACGATGGTCGTGGGCGGCAAGGTCGCCGAGGGCTACGACGAGCTCGCCGTGCGCGGCAAGAACCTCGTGAACCGCATCCGCAACCAGAAGTCCACCAAGGACCTCGTCGCGCAGGCCGAGACCTCGGTCGCGCAGGCCAAGGGTGCCGTCACCTCCGCCCGCAACGCGGCGGCCGACATCGAGCGCTCGGCCAAGGCCACCCTCACCACGACCCGCAAGGAGGCCGTGAAGCTGGCCGAGGTCGTCACCGGCTCCGTCGTCGAGGGTCTCGAGACCGTCGAGGCCGAGGTCACCGAGTCGGCCAAGCGCACCCGCACCGCGGCCAAGCGCACGTCGACCACGACCAAGAACGCCTCCAAGAAGGCCGTCAGCTCGGCCAAGGCCGCCACGACCAGCGCTCGCAAGACCGCTGTCGCCGCGGAGAAGGCCACCGAGAAGGCTGCCGAGAAGGTCGGCGACGTCCCCGCGACCAAGCCGGTCGCCAAGCGCACCCCGGCCAAGCGCACCGTCAAGGTGAGCACCAAGCCCGCCGCCAAGCGCACCTCCGCGCCGGCTGCGAAGCCCGCCGCGAAGACCGCTGACAAGCCGGCCGCGTCCGCGTCCGTCACCGTCACCGCCTGAGCGACACCACGTGGTCGGCCACGCCCGACCTGACCGTCACCGGTCCACCCCTTCCCGGTGACACCCCGACGACCGGGGCCGGCCCTGCCGGCCCCGGTCGTTCGTGTCTGCGGGCGCCGGCACGACCGACGCGGTGGGTGCGGTCGGTGGATGCCGTCCGCCCCGTCCCGCGGATAGGGTCACCTGCGTGCCCCAGCAGACCCCGAGTTCAGCCCATCCGTCAGGTGACCAGGTCTCCACGGTGACACCACCCGCGCTCGCGCAGGCGCCGGTGCTGGCCCACGTGACCCGCGGCGCGGTCGTGGAGTCGGTGCACCGCGCCAGCGTCGCCGTGACGGCATCCGACGGCTCCGTGCTCCAGGCGTGGGGTGACCCGCACGACCCGGTGTTCCCGCGTTCCTCGAACAAGCCGTTGCAGTCCGTGGCGATGGTGCGCGCGGGGCTCGACCTGCCCCCGCACCACCTGGCCCTGGCCAGCGCGAGCCACTCGGCCGAGCCCTTCCACCTCGACGCCGTGCGCGAGATGCTCGCCGCCGCCGGCCTCACCGAGGCCGACCTGCAGAACACCCCCGACCTGCCCTACGACCCGGACGAGCGCGACGTGTGGATCGCCGCCGGGCACGCCCCGCGCTCGCTGGCGCAGAACTGCTCGGGCAAGCACGCGGCCATGCTCGCGACCTGCCGGGTCAACGGCTGGGACATCGCGACGTACCGCGACCCACGGCATCCGCTCCAGCAGCTCATGGCGCAGACCATCGCCGACCTCGCGGGCGAGCCGGTCGCGGCCACGGCCGTCGACGGGTGCGGCGCGCCGGTCATGGCGATCTCGCTCGCCGGTCTGGCGCGGGCGTTCGGGCGCGTGGCCGCAGCCGAGCCGACCACGGACGAGGGGCGCGTCGCCGACGCCATCCGCCAGCACCCCGAGTACCTCGGTGGCACCCGGCGCGACGTCACGGCGCTGATCCGGGGCACCCGGGGCGTCATCGCCAAGGACGGCGCCGAGGCCGTGTACGCCGTGGGGTTGCCCGACGGCCGTGGGGTCGCCCTGAAGATCGCCGACGGTGGCCAGCGGGCCCGCCCGGTCGTGCTGGCCGCGGTCCTGCGCCGCCTGGGCGTGGAGTCCAGCGCGTTCGAGCGGCTCGAGTCGGCCCCGATCCTCGGTCACGGGCAACCGGTGGGCGCTGTCGTGGCGGCGGACCTCGACGGCACCATGAGCGTCGGCGGCTCGACCACCCACGCGGGGTGACGCCGCGATGAGAGCCGTGCTCCAGCGGGTGTCCAGCGCCCGGGTCGTCGTCGCCGGCGAGGTCGTCGGCGAGCTGACCCGGCCCGGCCTGGTCGCACTCGTCGGGGTCACCCACGACGACGGGCCGGCCCAGGTCGACACCCTGGCGCGCAAGATCGCCGACCTGCGCATCCTGCACGGTGAGCGATCGGTGCTCGACGAGGGTGCCCCCGTCCTCGTCGTCAGCCAGTTCACCCTCTACGCCGACACCCGCAAGGGCCGCCGCCCGTCGTGGAACGCGGCCGCCCCGGGACCGGTCGCCGAACCTATCGTCGAGCAGGTGGTGCAGGCGCTGCGTGATCGCGGTGTCGAGGTCGCGACCGGCCGCTTCGGGGCCGACATGGCCGTCGAGCTCGTCAACGACGGGCCCGTCACCATCCTCCTGGACGTCTGATCGGCCGGCGCCGCCTACGCTTGAGCCCATGAACGCGCTCGCCACCCTCCAGAGCTACATCGTGCTGGCCCTGTCCGTCGTGGCACTGGGCGTCGAGGCGTGGGCCTTCGTCGACTGCCTGCGCCGCCGCCCCGACGCCTTCGTGGCGGCCGGCAAGCGCACCAAGCAGTTCTGGATGCTTATCACCGGTCTCGCGGTGCTCCTCGGATTCGTGGCCCTCGGTGGGGTGGGCTTCCTCGCGATCATCGCCATCGTCGCCGCCGGGGTCTACCTCGCCGACGTCAAGCCGGCACTCGACCAGGTCATGGGTCGCGGCAGCGGCAACCAGGGGCCCTACGGCCCCTGGTGACCCGGCCACCGCGCGGGGCGAGGGCCTCAGAGCGCGCGCGGTGCCACGGCATCCCACGCGAGCGTGAGCTCGCCGACCCGCCAGCGTGCGGGTCCGTCGAGAACCGGCCACCCGGCATCCCGGAGCGCCCCGGCCGTCGCGATGAACCGCTGCCGCACCCCGTAGGCCGCATGGGGTGCCTGCCGCGCCCACGCGTCGTCGAGGTCGCTCAGCAGCCGGTGGACCCGCTCGCCCGGCACGTTGCGGTGGATCAGGGCCTTGGGCAGCCGTTCGGCGACGATCCCGGGCCGGTCCAGATCGCGCAGGCGCAGGCTGATCGTGAGGCTCACCGGCCCGGATGCCGTGAGCGCCACCCACGCCGCGACCCGCCCGAGCTCGTCGCACGTGCCGTCGACGAGCAGGCCGTCGGGCGCCAGACGGGATGCCGTGGCGTCCCACGCGGCGGCGACCTCACCTTCGTCGTACTGCCGCAGCACGTTGAACGCCCGCACGATGACCGGCCGGCGACCCTGCGGCAGGGGGACCTCGAAACCGCCGACGGCGAACCGCAGGCCGGGGCGCTCGAGGGGGCGGGCGGCGGCCACGCGAGCGGGGTCGATCTCGATGCCGACGACCTCGACGTCAGGGCGAACCGCGCTCAGCCGGTCATGGAGCTCGACGGCGGTGACGGGGGAGGCGCCGTACCCGAGGTCGACGACGACCGGCGGGCCCGGGTGGGCGCGCAGCCGCCACCCCTGCGGACCGGCGAGCCAGCGGTCACAGCGTCGCAACCGGTTGGGGTTGGTCGTGCCCCGGGTGATGACCCCGTGTGGCCGCTGCCGTGTCACCCGGCCAGCGTACGTGCGGCAGTTCGGTGGCTCGAGCCGGCACCGTCCCGGACGTAGGCTGAGGCGGTGCTGGACTGGTGGGTTCGACGGAGCCGCGACGGGCGGGTGAGCCTGTCGATGCTGGCCCTGGTCCTCTCGCTGAGCGGGGCGCTGGTGCTCGGGCTCACCTCGTGGGTTCCGCGGGTCATGGCCCGCGGCATCGGGATCGTCGACGTCGAGCCGGGGCTGCTCGAGGTCGCGCAGGGAGCGCGGGGGGTGCAGTCGCTCGGGGCCGGGTTGTCGGTGTCCCTGTTCACCTCGGGGTTCCGGCTCGCCCGGGGGAGCGAGGTGCTCGCGGACACGGTGACCCGCGGTGCCCCGGTGTCGGCGATGTTCGGGTCGGTGAGCGAGGGCGGGGAACATCCGCGCGAGACGATGAGCGGGGTGCTGTCCACCGTGCGCATCGACGCGGTGCGCCGGGTCGGCGACGTGGTGGAGTACATCGGTGTGGTGCGTGACTCCTCGACGAGCAGACCGCTGCGGATCAAGTTCGAGCCGACGGACGGGTCGATCCGCATGGACGTCCTCGTGCCGGCGGTCGATGCCCTGGCGATCCACCTCGACTGGCGGCCGGCGACGACCGGCATCGCGCCCGCCCTGCCCGAGCGCAACCTGCGCGAGCGCGCGTACTGGGTCGACCCGACCGTCATCGCCCAACCCGCGTTCACGTGGGTGCTCGGCACCGACGTGACGATCGGCCCGGTCCAGGTGCCTCGTGCCGTCGACCTTCGTCAGGACGGGCGGATCGCGGTCCACGTCTGGGCCCCCCGTGCGGTGGTGACCGTCACGGACACCCCGCGGATGCCGTGACAGACTCGGTGGTCATGAGCACGCACCCACGCCAGCGCCGCCTGCACCGCATCGCGATGGTGACCGTGCACACCTCGCCGCTGGCCCAGCCCGGAGAGGGTGATGCCGGTGGCATGAACGTCTACGTGCTCGAGGTGGCCCGACAGCTGGCCCGTCGTGACATCGCCGTGGACCTGTTCACCCGCACGACGAGCGCGGCCCAACCGCCCGTGGTCGAGGTCGAGCCGGGGGTCGTCGTGCGCCACCTCGCGGCTGGCCCGTACGAGGGCCTGTCCAAGGAGGACCTGCCCGGTCAGCTGTGCGCCTTCGCGGCCGGGATGATGCGGGTCGCCGCGCACGCGCCGCCCGGGTACTACGACCTCGTGCACTCGCACTACTGGCTCTCGGGGCAGGTCGGCTGGCTGGCCGCCGACCGGTGGGGTGTGCCGCTGGTGCACACGATGCACACGATGGCGCGGGTGAAGAACCTCCACCTCGCCGACGGGGACGAGCCCGAGCCGCGAGGCCGTGAGATCGGTGAGGCGCAGGTCGTCGAGGCCGCTGACCGGCTCGTCGCGAACACCGACCGCGAGGCCCGCGAACTCATCGAGCTCTACGACGCGGACCCGGCGCGGGTCGCCGTGGCGGAACCCGGCGTCGACCTCGCGGTGTTCAGCCCCGGGTCGAGGGACGAGGCGCGGGCCCGCGTCGGGATTCCCTCGGATGCCGTGCTCCTCCTCTTCGTCGGACGGATCCAACCGCTGAAGGCGCCCGACGTCCTCGTGCGCGCCGCCGCCGAGCTGGTGCGGCGCCGACCCGACCTGCGCTCACGCCTCGTCGTCGGCATCCTCGGCGGGGCCAGCGGCACCGGGGTGCGCAACCCCATGGGGTTGACCGAGCTGGCCCAGCAGCTCGGCATCGCCGACCTCGTGCGCTTCGTGCCGCCCGTCGACCGGTCGGCGCTCGCGCAGTGGTACCGCGCCGCCGACCTCGTGGCCGTGCCGTCGCACAGCGAGTCCTTCGGGCTCGTCGCGGTGGAGGCCCAGGCCTGCGGCACCCCCGTCGTGGCAGCCAACGTCGGCGGTCTGCCCACCGCCGTCGGGCCCGCGGGAGTCCTCGTCGACGGCCACGACACGGCCGACTGGGCGACCGCCCTCGAGTCGGTGATCGGCGACCCCCGCGGTGCCGCGGTGCTGGCCCGCACCAGCGTCGAGCACGCGGCGGGGTTCTCGTGGGCGCGAACGGCGCAGCGCCTGGCCGAGGTCTACGCCGACGCGATGGACCACCCGCGCGAGGTGCCCATCCACGACGCCGAGCTGCTCGCCGGCATCCCCACGGCGGTGATCCCGTGACGGGCAGGGGCGCGATGCGGGCCACGATCGAGGCGTTCCTCGCGGCATCCGGTCTCGAGTGGGAGCCCGGAGCCCGCGACGACGAGTACGTCGTGGCGTTGCCGGGTGAGAAGAAGCTGAAGACCATCGCCTCGCTCATCGTCTCGGACACGGCGCTGTCGGTGTCGGCGTTCGTCATCCGTAACCCCGACGAGAACCACGCCGAGGTCTACCGGTTTCTCCTGCGCCGCAACCTGCGGCTGCCGGGGCTGGCCTACTCGGTCGACAAGGCGGGCGACGTGTTCGTCACCGGCCGGCTGCCGGCTGCCGGCGTCGACGTCGACTCCCTCGACCAGCTGCTCGGGGTGGTGCTCACGGCGTGCGACGAGCCGTTCAACGAGCTGCTCGTCATGGGCTTCCTGTCCTCCATGCGCAAGGAGTGGGAGTGGCGGGTCTCGCGCGGTGAGAGCCTGCGCAACCTCGAGGCCTTCCGCGGCATCCTCGCCAGGCCGGGCGACCCCGATCCGGGATCCGCGCCCACCTGACCCTGACGGCCGCGGGTGGCTAGGCTGGCGACATGACCGAACACACGCTCATCCTGCTGCGCCACGGCGAGTCCGAATGGAACCAGAAGAACCTGTTCACGGGGTGGGTCGACGTCGACCTCACCGACAAGGGCCGCGCCGAGGCCGCGCGCGGTGGTCAGCTGATGAAGGATGCCGGGATCCTGCCCGACGTCGTGCACACCTCGGTGCAGCGTCGCGCGATCACGACGGCCAACCTCGCCCTGGATGCCGCTGACCGGCACTGGATCCCGGTGCACCGCAGCTGGCGCCTGAACGAGCGGCACTACGGCGCGCTGCAGGGTCTGGACAAGGCGGCGACCCGCGAGAAGTACGGCGACGAGCAGTTCATGCTGTGGCGTCGCAGCTTCGACACCCCGCCGCCGCCCATCGAGGTCGGCAGCGAGTTCGACCAGACCAACGACCCCCGCTACGCCGGCATCGAGGTGCCGCTCACCGAGTGCCTCAAGGACGTCATCCCGCGGATGATGCCGTACTGGGAGAACGAGATCCGCAGCGACCTCGCGGACGGCAAGACGGTGCTCGTCACCGCCCACGGCAACTCGCTGCGCGCCCTGGTCAAGCACCTCGACGGCATCAGCGACGACGACATCGCCGGCCTGAACATCCCGACCGGCATGCCGCTCGTCTACCGCCTCGGCGACGACTTCATGCCGACCGGTCCGGGCGAGTACCTCGACCCCGAGGCAGCAGCTGCGGCAGCGGCGGCGGTGGCCAACCAGGGCCGCTGAGCTCAGCCGTCCGTCGGGTGCCGACCCTGGTCCGGCACGCCGTCGAAGAGCACCCGCCCGTCGGCATCCTTGGTGACGATGCGGTACTCGGCCGCGTCGGCCCCGTTCACGACGGGGACGATCACAGCGTCCTGCCCGCGCGTCGGCACCACCTTGGACACCGGGTAGCCGTCGGGGCTGGTCGAGATGAGCTGCACCTGGGCGGCGCCTGGTGCCGCGACGAGGAAGCGCGCCACCCCGACTCGCTCGTCGGAGGCCCACACGACGAGCGGGTCGCGCGCGCTGTCGCGCGAGAGCACGAGGGCCGGCTCGAGTGCCCAGGTGAACCCGTCGCCGGTGTACGCCGTGGTGCGGAACACCCCGCCCTCAGGCGTGGTGGTGAGCAGCGAGACCAGGCGAGCCGGCACGGCATCCGGCGGTGGTGGCCACTCGAAGAGCCCGCGGGGAATCTCCGCGTCCACGAACACCGTGGTCGTGAGGTCGCCCGCCGGGATGCCCGTGATCGCGCTGATGCACCGGTGCGCCCACCCCGGTGACGTGGTCGGAGCAGGGCCCTCGGAGATGGCCGTGAGGATCTCGGTGAAGGACTCGGGCGGCCCCTCCCACGAACCCACGCGCAGGCGCGTCGCCAGCGGGAGATCGGTGGCCAGGTTCAGGGTGGCGACGCCGCCATCCAGGGGCAGCGGACCCCAGTCGCGCTCGGTCGTGCCGTCGGCACGCGGCCGCAGCACCGACGACACCGATGCGGACTGCACCGTGGGGCGGGCCAGCACCACGAGAGCCGCCTGTGCTGGGCCCTCCGGGTCGGGCGCCAGGGTGACCGCGACGACGTCGCCGTCGGCGCTGGTGGCGAGGTTTCCGCCGGTGACCAGGATCCTCGGGGTCAGGCGTGCCGGGTCCATGCCGCGGGGGCCTTGGAACACGGCGACGAACGGTTGCGAATAGGTCACCGAGGATTCGTCGGTGAAGCCGTCGTTGTCCGTGCCCTCGGCTGAGCTGTACGACAGCATCAGCACGGCCCGTTGGGTGCCGATGTCTCCGGCCCACAGGAGGCGGTTGCGCGGATCGCCCGACCGCAGGGCCAGGGCGATGACCGCGGGGTCGTCGGCCAGAGGACCGCGGGGTGTCCACTGCGTCGCCGACGCCCACCGAGGGTCATCAGGGGCCAGGCGGGGCCTGGTGGTCGAGGACATCGAGGGGGCGTCGGCGCTGCCGCGGCGCACCAGAGCGGCGCCGGCGGCGGTGAGGGCGAGGGTGGTGGCACCTGCGGTGAGCAGGATGCGTCGTCGGATGCCGGTGGTGCGGGTGGCGACGAGGGCGGCGGGGTCTGGTGGGTCGTGGGTGTCGCGCAGGAGGTGGTCGATGGCCTCGGTGACATCGCGGTCTCGACGCCACGGGGAGGGGTCGCGGCCCTCGGCGAGGTGCGCGGCGTCGTGGGCTGCGGTGAGCCGCGCGTCGAGGGATGCCGCGTGGTCGGTGAGGGTGGCGGGGTCGGTGTCGTGGGTGGCCCGGCGGCGGGTGGGGGCCTGTCGAAGGAGGTGGGAGACGGCGTCGGGGTTCAGGTCCCACAGGTGGTGGGTGGCCAGGAGGGCGCGTTCGATCGGTGGTGCGGAGCGGATGGCGACGACGAGTGCCGTCACGACGGGGTCGTCGGTGCTGTCAGCGTCGTCGCTGACGTCCAGTGCGGCGGGTGTGGCAGTGGCTGCGTGGAGGGCGGCACCGAGGACGGCGACGCGGGCCTGCTCGCCGGGGCGGCCGGCATCCACGACGTCGTTCCAGGTGCGGTTGAGCCGGGCCAGGGCGTCGGCGGTGACGTTGCTGGCGCGCTCGGTGTCGAGGAGGGTCAGGTGCGCGACGGAGCAGAGTTCGGGCCAGCGGGCGGACACGAACTCGGCGAAGTCACCTTGAGCGCTCAGAGGCGTGGCAGGACCCGGTCGGTGTGCTCGCCGGCCTCGAAGATCTTCGACGCCGGGCCCACGATGAGGGGGTCGGGCTGGCCGACGATGGCGGCGTCCTTCTGCGCGTAGTCGACCCGGTTGAGCAGCACCCGGAAGGCTTCGAGGCGGGCGCGCTTCTTGTCGTTGCTCTTGATGACCGTCCACGGCGCGTCACCGGTGTCGGTGTAGAAGAACATCGCCTCCTTCGCCTCGGTGTAGGCGTCCCACTTGTCGCGGCTCGCGAGGTCGGTGGGGGAGAGCTTCCACTGGCGCACCGGGTCGTTCTGGCGGGAGGCGAACCGGGCGGCCTGCTCCTCACGGCTGACGGAGAACCACAGCTTGACCAGCGTGATCCCGGAGTTGACGAGCATGCGCTCGAGGTCGGGCACCTCACGCATGAACTCGAGGTACTGGGTGGGGGTGCAGTAGCCCATGACGCGCTCGACGCCGGCCCGGTTGTACCAGGAGCGGTCCATGAACACGATCTCGCCGCCGCTCGGCAGGTGCTGGATGTAGCGCTGGAAGTACCACTGGGTCTGCTCGATCTCGGTGGGCTTCTCGAGGGCGACCACCCGTGCACCGCGGGGGTTCAGGTGCTCCATGAACCGCTTGATCGCGCCGCCCTTGCCCGCGGCGTCGCGACCCTCGCAGATGACGAGGACCTTGGCGCCGGTCTCCTTGGCGTGCAACTGGAGCTTGAGCATCTCGATCTGGAGCTTGCGCTTGGTGCGCTCGTACTCGTCGCGGGGCAGCTTCTTGTCGTACGGGTACCCCTGCTGCCAGGTCTTGCCGACCTTGACGTCGATCTCGACGCCGTCGGCCTCCTCGAGATCGTGAAGCTCCTCGATCTCCTCGGCGTAGTCCTCGGTCACCGACAGTCGCGTGTCATCGTTCACGACCTTGAGACTAGCCAAGTGGCGCGGTGTCCGCGCGGCGGTTCGGTGTGCGCTCAGGCACCCACGGTGGCGCCGTCCTCGGCGTCCTCGTGACTGCCCTCGCTGGCGGGGTCGAACTCGCCCGTGACCAGCCAGATGACCCGGTGGCCGACGCTCACCGCGTGGTCGGCGAACCGCTCGTAGTAGCGACCCACCAGGGTGATGTCGATCGCCGCCTCCGTGCCGTGTCGCCAGCTCGGGTCGGTGACCCGGGCGAACAGCTCGCGGTGCAGGTCATCCATCGCGTCGTCGTCGCGTTCGATCTGCTGGGCCGCCTCGAGGTCGCGCGCCGCGATGACCGAGCCGGCCTTCTCGACGATGCGTTCGGCGACGTGCCCCATCTGCAGGATGGTCGAGCGCAGCTCGGCAGGTACGGCGGATGCCGGGTAGCGCAGGCGGGCGACCTTGGCCACGTGCCGCGCGAGGTCGCCCATCCGTTCGAGGTCGCTGCTCATCCGCATGCTCGTGACGATGACCCGTAGGTCGGTCGCGACCGGCTGCTGGCGCGCGAGCAGGTCGAAGGAGAGCAGGTCGAGGTCGGCGCGCAGGGCATCGATCTCGGCGTCAGCGGCGATGACGGAGTCGGCGAGGTGGATGTCGGCGTCGAGCAGCGCGGTGGTCGCGCGGTTCATCGCGGAGGACGCGAGGTGCGTCATCTCGACGAGCGTCTCGGCGACCCGGTCGAGCTCCTCGTGGAAGGCCTTGCGCATCAGGGGTGGTTCCTTCGGGTGGCATGGGGGTGATGGGTGACGGGGCCGGGCCGGTGGGGGCTGCGGCTGCTGCCCTCGACCCTGACAGCCGGGCGTGAACCGCAGGGGCACCCGAGGTGAACTTCTGGCGAGGCTGGAGCGGCGGGAGGTGTTCGTGGACGAACCGGGTCACACCCGGGCCGTACCCTGACGTCGTGGACCCTGTGCTCGCGGCGATTCTCGGCGGGGCGGTGGGGCTCGTCATCGGATCCGTCGCCGTCCTGGCGACACGGTGGTCCGAGCGCAGCACCGCCGCGCCCGACCCTGTCGACCCCCCGCTGCCCCGCGGGGTCGGCGACGTCCTGTCGGTGCTGAAGTCGATCGCGGTGGTCCTGGACGCCAGCGACGCCGTGGTCAACACCTCGGCGTCCGCCGTCAGCTACGGCCTCGTGCGTCACGGTGAGCTCGTGCACCACGAACTGCGGCACATCGCCCGGCAGGTGCGCCGTGACGGCCTGATCCGCGAAGCCGAGTTCGACCTGCCCCGCGGTCCGAACGCCCAGGCCAGCACCGTGATGCGGGTGCGGGTGGCCCCGATCGCCGTGTCCCACGTGCTCATCCTCGCCGAGGACCACACCCAGGCCCGCCGGGTCGAGGAGGTGCGGCGCGACTTCGTCGCCAACGTCAGCCACGAACTGAAGACGCCCGTCGGCGGCATCTCGCTGCTCGCCGAGGCCGTGCTCGACGCCCGTGACGACCCGGATGCCGTCGAGCGCTTCGCCGAGCGCATCCTCGTCGAGTCGACTCGCCTGACCCGGCTCGTCAAGGAGATCGTCGACCTCTCCCGGCTCCAGGTCGCCGACACCCTGCACGAGCCCGTCATCGTCGACGTTCGCGCCGTCGCCGCCGAGGCTGTGGACCGGGTCCGCGTCGCCGCCGAGGCTCACGGCATCCAGCTCACGCTCGTCGGTGAGGAGGGTCTGCGCGTGTTCGGTGATGCCGAGCTGCTCACCACCGCGATCGCGAACCTCGTGACCAACGCCGTCAACTACAGCGGCTCCGGCACCCACGTCGGCATCGGTGCACGGCGCAACGGCGACAGCATCGAGGTGAGCGTCACCGACCAGGGCGAGGGCATCCCGGCCGCCGAGCAGGAGCGGATCTTCGAGCGGTTCTACCGGGTGGATGCCGCGCGCTCGCGGGCGACCGGCGGCACCGGCCTCGGCCTGGCCATCGTCAAGCACGTGTGCGCCAACCACGGTGGGCGGGTGAGCGTCTGGAGCCAGGAGGGGCGTGGGTCCACCTTCACGATGACACTTCCCGCCGCGGCCGACCGCCCGCGAGTGGGCACCGAGCAGCCGCACCCGCAGACCCTCGGGTCACCCGAGGTGCGCGACCACGCCGACCCGTGGCGGACGGCATCCGATGTGGAGAGGGAAAGGGCCCTGCATGACGCGCATCCTGATCGTTGAGGACGAGGTGTCCTTCTCGGACCCGCTGTCGTACCTGCTGAGCAAGGAGGGGTACGACGTCACGGTGGCCGAGAACGGTCACGACGCGCTGACCGCCTTCGACGGTGCCGGCGCCGACCTCGTGCTGCTCGACCTCATGCTGCCGGGGTTGTCCGGGGTCGACGTGTGCCGGGCCCTGCGGCAGCGCTCCAACGTGCCGGTCATCATGCTGACGGCCAAGGACAGCGAGATCGACAAGGTCGTCGGGCTCGAGCTCGGGGCGGACGACTACGTCACCAAGCCCTACTCCTCACGCGAGCTGCTCGCCCGGATCAAGGCGGTGCTGCGGCGCCTGGCCGAACCGGAGGAGCTGCTGCCGACGACCCTGGAGGCCGGGCCGGTGCGCATGGACGTCGAGCGACACGTCGTGACGGTGCGCGGGGGCCAGCTGCCCTTCCCGCTCAAGGAGTTCGAGCTGCTCGAGATGCTGCTGCGCAACGCGGGGCGCGTGCTGACCCGTGGCCAGCTCATCGACCGGGTGTGGGGCAGCGACTACGTCGGCGACACCAAGACGCTGGACGTGCACATCAAGCGGCTGCGCGCCAAGGTCGAGGCGGACCCGGCGAACCCGGTGCACATCCTCACCGTGCGAGGGCTCGGCTACAAGTTCGAGGTCTGAGCCGGGGGCGCCGGCTCGGCCCACGCCGGGGAAGCCTACTCAGCCGGGGAAGCCGACTCAGCCGAAGATCGTGGCGTTGTGGTCGACACCTGACAGCACGGGCACGGTGACGACGTTCTGCCCGGCCTCGGGCGTGGAGACGGTCAGGGTGATGGTGTCGCCCGGGTTGGCCGGCAGGGAGTCGAACTCGATGAGCGCACCGGGCTCGGACAGCGACTTGCCGGAGAACGCGGGCACGGCGGCCGTCTCGGTGGACGAGGCGCCCTCGACGCCGAAGGTGACGTCGACGGCCGAGGTGGCGTTGTTGACGGCCTGGCCGATGAGGACCGCCGGGCCGCCGCGGTTCTCGACGACGAACGCGAGGTTGCGCAGCTCGAGGCCGGGGATGGACAGCGCCACCCCGTCGGATGCCGGGTAGTCGTAGTCGGTCTGCGTGGGCGAGAAGACCGCGCACCCGGAGAGCAGGAGGCCGGCCGCGAGCAGGGCGGTGGCGCGCAGGGCGTGGGCGGCTCGTGTGGTCACGCCGCAAGGATATCCATGAGTGGGTGCGCGGCGTCCAACGACCGGCCCTGCCGTGTCCACGCCGTGTCCACCACGGGCGCGTGGGGCGAGCGCTATGCATGGAAAGCGCTGTTCTGTCAAGACCCGATTCACGCCCTGTGGAGCGGTCTCCCTGCCCCTGACCTGCGCAAATGGGTCGTCCTTCCATTTCGGTGGCCAGATTCTGCGTGGTACCCTGAGTGTCGCGAAAGGGGCCAACAACACATGGTTTTCAAGGTCGGCGAAACGGTCGTGTACCCCCACCACGGGGCAGCACGAATCGAAGAGATCAAGACTCGTACGATCCGCGGAGAGGAGAAGCTGTACCTCAAGTTGAAGGTCGCCCAGGGCGATCTCGTCATCGAGGTGCCAGCCGAGAACTGCGACCTCGTCGGTGTCCGCGACGTGGTCTCCAAGGAAGGGCTCGACAAGGTCTTCGAGGTGCTGCGCACCCCGTTCGCCGAGGAGCCGACCAACTGGTCGCGCCGCTTCAAGGCCAACCTCGAGAAGCTCGCCTCCGGCGACGTCATCAAGGTCGCCGAGGTCGTGCGTGACCTGTGGCGCCGCGACAAGGACCGTGGCCTGTCCGCCGGTGAGAAGCGGATGCTCGCCAAGGCTCGCCAGATCCTCGTGTCCGAGCTGGCCCTGGCCGAGAAGACCGACGAGGAAAAGGCCGAGGTCATCCTCGACGAGGTCCTCGCGTCCTGACGCCGGGCTCACGCCTACTCCACACTGACGTGACCGACGCCGACGCTGCCCCGAGCAGCGTCGGCGTCGTCGTCGTTGCGGCCGGTTCCGGGTCGAGGCTGGGCGCGGACGTGCCCAAGGCGTTCGTCCACCTGGCCGGCCGCCCGTTGCTCGCCCACGCGCTCGACACCGTCGCCCGGATGCCGGGGCGCGCCGAGGTCGTCGTCGTCGCCCCCGCGGGCCTCACCGACCCGGGCGGCCCGCTGTGGTCCGGGGTGGTGCTGCCGGCCGGTGCGGTGGTCGTGCCCGGAGGTGCCGAACGCACCGACTCGGTCGCGGCCGGGATGGCAGCTCTGGGTCAGGGTTGCGAGATCGTGCTCGTGCACGATGCCGCGCGCTGCCTGATGCCGCTCGCCGTGTTCTCGCGGGTGGTCGAGGCGGTTCGTGCGGGGGCGGCGGGTGCGGTGCCCGGCCTGCCGGTGGTCGACACGGTCAAGACCGTCGACGCCGACGGGGTGATCACGGGGACACCTGAGCGTTCGACGTTGCGGGCGGTGCAGACGCCGCAGGGGTTCCGACGAGAGGTGCTCGAGCGCGCTCACGCCAGTGGGCTCCAGGCCACCGATGACGCCGCGCTGGTCGAGCTCTGCGGTGATGACGTGGTCGTCGTCGAGGGTGATCCACTGGGCACGAAGGTGACGACCGCCGACGACCTCGAGCGGGCGCAGTGGCTGCTCGACCGGGCTGCCACACTGGGCGAATGATGCAGCTGCCACGGGTCGGCGTCGGGGTCGACGTGCACGCGCTGGCGCCCGAGGGCTCCGATCGCGAGCTGTGGGTGGCCGGGCTTCTCTGGCCGGGGGAGCGCGGGCTCGACGGCCACTCGGATGCCGACGTCGCCGCGCACGCGTCCTGCGACGCGCTGTTCTCGGCCGCCGGCATCGGTGACCTGGGGGCGCACTTCGGCACCGGTCGGCCGGAGTTCGCCGGGGCGTCCGGGGTGACCCTGCTCTCCGAGGCGGCCCGGTTGGTGCGGGCCGCCGGCTACGAGATCGGCAACATCGCGGTTCAGGTCATCGGCAACCGGCCGAAGGTGGGCACCCGGCGGGCCGAGGCGGAGCAGGCGCTGTCGGATGCCGTGGGCGCGCCCGTGTCGGTGAGCGGCACCACGACCGACGGCTTGGGTCTCACCGGGCGGGGCGAAGGGGTCGCGGCGATCGCCACCGCTCTCGTCGTGACTGCCAGCTGAACCCGCATCCCTGTCCCGCGGGACCCGCTGACCCCTGCCCCTTCCTCGGAACGTGGGTGAAAATCGCCGGCTGGACGACGATTTTCACCCACGTTCGCAGAGGCAGGGGCAGAGGAGGAGGCAGAGGCGGACGGCGGTTCGGGTCAGTGGCCGCGGTCGAGCCACTCCTGCAGGTGCGGGGCCTCGTCGCCGATCGTCGTCGTGTCGCCGTGGCCGGTCAGCACGACGGTGTCGGCCGGCAGGGTCAGCAGGCGCTCACTGATCGAGTCGATGATCGTCGGGAAGTCGCTGAACGAACGCCCGGTCGCACCAGGCCCTCCGCTGAACAGTGTGTCGCCGCTCAGCAGCACGCCGAGGGCCGGGGCGTGCAGGCAGCACGCTCCGGGCGCGTGGCCCGGGGTGTGCAGCACGGTCAGGTCGACGTCGCCGACGGTGAAGACCTGACCGTCGGCGAGTTCTCCACCGGGCGGCTCGGGCTGGGTCTGGTCCCACAGCACCCGGTCGTCCGGGTGCAGGGATGCCGTGGCACCGGTCGCGCGCACCAGGTCACCCACCGCGTTGACGTGGTCGTTGTGGCCGTGGGTGCACACGATCGCGACGACCCGTCGACCGCCGACCGCCTCGAGGATGGCTGGGGCATCGTGCGCGGCGTCGACGACCAGCACCTCGGTGTCGTCACCGACCAGCCACACGTTGTTGTCGACCTCCCACGAGCCGCCGTCGAGCTCGAACACCCCGGAGGTGACCACCCGCTCGACCCGAACGCCACCCGGGGACGGTGCGACCGGCATCCGGCTGTGCGAGCTCACTGGCCCTCGCCCATGACGACGACCGAGCGCAGCACCTCGCCGCGGTGCATCTTGTCGAAGGCGGCCTCGACGTCGGTGATGCCGATGCGCTCGGTGACGAAGGCGTCGAGGTCGAAGCGGCCCTGGCGGTAGAGCTCGACGAGCATCGGGAAGTCGCGCGAGGGCAGGCAGTCGCCGTACCAGCTGGACTTCAGCGAGCCGCCACGGCCAAAGATCTCGATCATCGGCAGGGTCACCTGCTTGTCGGGGGTCGGCACCCCGACGAGCACGACCGTGCCGGCGAGGTCGCGGGCGTAGAAGGCCTGCTCGTAGGTCTCAGGGCGGCCGACCGCCTCGACGACGACGTCGGCGCCGTGCCCACCGGTCAGCGCGCGGATCGCCTCGACGGCATCCTGCGTGCTCGAGTCGACCGTGTGGGTGGCGCCGAAGGTCTTGGCTGCCTCGAGCTTTCGGGCGTCGACGTCGACGGCGATGATCGTCGTCGCACCGGCGACCCTGGCCCCGGCGATGGCGGCGTTGCCGACCCCGCCGCAGCCGATGACCGCGATCGAGTCACCCCGGCCGACGCCGCCGGTGTTGACGGCTGCGCCGAAGCCGGCCATGACCCCGCATCCGAGGAGGCCGACGGCGGCGGCATCCGCCCGGTCGACCTTCGTGCACTGGCCGGCGGCGACGAGGGTCTTGTCGATGAAGGCGCCGATGCCCAGGGCCGGGCTCAGCTCGGTGCCGTCGGTCAGGGTCATCTTCTGCTTCGCGTTGTGGGTGGCGAAGCAGTACCAGGGCTTGCCCTTGAGGCAGGCGCGGCACTGCCCGCACACGGCCCGCCAGTTGAGGATGACGAAGTCGCCCGGTGCCACCTCGGTGACGCCCTCGCCGACCGCCTCGACCGTGCCGGCGGCCTCGTGGCCGAGCAGGAAGGGGTAGTCGTCGTTGATGCCACCCTCGCGGTAGTGCAGGTCGGTGTGGCACACCCCGCACGACTCGACCTTGACGACGGCCTCACCCGGCCCGGGGTCGGGAACGACGATGTCGACGAGCTCGACCTCGGCTCCCTTGGCGCGGGCGATGACTCCCTTGACGGTCTGTGGCACGGGTACTCCTCGGGTCGGCGGCGCTGCTGACGGGCCCGGGTGGGCGCTGGCGTCACGCTAGCCGCCACGCTCGGATGCCGGTAGCGGGGGGTGCGGGACGCCGGTCCGTCATCCCAGTGATGACGGAGAAGTTTGCCCGTGACGCAGATATATCCCCGTCCTGGCGAAACAACCCCGCCATCCCAGTGACGGCGGAGAAGTTTCGCCCCGTTCAGGAAGCCGGTCACCGACCCCGGTCCGCTGCCCTGGCCAGCGCAGCCCGGATCAAGGCGTCCATCCGGCGGGGGTTGTCGAGGTCGGCCCAGGTCAACCGAACAACCTCGTACCCGGTGGCGCAACCGGTCCTCGCGGATCTTCTCGGCGGCCAGGGCCTCACGCTCCTCCAGGCCGGCGTGCTTCACGAGCCCGTCGAACTCGACGATGACTCGGTCACCGATGAGGAAGTCCGGCCGGGCGAAGACGGACCCACTGTCGTCGGCCACCCTGACCTGGGTGCGCGGGCAGTGTCCGAGATCGGTGAGGAGCAGCCGGGTGCGACTCTCCCCGACGGACTCGCTTGCCGGGTCGCACTCGCCGATCCACCGCTGAGCGCGGACGGCCTGGCGTGGCGTCCGCGCGAGGTGGAGCACGGCCTCGGCGATCTGCTCGGTGGGGGTGCGCCTGCGCGCCAGGGCCGCGTCGGCCGCCACGACGAAGGGCACCCGCCCCTCGCGCACGGCCACCTGGGCCAGGGCGGCCGCGGTGGTGACCCGTGCGGCATCCGTCGATGACCACGGCGGCCAGCCGCGCGTCGCGGGGGTGGACGCGCAGCGTTCCGTCGCGGCGAACCCGAGCCACGTCGCCCATGAGGTCGACCACCTCGAGGGAGACTCCGTGGAGCGGGAGCCCGTGGACGGCGAGCGCGCTCTGGTGGCTGGCCACCTCGCCGTGCTCACGCACTGACGAGCCATCCCGGTGGAGCAGGATGCCCCTCGTGCGCAGGGCGAGGCGCGCTTCCGGGCTTGCCGACTCCCAGTCGGCCCGCACGACGTGGACACCTCGCCGCAGCGGATGGATGACCCCGGATCGCACGAGGGCGGCGAGGTCGGGAGCGCTGACATCCGCCCGGGCGACATCGGCGCTCGTGACGATGCCGTGCTGGCGCGCAGCCATGGCGAGGAGGTGGTCCGTCATCCGTCGATGGTGCCGGTTCGCGGAGGCCTCACCGAGTTGTCCACAGGCAGGTCTTCACCGAATCGTGCCGGTCGACCGGGTGAGCGTGGGCGCGGAGTGAACGGACGGCATCCGAGGGGGTGAGAAGTTTCGGGGCCGGCGCGCCCGTTCCGCCGACGGGCTGCCGGTCGTGGGCTGGGGTGTGGGTGGGCCGGCTGGCGGTCACGGGCTGGGGTGTGGGTGGGCCGGCTGGCGGTCACGGGCTGGGGTGTGGGTGGGCCGGATGCCGGTCGCGGGCTTCGCGGAATCGGCGCGCCCGCCGCGCCGGTAGCCTTACCGGGTGACTCTCAGGCTTTTCGACTCCCTCACGCGCGAGCTGCGTGACTTCGTCCCCGTCGTGCCCGGCAAGGCGGGGATCTACATCTGCGGGCTCACGACCCAGGCACCACCCCACCTCGGACACGTCCGTTTCGCCGTGGCGTTCGACGTGCTGCGCCGCTGGCTGACCCGCGGCCACGGCTACGACGTCGACCTCATCCGCAACGTCACCGACATCGACGACAAGATCCTCGCGAAGTCGCTGGAGTCCGGCGAGGCCTGGTACGCGGTGTCCTACCGCAACGAGCTCGAGACCTCGGCTGCGCTCGCGGCGCTCGGAGTGCTGCCCCCGACCTACGAGCCCCGCGCGACCGGGCACGTACCCGAGATGGTCGAGCTGATGGCCGCCCTGGTCGAGCGCGGCCACGCCTACGCCGCCGCCGACGGCAGCGGTGACGTGTACTTCGACGTGCGCAGCTGGGCCGACTACGGCGCCCTGACCCACCAGCGGGTCGACGACATGGTCGACGCCGAGGATGCCGACCCGCGCGGCAAGCGCGACCCCCGCGACTTCGCGCTGTGGAAGGGCCGCAAGGCCGACGAGCCGCCGACCGCGTCGTGGCCGACCCCCTTCGGCCCCGGCCGCCCGGGCTGGCACCTCGAGTGCTCGGCGATGGCCCGCAAGTACCTCGGTGACACCTTCGACATCCACGGCGGTGGCGTCGACCTGCGCTTCCCGCACCATGAGAACGAGCTCGCACAGTCGCGCGCGGCCGGTCTCGGCTTCGCCAACTACTGGCTGCACAACGCCTGGGTGACGCTGCACGGCGAGAAGATGAGCAAGTCGCTCGGCAACTCGCTGCGGGTCAGCGAGGTCGTCAAGGAGCACCGCCCGCTCGCGGTCCGCTACTACCTCACGGCCGCCCACTACCGCTCGACGATCGAGTTCCACGCCGGATCGCTGGAGGAGGCCGACACCGCCGTCGAGCGGATCGAGGGATTCCTGCGGCGCGCGCTGCCCGGCATCCTCACCGCCGTTCCGACGGGCGACGAGACGCTGCCCGAGGACTTCCGTGAGGCGATGGACGACGACCTCGGGGTCTCCGGGGCGCTCGCGGTCATCCACGAGGCCGTGCGCACCGGCAACACCGCGCTCGACGACGGTGACCACGAGGATGCCGCCGCCGTGGCCCGCGTCGTCATCGCCATGACCGACGTGCTCGGCGTCAACCCGCTCGACCCCGCATGGTCCGCCGGTGACTCCTCGGCGGCGGACGCCCTCGCGAGCCTTGACGCCCTCGTCAAGGAACGCCTCACGGCCCGGGCGCACGCCCGTGCCGCTCGTGACTACGACACCGCGGACGCCATCCGCGACGAGCTCGCCGCCGCAGGCATCGCGCTCGAGGACACCGCAGCCGGGGCCCGTTGGTCCTTGGCGCGGGGACGGAGCGAATGACCCATGGCCGGTAACTCCCAGCGCCGCGGCGCGATGCGCAGTTCGAGCAAGAAGGGCCCGCAGGTCGGCTCCGGCGGTCAGCGCCGCCGTGGGCTCGAGGGCAAGGGCCCGACGCCCAAGGCGGCCGACCGCCCGAACCACAAGGCCCACAAGATGGCCAAGGCGGCCGACCGCCGCGCCGGGGCCACGGGTGGGCGCACGAGCACGCGCAAGAACAAGGCGAGCAGCGAGATGGTCGCCGGGCGCAACTCGGTGCTCGAGGCCCTGCGCGCCGAGGTGCCGGTGACGACGATGTACGTCGCCGGCCGGATCGACTCCGACGACCGGGTGCGTGAGGCGCTCAAGCTCGCCACCGAGCGCTCCATCCCCGTGCTGGAGACGCCCCGCGGGGAGCTCGACCGTCTCACCGACGGTGCGGTCCACCAGGGGCTGGCCCTGCAGGTGCCGCCCTACGAGTACGCCCACCCCAGCGACCTCATCGATCCCGAGGCGCCCGGCATCCCGCTCGTCGTCGCGCTCGACGGCATCACCGACCCGCGCAACCTGGGTGCGATCGTGCGTTCGGTCGCGGCCTTCGGTGGGCACGGCGTCGTCGTGCCGAGCCGCCGTTCGGTGGGCATGACGGCATCCGCGTGGAAGACGTCGGCAGGGGCCGCGGCCCGGGTCCCCGTGGCCCAGGCGACCAACCTCACCCGCGCGCTCGAGGACTACCGCAAGGCAGGCTTCTTCGTGATCGGCCTCGACATGGACGGCGACGTCGACCTGCCCGACATGGAGCTCGCGTCCGAGCCGATCGTCATCGTCGTCGGCTCCGAGGGCAAGGGTCTGTCCCGGCTGGTGCGCGAGACCTGCGACCAGATCGTGTCGGTTCCGATGTCCTCGGCGGTGGAGTCACTCAATGCCGGGATCGCCACCGGCGTCACCCTCTACGAGGTCGCCCGCAGGCGCCGCAAGGCCTGATCCACCCGCTCGTGACGGCCGGATGCGGGTGGGCGGCGGACCGCGTTCATCCCCCGGTATTGCGGCGGTTTGGGTCGAGATGATCCTGTGGCTGTGGAAGGATCGGCGCCGCCGGAGCACTCCGGCCCTTGGGGGGTGCGCAAACCCCACACTCGCATCGAGAGGGAACTCATGTCTGACTACGGATCAACTCCTCCGCCCCCGCCGCCCGGCTCGGGCGATGGCGGCTACGGCGGCGGGTACGCCGCGCCCCCGCCCGTTGGCGGCGGTATGGGTGGCCCGGTGGACCACCCCAAGGGGATGACGGTGCTCATCCTCGGCATCCTCGGCATCGTCTGCTGCTCGCCGCTCGGCATCGTCGCGTTCGTGATGGGCAACACCGCCCTCAAGGAGATCGACGCCCAGCCGGGTCGCTACGGCAACCGCCAGATCGTGCAGATCGGCCGCATCCTCGGCATCGTGTCGATGGTTCTGCTCGTCCTCTCCCTCATCTGGTTCCTCTTCCTGGGTGGCATGGCTGTGCTGTCGCCTAGCAGCTCCTGAGGTGAGCCCCACCAGCACGATGGCGCGCCCCGGTCCGGTCACGGACCGGGTGCGCGCCGTCGTGCTTCCGGGGGTGATCGCCGCCGGTGTCCTGGGTGCCACGGCCTACGTCGCCGCCGTCGACCCCAGCCAGCCGGGGCACTACCCGCTGTGCCCGACCTACGCCCTGGCAGGCATCTACTGCCCCGGCTGCGGGATGCTGCGGGCCACCCACCAGCTGGTCAACGGTGACGTCGCCGCCTCGATCGCCTACAACCCGCTGACGATCCCGCTCTTCCTCGGGTGTGCACTGCTCTTCGCCCGCTGGGTCTACGCGCGCTGGCAGGGTCGCACCCTCCGGTGGGACCCGCCGACGTGGATGCCGTGGGCCATGGCTCTCGCGTTCGTCGCCTTCACCGTCGCCCGCAACATCCCGGGATGGACCTGGCTCTCACCGGCCTGACGCGGTGCGCGGTCCCTGACCCCGCGCCCCCGACGACGACGAAGGGCGCCTCCCGTGCGGGAGGCGCCCTTGCGGCATCCGGCCGCCCTCGTGGGCGGGGTCGCGATCAGCCCTTGGGGACGACCACGACCGTGGAGTGCACCGCCTTGTCGGCGAGGGTCTGCTTGTTGTCGTCCCACAGCATCCACAGGTACGACAGGTAGATCAGCTGGTTGACGATGTTGCTGACGAGCTCGCGCAGGAAACACTGCCCGGCGCCGATGGGCTGGCCGGTCTTGTCGTCGACGAGCTTGAGACCGATGACCTTCTTGCCGACGCTCTGGCCCGTACGGCCCATCTTGAAGACCCGGTTCCACAGGCTGATGGCGATCGACAGCAGCACCCCGAGGCCGACGAGCAGGCCCCCGATCACGGCCACTGATCCGCTGCCACCGTCGCTCTGGGTCATGCCGTACTCGTCGACGTAGAGCTCGGACGGCGCTGCTGCCACCAGCATGATGACCCCGATGATCATGGGGATCAGACCGATCATGCTGATCAGCACGTCGACGAGCAGCGCCAGGACGCGCTGGCCGAACGTGGCGACCTGACCGAAGTTGGCCTGCACGTAACCGAGCGAGCCCGGGTGCATGGCCGGGCCGCCGGCGTACGCGGGGGCCTGGCCGTAGCCGCCACCGTAGTGGTTCGGGGCCGGCGGCTGCGCCGCGCCGTAGGGGCCGTGGGGCTGGGGGGACTGTTCACTCATGGCATCGACCCTACGTCCAGGCCGAGGCGCACTGTGGTCAGCCCCGCCCCTTGGACTTCGCGATGACGGGCAACTGCTGGGTGTCGATGCCCAGGACCGCCTGCTCGTCGGGCTTGCCGGGAAGGATCGAGCGCACGTAGTCGTCGATCGCGTCCTCGATGGGGATGTCGTGCTGCGCGCGCTCGGCCATGTACCAGCGGTGCTCCAGCACCTCGTGGAAGACCTCGGCGGGTTCGAGCTTGGTGACCAGCTCGCGCGGCACCCGCCGGGTCACCGGCTCGTAGACGTTGGTCAGCCAGTCGTGGGCCACGATCGTCTCGTCCTCGCCCTGGCGTCCGGTGCCGGCGGTGTATGCGTCGAGGTCGTTGAGCAGGCGGCGGGCCTGGTTCTCTCGGACATCGAGGCCGGTGAGGCGCAGCAGGCGCCGCGAGTGGTGCCCGGAATCGACGACCTTGGGCTGGATCTGGATGGACGTCCCGTCGATGTCGGTCGTGATGGCCAGTTCGTCGACGTCGAACCCGAGGGCGTTGAGCGAGCGGATGCGGTCGTCGACGCGCCAGCGCTCCTCGTCAGCGATGAGTTGGCTGCCGGTCAGGGCATCCCACAGCTCGCGGTATCGCGAGACGATGCGCGCGCTGACCTCGACGGGGTCGCGGTCCTCCTGGAGCAGGCCGCCGGCCTCGAGGTCCATCAGCTCACCGGCGATGTTGACCCGGGCGATCTCGAGGTCGTGCTCGCGCTGCCCGTCGCTGAGCCTGGGTCGCAGCTCGCCGGTCTCGGCGTCGACCAGGTAGGCGGCGAACGCCCCGGCATCGCGCCGGAAGAGGGTGTTGGACAGCGAGACGTCACCCCACCAGAACCCGGCCAGGTGCAGGCGCACCAGGAGCACGGCGAGGGCGTCGATGAGACGCGTGGCCGTGCCCTTGCGCAGCGACTGGCTGTAGAGCGCGCGGTACGGCAGCGAGAACTGCAGGTGGACGGTGATGAGGCAGGCGTCGAGCTCGGTGCCGTCCTCGGCGACGCGCCCGCTCACCACCGCGAAGGGCTCGACGCAGGGCATGTCCATGCGGTTGAGGATGCGCAGCATCTCGTACTCGCGCTGCGCGATGTCGGCCTTGATCTCCTTGACCGCCAGCACCCGGCCCGACAGGCGCACGAAGCGCACGACGTGTCGGGAGATGCCGCGCGGCAGGGCGGCCAGCAGGTCCTCGGGCCACTCCTCGAGCGGGATGCGCCACGGCAGGTCCAGCAGGGCGGGGTCCGGGCGGGCGGCGGTGATCTCCAGTGCCATGGGGGCGAGCCTTTGCGTGCGGGAGGGCGGTGCGAGCGGGGTCGCGCTGGTGCGCGTGGGAGCAGCGGGGATGCCGGATGCGGTGGGAACGCGCGACGCCCCGGACGAGTGCTCGTCCGGGGCGTCGCGGGCGGTCCCGGTGCCAGTGGGGCGTCAGCCCATGCGCTGGCCGGTCTCCTTGTTGAACACGTGCATGTGGTTCGGGTTCGGGTAGACGTAGATCTTCGAGCCCTTGTCGGGCACGTTGCGGCCGTCGACCCGCGCGATGAACGGCTTGGCGAGGGCGTCGTCGCCACCGCCCTCGAGCTTGACGTCGGGGTTCGCCGGGGTGGCGTAGACGTAGGCGTCGGCGCCGAGCTCCTCGACGACGTCGACCACGAGCTCGAGCCCGTCACGGTCGGTGGTGACCTCGACGTCCTCGGGGCGCATGCCGACGATCACGTGCGACCCGGCGGCACCGAGCAGCGAGCGGTCGACGGGCAGGCGGTGGCTGCCGAACTGGACGCCGTCCTCGGTGACCGGCACCGAGACGAGGTTCATCGCGGGGGAGCCGATGAAGCCGGCGACGAAGACGTTGTTCGGCTTGTCGTACATCTCGCGCGGGCTGGCGCACTGCTGGAGGATGCCGTCCTTGAGCAGGGCGATGCGGTCACCCATGGTCATGGCCTCGATCTGGTCGTGCGTGACGTAGACCGTGGTGACGCCGAGCCGGCGCTGGAGCGAGGCGATCTGGGTGCGGGTCTGCACGCGCAGCTTGGCGTCGAGGTTGGACAGCGGCTCGTCCATGAGGAAGACCTGGGGGGAGCGGACGATGGCCCGGCCCATGGCGACGCGCTGGCGCTGGCCACCGGAGAGGGCCTTCGGCTTGCGCTCGAGGTAGGTGGTGAGGTCGAGGATGGCGGCTGCCTCCTCGACGCGCTTGCGGATCTCGCCCTTGTCGACGCCGGCGATCTTCAGGGCGAAGCCCATGTTGTCGGCGACCGTCATGTGCGGGTACAGCGCGTAGTTCTGGAAGACCATTGCGACGTCGCGGTCCTTGGGCGACAGGTCGGTGACGTCACGGTCACCGATCCAGATCTTGCCGCCGTTGACCTCTTCGAGGCCGGCGAGCATGCGCAGCGAGGTGGACTTGCCACACCCGGAGGGGCCGACGAGAACCAGGAACTCGCCGTCCTCGACGTCGATGTTCAGCTTGTCGACGGAGGGGGTGTCGTTGCCGGGGTAGATCCGGGTGGCGTTGTCGAACTTCACGGTTGCCATGGGCGTCTTTGCCTTTCCTTCACCGGCAGGAACGTGCCGGACGATCCGTTGTAAAGGTGTTGCTCCCGCCCACATCGGTGTAAGCGGTTTCGCCAGTATGCCGTGACCGTGCTGGCGGCGCCACCCATGTCCGCACTGCGGCCCGTCCCCACACCGACCAACAGGTCACTCCGGGGACGCCAGTGATGCGCTTGTTAGATTCGAGGGGTGGCCGAGATCCGCTCTGCGCGACTCGCCGACATCGCCGCCCAGGCCGACGTCAGCGAGGCGACGGTCAGCCGTGTGCTGAACGACCGGCCCGGGGTGGCCGACGCCACGCGCCGCGCCGTGCTCACCGCCATCGACGTGCTCGGCTACGACCGCCCGGCCAGGTTGCGGCCGAAGTCGGCGCTGCTCGTCGGGCTCGTCATGCCCGAACTGGTCAACCCCATCTTCCCCGCGTTCGCCCAGGTCATCGAGACCGCGCTCGCCGCCGCGGGGTTCACCCCGGTGCTGTGCACCCAGACCCCCGGCGGGGTACACGAGGACGACTACGTGCAGATGCTCATCGACCGTGGCGTCTCCGGCATCATCTTCCTGTCCGGGCAGCACGCCGACGCGACCTCGGACCCCGCCCGCTACCAGGCCCTGCGCGAGCGTGGCCTGCCGATCGTGCTCGTCAACGGGTGGCTCCAGGGCATCGACGCCCCCTTCGTCTCCAACGACGACGTCGCCTCGATGGACCTCGCCGTCAGCCACCTCGCCCAGCTCGGGCACACCGAGATCGGCCTGGCCCTGGGGCCCGAGCGCTACACCCCCGTGATCCGCAAGGTGCAGGGGTTCACCGCCGCCATGCACCAGCACCTAGGCGTCGAACAGGCGCACCTCGAACGGTTGATCACCCACACGGTCTTCAGCCTCGAGGGGGGCGCGGCCGCAGCCGGTCGCCTCATCACCCGCGGTGCGACGGCCGTCATCTGCGGCTCCGACCTCATGGCCCTCGGAGCCATCCGTCAGGCGCGAGCCATGGGGCGCAGCGTGCCTGCCGACTTCTCGGTGGTCGGCTACGACGACTCGACGATGATGGCGTTCACCGACCCTCCGCTGACGACGATCCGCCAGTCGGTGGAGGCCATGGGGGACGCCGCGGTGCGGGCGCTGCTCGATGACATCGCCGGTGAGGGTCCCCCGCGCGCCGAGTACGTCTTCCGCCCCGAGCTCGTCGTGCGAGGGTCGACGGGGGCGGCACCGCCGCACGGCTGACGGCATCCGGATGCCGTTCACGTGCCGGATGCCGTTCACGTGGTTGCGCTGTGCGCGTCCGGTCTCGCGGGAGTCACCACTTCGGAATCAGTGGTCCATCACACGGTCAACCACTGGCGCGCCGCCCCCGCGCGCACCTATCGTCGGCTCATGAGGATCTCGGACGTGGTCAGGCTCAAGGGTGGAGACGTCGTCACGGTGCGTTCGGACGCCTCCGTGACCGAGTTGCTGGCGCTGCTCTCGGAGCACCGAATCGGTGCCGTGGTCGTCAGTGACGACGGAGAGACGGTGCACGGCATCGTCAGCGAGCGCGACATCGTGCGCCACCTGCACACCGACGGCGCGGCGCTGCTCGAGACCCCGGTGCACCAGATCATGACGGCCGAGGTGCACACCTGCGTGCCCGAGGACAGCCTCGACGACCTCGAGTCGGCGATGACCGAGAAGCGGTTCCGCCACGTGCCGGTGCTCTCGGACGGCAAGCTCGTCGCCATCGTCAGCATCGGCGACGTCGTGAAGAACCGGATCGATGACCTCCAGGCCGAGCGCGACCAGCTGCGCACGTACATCCAGTCCTGACGCCGCAGGGGCGCCGGGTCGCGCATCCAGCGCAGACCCAGACTGAGCGCCTACCGTGGTCCCCATGACCGCCGACGCGATCGCCGACGGCCCCGTGCCCGACGATGCCGAAGAGCTCGAGGAACCCCGCGAACACACGCGCCTCGGGCAGTACCGGCTTGTCCAGCGCATCGGTGAGGGCGGGATGGGCGTGGTGCACCTCGCCCTGGACCGCCACGGTCGGGCGGTCGCCCTCAAGGTGCTGCGACCGCACATCGCCCTCGACCCGGATGCGCGCACCCGCCTCGCTCGCGAGGTCAACTCCCTGAGCCGGGTGAGCAGCCCGTTCGTCGCCCCGATCATCGACGCCGACGTCGAGGGCCCGCGGCCCTACATCGTGACGCGCTACGTCCCCGGGCCCTCGCTGGACGAACAGGTCGCCGAGCGAGGGCTGTTGCCACCGGCCGAGCTGTACCGCGTCGCCCACGGCCTCGCCGAGGCGCTGGACGCCATCCACGGCGCGGGCGTCATCCACCGCGACGTCAAGCCGGCCAACGTCCTGCTCGTCGACGGCGAACCCGTGCTCATCGACTTCGGCATCGCCCACGTCGCCGACGACGTCCGGCTCACGATGGCCGGGTTGGTCATGGGCACCCCCGGTTACCTCGCCCCGGAGGTCATCAGCGGTCAGGACGTCACGCCGGCGACCGACTGGTGGGGGTGGGCCGCGACGACCGCGTTCGCCGCGGGCGGGGTGCCGCCCTTCGGTCGCGGGGCCATGAGCGCCGTGCTCGCCCGGGTCGCCCAGGGCGAGCCCGACCTGCTCGCGGTCGACCCACGCATCGAACCCCTGCTCTACGCGGCGCTCGCGCCCGACCCGGCCCAGCGCCCGCACCACCACGAGGTCGTCGCGGCGCTCGAGAGCTACGCCCACGGCGCCCCGGCGACGGCGGCCATCGAGGTGCGCCGCGTGCGCCCACCGACGCAGGTGCTCGCCGTCGTGCCGACCAGCGTCATGCAGCCAGCACCCCCGGCGGCACCTGCGGTTGCGGTCGCGCCGACTGGACCTCCGGTTGCACCTCCCGCTGCGCGCGCGCCTGCTGGACCTCCGGTTGCACCTCCCGCTGCGCCCGCGCTCGTGCCGCCACCGCCGCAGTGGGCGTCCGCGCCCGCGCCGGTGCAACCGCCGCCCGGCTACCACCAGCACCTCCCCGCGCCCGCCCCGGTGCCGGGGCAGGTGGCTGGCCCCGTCCCGGAGTCGGAGTCGGACTGGGATGCCGCTCGTCAGGGTCTTGGTCCCTACGCGGACCCCCGCATCGGCCGACCGAGCCGGGCGGGCACGCTGCTCGCCCTGCTGGCGCTGCTCGGGTCGCTGTCGGCGGCCGCCCCGGTGGTGGCCGCGATGGCCCTGCTCGGCTGGATCGCCCTCGCGCGCACGGCCGACCGGTCGGTGACCTCCCTCGTCATGCGCCGTCACGAACGTGGAGCCCGCAGCAGCGACGTCGCCGTGGCCGTCGCGAGCAGCCCGTGGCACCTGGTCGTCGGCACGATCGGCGCCCTGCTCACCGCGGTGCTCCCGCTGTTCGTGGGGCTGTGCGCCCTGTTCGCAACCGCGCTCGTGCTCGGGATCGCGAGCGGGGCCGATGTCAGCACGGGCCAGACCATCCCCCTGGTGGCGGCCGGCATCTTCGCGGGGCTCACCGCGTGGTGGGGTCCGGGCGGCGCCAGCCTCCGGCGGGGCAGCCGCAGCATCGTGCGCGGCATCTCTCCCGGTGAGACGATGCGTCAGGTCCTGGCGGCGCTCCTGCTCGTGGCCGCGGCCGGCATCCTCGCCGTGACCGTGACGGGTGACGGCGCGACCTGGTGGCCACGCACCACGGCACCCTCGTGGGTCGACACGACGGTTCCGGCGCCGTGAGTCCCGCCACGACGACGGTGACGCGATGACGACGCCCCCGAAACGGCATCCGGCCAGGGTCCCGGGCTGGCGGCGCGGTGGCTTCATGGTGGGCGAGGAGCCGACCGAACCCATGCCGATGAACGACCTGCTGCGCGGGACGCCGTATCGCGACATCCGCGTCCCCGGCGAGGCGGCCGAGGACGCACAGGTCAGGCGCGCGCTCGACCTCGCCGCGCGGGTCGGTGAGCTCATGCTGCGCTGTGGTGCAGGTGCCCCGCAGGTCGTCGGCAGCGTCGCGGCGGTCGCGGCCTCAGCGGGTGTCGACGTGATCGAGGTGGACATCACCCTGCAGTCCCTGCTCGTCCAGGCCAGCAGCTCGAGCGGGCGACCGCACACCCTGCTGCGCGTCGTGCGGCGCACCCGGCACGACTACGCGCGTCTGGCCGCCGTGCACGAACTCGTCGAGGGCCTCGCGGACGGGTCGATCGACTCCCGGGATGCCGATCGTCTGCTGCGCGAGATCAAGCGCACCCCGCGGCGCTTCTCCGTCACAGCGGTATCCGTGGCCAGCGCGGTGCTGGCGTCGTCCGTCGCGGTGATGATCGGTGCCAGCCCGGCGGCCGCCGTCATCACGGTGCTCGTCGTGCTCGTCGTGACGGGGGTGAACCGGGTGCACTCCGGGTTCGACCTGCCCGAGTTCTACGGCAACGCGATCAACGCGCTCGTGGCCACGGTGTTGGCAGGCCTGGCGTATGCCGTGGCGACGCTCGTCGGGTCCCCGCTCGGGGAGCAGGACTTCGCGTTCATCGTCGCGGGCGGCATCGTCGCCATGCTGCCCGGGCGAACGATGGCCGCGGCAATCGAGGACGTGCTGTTCGGGTTCCCGCTCACCGGGGCGGGGCGGTTGCTGTCTGTGCTGGTCGCGCTCATGGGGCTGATCATCGGCATCGGCGCCGGCCTGAAGGTCATGCTGTGGATCACGACCGTGCTCGACACCCAGTTCGTCTCGCCGACGGTGCTCGAACTGCGCACGGATCAGGGCGCGCTCGTCACTGCTCTGCTCGGCGCCCTGTTCGTCGGGCTCAGCGCCGCGGTGACCGTGCAGAGTCGGGCGCGACTCATCCTGCCGACCGGGCTGCTCTCGGTGGGTGCCGCCACGATCGGGGCGATCCTGCAGCGCTCCCTGGAGTTCGGGGTCATCACGGCCACCGGGTTCGCGGCCATCGCCCTCGGTGCCGTCGGGCGGGTCGTGGCGGCAGGACTGCGGGTGCCGTCGATGGTCATCATCGTGCCGGCCTCGTTCGCGCTGCTTCCGGGTCTGACGATCTTCCGCGGCCTGTACGAGCTGGTGGCCGTCGGCGGGGCGTCAGCGGGGTCGCTGACGATCCAGTCAGGCCTGACGACCCTGCTGTCGGCCGGGGCCGTGCTGCTCGCGATCGCGACGGGCACGGTCTTCGGCGAGATCCTCACGTCACGGTGGGACACCTCGGTGCGCGGCGAGCGGCCGAAGGGCAGCGACGCCGGCTGACGCCGTTCTCGCGGTGGCCGGTGTGGGCCGTAGACTCCGGGGCTGTCCGGTCCGCTGTGGCGGGGTGGGCGTGCTGGCGTGGCGCAATTGGTAGCGCACCTGTCTTGTAAACAGGGGGTTGAGGGTTCGAGTCCCTTCGCCAGCTCAACGTCGGTCTTGCCGAAAACCCCTGTCCTGTGCTGCTATTGAGGTGGCGACAGTGTCGTCGCCACGGGGACAGGAGTGGACGCAGATGGACAGAAATTGCCACCGTTGTTGCACGTATGTTGCACGCCAGCGGCATCAGACAGGTGCGTCGAGGTGACTGCGGGCAAGTCCCGGAGGGGGTTCGGGAGCCTTCGGAAGCTGCCTTCGGGGCGCTGGCAGGCAAGTTTCGTGGGCCCGGACCTGGTCCGGCGGCCCGCTCCGCAGACGTTCGAGACCAAGGGGGATGCCGAGGGCTGGCTCGGGCGACGTCGTGGGGAGGTGATGGCGGGGGAGTGGCAGCCGCCGGTGAAGGTGCCCAAGGTGGCACCGCTGACCTTCGATGCCTACGCGGCCCAGTGGTTGCGAGAGCGTGACCTCAAGCCCCGCACCCGGGAGGGCTACGAGCACCTGATGCGCAGCTACCTCAGCCCCGTGCTCGGTCCGCAGATCATCGACACGATCACGCCCAGCGTCGTGCGTACCTGGTGGTCGCAGCTGCCGGCCGACAAGCCGACTGTCCGGGCTCGTAGCTATGCGCTGCTCAAGGCGGTCATGAACACGGCCGTCGCCGACGAGGTGATCGACAGCAACCCGTGTCGTATCCGGGGCGCGGCGAACACGCCTCGGGCCAGGGAGATCCGCCCGGCCTCCATCGATGAGCTGGCGGTGATCGTCGAGGCCATCCCGAGCCGCCACCGTGCCCTGGTGCTGCTGTGCGCGTGGTGCGCGCTGCGTAGCGGGGAGGTCCTCGAGCTGCGGCGCAAGGACGTCGACGTCGCGGCTGAGACAGTGAGGGTCGTCCGGGCGGTGTCGTGGGTTGGTGGCCAGCCCATCGTGGGGACACCGAAGTCGGCAGCAGGGACGAGGGTGGTGTCCATCCCGCCACACGTGGTCCCTGCGGTTGCCCATCACCTCGAGACGATGACGGCTGCGAGCCCGGACGCGTTGCTCTTCCCGGGGCGCGACGGGGTGTCGCACCTGCAGCCGTCGACGCTGCACCGGAACTGGCGCATGGCGCGCGAGGCTGCCGGTCGCCCGGACTTGCGGGTGCACGACCTGCGGCACACCGGCGCGACGATGGCGGCGCGGGCGGGGGCGACCCTCGCCGAGCTCCAGCAGCGTCTTGGCCACAGTTCCGTCTCCGCGGCCTTGCGATACCAGCACGCGGCCCAGGGACGGGACAAGGAGATCGCCGCCGCCCTCTCCGCGATGGCCGCCCGCGAGAGCCACTAGCCATCTACGGGGCTGCCCCCGGGCCCACCCGGTCACTTGACGGGAGGGCTCGACTTCGACTCGACGCGCACCCGCTCAAGAGAAGGGCGAATGTCCCGCCGCGTCAGGGGCGTGCGTCCTTGCCCCAGTTGACGCGCGGCGCTGACGGTTCTCGGCGGCGAATGTCGCCGAGCGAAACTAGCCTGTTGCTATGACCAGCGCCCCTGTCCCTATCCATCTGAAGGGAAGAGCGTGAAGGCCGAACAGTCGAGCAGCGAGACAACTTCCACACCAAAGCATCCGGCGCCGACCCGAATGGCCGGCTCCACTGGTGGTGTAGCAGACAAGCTAGGGAACAGATACGAGTTGGCCTGGGCCATCCGTCACGCTCTGCTCTGCATCCAGGACGAGCGTCGTAGTCTCACACTCGAAGAGATCGACCCTGAGCTGGCTGACGGCTCGGAGTTCACCTACGTCAACGAGCACGGCGAGATCTCGGTGACCCAGGTGAAGCGCCAGAACAACATCACCGATCACTGGACGATCGCAGCCCTCCGAGGTCGCGGAGTCCTAGCGGCAGCTGCTCGCCACGTTGCCGCTGGGCGTAATTTCCACTTCAGTTCTATGACTCCGAGCGGGGCGCTTCGCGTCTTGGCTGCCCTGTCACGGCAATCGGCGGACGAACAACAGTTCGTTGCTCATCTGCTCACGCGCGAGTTGAGGCCAACCTTCGATGAGCTAACCGCGGCGAATGTCTTCGGAGGCTCTGAGTCTGCCTGGCAGACCCTGCGCGGTATGTGGATCGAGATTGAAGTTGAAGAGCAGTTGGTCATGACCAACGCCATGCTCGCCGAAGTTAGCTTGGAGGGAGCGACTGGCGAACTCGTGGCAATTGCTATAGGTGCAGTGCTGCTCGACAACCTGCGCACGCGTATGACGCGACGCGAGTTGCTCGACGCTCTCGCTCGCGACGGCATCAAACCGCGCGACTCCCTGGCACGGCGAACGTCTCATGAGCAGGTGGTCGCTACGACCCAGAGCTGGCGCGGCACGATCGAGCGCGAACTGCTCTCGCCGTCGATCGAAAGGCAGGAGGCTGCAGACCTCGTCGACCTCATGGCTACGACCCGCCTTGCCCTTGTCGTTGGGGCTGGCGGTGGTGGAAAGAGTTCGGTTCTCTACCAGGCGGCGGGCGAGTTCGAGGCACAGGGCGCTGAGGTGCTGGCCTTCCGACTCGACCGTCGTGGCGCCTTCAGTTCGACCATCGAACTGGGCATCCAGCTTGGCCTCCCAACCTCGCCGGTCGCGGCGCTGCGACTGGCGGCAGACGGCCGCGAAGCCTTCCTGATCATCGACCAACTCGACGCCGTGTCGCTAGCTTCCGGGCGCCTCTCGGAGCGCTACGACGTCATTGCCGATCTCATTCAAGAAGCGACGGCGGTTGACGGGGTGTACGTAATCTTGGCCTGCCGACTGTTCGACGTCGAGAACGATCATCGCATCCGCAAACTTGATGCGCGAAACGATGTCGAGCGACTGACCGTGGAGCCGCTACCTGTTGAATCAGTGGCGGACGCTGTATCAGCCATGGGTCTCGATCCGGACTTGCTCACTGCTCCGCAACGAGCATTGCTCAGGTCACCGCTCAACCTCGTCCTACTGGAGACGATCGCGAGCCAGCCAGGTGCCCTGAACTTCACTTCCCGAGGCTCCCTCTTCGAAGCCTTCTGGCAGCGCAAAGAACAGACCTCTGAGGAGCGACGCCCCGGTACGTTGTTCAACGACGTGTTGGCCCGTATCGCCAACACTGCGAGCGACAACCAGACGTTGTCCGTCCCCGTCGAGATCCTCGGTCCTGGCGACTTCACTAAACATGCGCGTGTCCTTGCTTCCGAGCAGGTCATCGCGATCGAGGACGACCGGGTCTCCTTTTTCCACGAGACGTTCTTCGACTTCACATTCGCCCGCCAGTGGCTGTCACGACAGCAGTCGATGGTCGAATTCCTCAGTGCTCAGGAGCAGGAACTATTCCGGCGCGCGCAGGTACGGCAGATCCTTGAGCTTCTCCGTGAGCGGGATCCGGATCGGTTCCGCTCGGAGATCGAGGCGGTCCTAAGCAGCGCAGATGTTCGGTTTCACATCAAGGAGACGGTGGTCGCCGTCTTCGCGAACGTCAGTGATGCGAAGCTCGAGGATGTCGAACTTGTGCTGCACCTTGCCGAGACGGAATCCACGCTCACGAAACAGCTGTGGCTGCAGCTCGCACGCCCTACCTGGTTCGGAGCGTTCTACGCTCATGGCGACCTGGAAGGGTGGCTCGACAGCGAAGACGCCGCACTACGCGATCGGTGCGTCAACTGGATGGGCAACGCTGGCGCCAAGTATGGCGCTGAGGTGGCTGGCCTCTTGACGGCGCGGAACCAGTCACCCGACTACGTGACGTGGCTCCGTTGGGTGACGCAGCGCGTCGACCTGCACCACCACCGGCGGCTGTTCGAGCTGTTGCTAGATGCGATCCGTGCCGGCGAGATCAACCCAGCCGATCGGAACGTCTGGCTCTCGGCACACGAACTTGCGGAACACCAGCCACTCTGGGCAATCGAGATGCTCAAGGCCTGCTTTGTCGAGAGTCCGTCCGCTCTGGTGCTCGGTAGCGATGGCAAAGTAGCCCTTCTCGGCATTCATGAGTACGGCGCCACTCAGATGATCGAGGCAGCGTGCAAAGCCGAGCCGCGAGCGTTCGCCGAGGCGTTCGTGCCACATCTGCTGGCAGTCATGGACGCGACGCACTACGACCGCCACGAGCAGGATCTTCTTCGTGACCGGCACTTCAGCCTGAGGCTTCGAATTGAGCCAAGGCACTCCGACGTCGATGACGCGATGTACGACGGCGCGGCGGACGCTCTCGGAAAATGGGCACAGACGTCGCCGGAATCCATCGAGTCGATGTTGCAACTCCTGGCCGATAACGAACACGAAGCGGCGCAGTCGTTGTTGTATCGCGCCTTGATTGCTGGGGCCGTGACCTTTGCTCCGTGGGCAGCTGAACTGATTCTCCAAGGCGGCAACCGCCTGAAAGCGGGCTACCTATCCGACTCGCACTGGCTTTCGCGCGAGGTCGTCGAGGCTATCGCACCGATTGTCAGCGATGAGGTCCACCTGCAACTCGAAGAGCTCTTTCGCGACCTTCCCGCGACATACCAATCTTCCGACCTCCACCATAGGCTTCGGTCGTTCGGCTACACCGCCTTCAAGTTCCTCTCAGCGCTCGATGCCGGGCGGTTAACACCGTTGGGAGTTCGACGGCTACAGGAGTACCAACGCAAGTTCGACCGCGATTTGCCTGAGCCACCAACCGGCATCATCACCTACACGGTCGGGTCGCCGATTGGTGGCCCAGCCACAAGCAAGATGAGCAACGCGCAGTGGCTGCAGGCCATGGCAAAACACGACAACGACGACCGCGACTTCGGCAGCGAGGTAGGCGGTGCTCGCGAGTTGGCGCAGCAGCTAAAGGCGCGAACGGCCGAGGATCCGCTCAGGTTCGCTGTATTGGCCATGGAGTTGACGCCCGAGACCAACGAGGTCTATCCCGGCGCGATCTTGGGGGGCTTCGGAGAAGCGTCTATCCCGGAGGAAGCGCAGCACGCCGTCTTCGACGCCATCCGTCATGTCATGAGCCTCGGCCTCGACGACTGTGACCGCTGGCTTGGCTGGGCGGTCCGTCACGTCTCTGACGAGGCACCTTTGGACATCGTTGAGCTGGTCCTCGACCGGGCGCTGCACGCTCCTGACCCTGTCGACAACTTGCCTGTCTTCCAACGCCGAGACGACCACCAACCCGGACGTGACTTGTTCCAGAACGGCTACAACACCTCGCGAGGGAGCTTGGCCGAGTCGCTCGGCGATCTCCTGGTCCATGATCCTGATGGAATGCGCACGGAACTCGTGGCACCGCATCTCGTGGAGCTGGCGAGCGATCCGGTACTTAGTGTCCGCGCGTGCGTTGCCCACACCGTCGCTGCCTGCCTACGGCATGCACGGCCAAGGGCATACGCGGCCTTCGAACGCCTCATCGACGCCGACGATCTCCTGCTTGCCTCGGATAGGTTGGATGACCTGATGATGTACATCGGCAACGCCGATCCAGAAGTAGTCGATCCGGTTATCGATCGCATGCTCAGCTCGACAGATGCCGAGGTTCGGAGGGCAGGGGGTCGGATGGCGGCTTTCGCCGCGCTGCAATGGGGGCGTTCAGCCCTAATGGACCGCGCCGTGACCAGCGATGTTCAAGTTCGAGGCGGTCTGGCTGAGGTCTGCGCCGCGAGAGTCGATCGATCCGCTGATTCAGAACTCGTGCTCTCGACTCTGCGCCGCCTGATGCATGACGAGGACGATGAGGTTCGGAAGAAAGTTGGCACTCTGGCCGGTCACCTGCGTGGAGCCGACCTGCGCCCTTACGCCGAGTTCTTGGCCGACTTGATCGAGTCACCAAGCTACGTGCACGCGACCCCGCAACTGCTCATCACGCTGCAGGAAGCGCCCGGCAAGGTCGACGATCTCGTGGACCTTGCCGCACACCGCTTTCTGAACGTCCATGGTGAAGACGTGGCCGACATCAGGACTGGTGCTGCGGGGGATGCTCACTACATCTCGGATCTGGTGGTCCGTGGGTTGGCGCAGACTCGCGACCGAGGGCGCATCACGGCGCTACTTGACATCCTTGATCGCCTGCTCGAACTCGGCGTCTACGGAGTCGATCGAGCAATCGAAGGGGCCGTGCGCGACTAGGCAGAAGCGAGCAGCTCGCGCTGCTGCTCGGGAGCTGACAAGCCTCCCCCAGCGACCATAATGGAATGCCTTTCCGCCGAGGCAGGGCCAACCTAGAGGCGCAACGGGCAGCGCCACGGAAAGACTTCGCTCCTGCCCGGAGCCAAACTGCAGAGCGGGGCGGCGACGCCTGTGCACTCCACGTGGGCAACGGCCACCACTTGTGCTGGATGCATATAGCGGGTCCGTTTCCCCTTCCGCCTGGGGTGCGGGGTCGTCATGATTACTCTCATGCTGAGTTCGGCAGAGCTGCTCGATGGTTTCGCCACGTGGTGGACCACCGACAGAGGTATCAGCATCGCCGGAGGCGTAGCTACGCTGATCGGCTTGATGATCGCTGTGTGGCAGCTGCTCAGGACCCGTCGGGCGGCCGAGGCCCTGACTCGTGCCACTTGAGGGTTGATCGTCGATTCTGTTGGTGTTTGTGCTGGTCAGGGGCGTGGGCGGGAGCGATTTGACGTACCCCGGGGTGGGTAGGGTCGGCTGTGTGGTGTTCATCCGGAAGTCGGCTGGCCGTTCTGGCGCCACGAAGGTGCAGATCGCCGAGCGTCGCGGCGGGCGGAACCACATCGTCGAGCATGTCGGGACGGCTCGCTCGGAGGTTGAGTTGGCTGTGCTGATGGCCGAGGCGAACCGGCGGTTGCGCCCTGGGCAGGAGGTGCTCGACCTGGGGATCGATGACGAGCCCGTGCCGGGGCGGGCTGGGGTGATCACCGGGAAGCGGTCCGCGGTGCTGTGGCAGGTCCTTACGGCCGTGTACGCGCGGTTGGGGTTCGACACCATCGGTGATGCCGCGTTCGAGCAGCTGGTGCTGGCCCGGATCGTGGAGCCGACGAGCAAGGCGGACTCGCTGCGGGTGCTCGACGAGCTCGGGGTGGGGCACGGGTCGCTACGCACGATGTTCCGCTGCCTGAAGCGCGCTGGGGTTGAGGACTATCGATCCCAGGTCGCGTCTGCGTGCTTCGAGCACGCCTCCACCAGCGGGGACGTCTCCTTGTGCCTTTACGACGTGACCACGTTGTACTTCGAGGCCGAGCACGAGGACGAGCTGCGCAAGGTCGGCTACTCCAAGGAACGCAGGGTGGACCCGCAGATCATCGTCGGGCTGCTGGTGGACCGGGCCGGGTTCCCGTTGGAGATCGGCTGCTGGGAGGGCAACAAGGCCGAGACGGCGACGATGCTCCCGATCATCCGCCAGTTCCAGGCCCGGCACAGCATCGAGGCCATGGTCGTGGTCGCCGACGCGGGGATGCTGTCCGCGGGCAACCTCAAAGACCTGCACGAGGCCGGGCTGCGGTTCATCGTCGGCTCCAGGGTCACCAAGGCCCCGGCCGACCTGGCCTCGCACTTTCGCTGGCACGGCGACGCATTCACCGACGGGCAGGTCATCGACACCATCACCCCGCGGGTGGCCACCACCACCGCACGCGGCGTCAACGACGAGAAGAAGCGGGCGGAGCCGGTGTGGGACCCGGGCGTGCACGAGCGGTCGTGGCGAGCGGTGTGGGCGTACTCGGCCAAACGCGCCGCCAGGGACGCCAAGACGTTGACGTTGCAGGAGAACCGGGCCAAGGCTGTGATCGCCGGGGAGAAGGCTGCCCGCACGCCGAGGTTCGTGACGGTCAAGAACGGCTCACGCAGCTTGGACGAGACCTCGCTGGCGCGGGCGCGTCGCGTGGTCGGGCTCAAGGGGTACGTCACGAACATCCCCGCGACGCTGATGCCCGCCGGTGAAGTCATCGCCAGCTACCACGAGCTGTGGCACGTCGAAGCGTCGTTCCGGATGAGCAAGAGCGACCTGCGAGCCCGGCCGATCTTCCACCACACCCGCGACGCGATCGAGGCCCACCTCACGATCGTGTTCGCCGCGTTGGCCGTCGCCCGCTACCTGCAAGACGCCACCGGGATGAGCATCAAGAAGATCGTCAACACGCTGCGACCGCTGCAACAAGTCACCGTCCGCATCGCCGGCCACGAACACCTCGCCCACGACCCGCTCACCCCCGCCGCGGAATCGATCCTCGACGCCCTCGACCTCAGCGCTCAGTGACGTACCCCGGTGGCACGAGTCGGGCCTTCCGCCTGGGGTGCGGGGTCGTCATGATTACTCTCATGCTGAGTTCGGCAGAGCTGCTCGATGGTTTCGCCACGTGGTGGACCACCGACAGAGTTATCAGCATCGCCGGAGGCGTAGCTACGCTGATCGGCTTGATGATCGCTGTGTGGCAGCTGCTCAGGACCCGTCGGGCGGCCGAGGCGGCCCGATCGGCTGCCGAAGGGACCACCACAGTTCTGAGAACGTCCGACCTTAGCCTCGATCCACCGACGTCCTGGGTGGGGTGAGCTGATTTCGCTTTGGGCCGCGGCTCCGGCTTGAGGGCGTGGCTGTTGTCCTGACCTGGCTGTCAGGGTGTTCCACGTCGGTTGTTCGGTCGGGCCGGGGCGGCTGGGTGGTCAGGGATTGACCGGTTCTGGTGGGCCGCAGTTCTGGGTGAACAGGCGGGTCCACGCTTCCTGCCAGGGCCAGGCGGTCGGTAGGTGCAGGGTGACCCGTCGGGCCGAGGACGCCACCCGGGCGGGGACGGTGATCAGCTTGCGGCGGATGGTGGCGGTGGTGGCTCTGGCGAGGTCGGCGCTGGCGATGGTGGCTGCGGTGCGGGTGAGGTTGAACGCGATGACGGCCAGCACGAGCCAGGCGGCGTTGGCGGTGAACTTGCCTGAGGGCAGGTGCGCCAGGGCGGAGTTCTTGAGGTCGGCGTGGACCTGCTCGATGATCGCGTGTCCGCGGTGGGTCTTATCCGCGGCGACGGTGTCCAGGTCGGTGGGGTCGGTGGTGGTGAAGAAGGCGTGGAAGCGCCAGGTGTCGAACAGGGTGCCCTGCCCGGTTGCCTTCTTCTTCTCGGCGTTGACGTCGGGGATGCGGCGCACCACCAGGCGCCCGGGAACCTGATCGGCCGCCTTCTTGGAGGAGAACGCGGTGAAGGGCACCTCGGCGACCTCAGCCCGCGACACCCAGGTGCCGCTGACCTCGTCGAAGACGGCGTCGGTGTACTCGATCGGGGTCCACGCGTGTTCGCTGATGGTGGTGATCGCGGCCTTGACCTTGGGGTCCAGGCGTACGGTGACCGACACCTGCGCCCCGGCGCGAACCGCGGCACCGACGGTGGGCGCCCCGTAGAACGCCGAGTCCGCCCGCAGCAACGGCTTGCCCTGACCGGGGTGCAACGTGCGCACGGTCTTGAGCGCGTCAGCGACCAACCGTTTGGCTCCGCGCGGGGACCCGCACGACCCTTTCCGCAGCCGCTGCGCCACGACCACCGGTGCCGACCCAGTGGTGGTGACCGTGGCCAGCAACGCGTTCAGCCCGCGGACCCCGGAGTAGCCGAACCCGGCACCCTGTTTGGCGTGGCCGTGCACCTGAATGATCGTGTCGTCGATATCGACCAACACCCGGCCACCGGTGCCGTCGCCGACGACCTGCGCGGCTCGCTCGCCTTGAGCTGCCAGGCGTGTGAGGAACCTCGAGGCGAGCGCGTCGAGCTGGCGGACGTGACCGAACGTGAACGAGCGCAGGAACGACCCCAACGTCGACGGCGCGTACGCCCGGGCGAAGACCCGGCCCATCCCACCGTGCCGCAGCAGCGCCATGTCATCGATGCTGTCGGCGCCAGCGACCATCCCCGCGACCAGCGAGGCGACCTTCAACCCGGCGTTGGCGCCCTTGTCACCCGGCACGCTCAGATGCTCATCCGCAAGGCGTCGCAGCCCCGCCCGATCAGCCAGGGCCAAGACCGGAACCAACCCGGCGGCCGACACAAGATTCGGGTCGTCGAAGACCGCCGAGGTCGCTGGGAGGGTGTGAGAGAGTTTCACCTACGAGATGCCCCTTGCGTGTGTGACGAACTGAAGCGTGAAGAACTCCAATTCTGTTGCCACACAGGGGCATTCTCATGTCCCGACACGCCTCCTCAGCCCACTACCACCCTGCCCATCGGTGGATCGAGGCTTAGGCGGGCACTGGAGGAATCGCTCGAGGTCGGCCGTCGGATCAGCGCCGAGCAAACGACCAATCGAACAGCGTATAGGTTCCACCTCGGCGCGTGGCTGACGGCTGCCCACAGGATCCACGGACTACTCAAGGGCGAGACAGGCCACGCCGCGACTCCCTTCATGCATGCCTTGGAGGACGTCCGGGCCGAAATGCTGGTGGCTCGAAGTGCATTGGACGAAGCGGGCTCTTGGCGGACCTACAACCGGCACGTGCTCCGATCCGTCTTAGAACCATATGCCGACGAGGCCGAGGCCATGATCGTGGCAGGCGACAACAGATTGGTGGACAAGGATGTCAAATGATCTTCCCCTGAATGAGCAGTTGGACTTGGTTCGACGCACTGTCGCCCAGACCCTCGCAGGCAAG
This sequence comes from Ornithinibacter aureus, assembly GCF_009858245.1. Classification (NCBI taxonomy): domain Bacteria; kingdom Bacillati; phylum Actinomycetota; class Actinomycetes; order Micrococcales; family Intrasporangiaceae; genus Ornithinibacter; species Ornithinibacter aureus. The sequence goes on from NZ_VMSB01000001.1 coordinate 2,928,393, forward strand.
ATCGAGTGGAAGGAAACTGGGGAAGCCGGCACCTACAGAAGCGTGCGGCCCAATGCCGTCGCGGTCCTAGACCGCATCGGTACAGGCATGCACGCACGGGTACGACTCCGCTTCAGCCCTCCCGGCCAGTCCGCGTTCGACACGATCATCACGCAAGTGCTCACCGAGGGCGAGCCTTTCCGCGAAGAGCAGGACCTAGACGGTCAGTTGGAGCTCTTGTACGCGCGCGTGGACGCTCGATCAGACCGCCACCGCACATCCGCCTCGCTGTTCTTGGATGACGACGATTGAATGCTCGCGCACGCCTAGCGTGGGTGGGCTCCATAGACTTGACCGCGTGATCGAGTCGCGTCGTGACGCAGGACGCCAGGCAATGGTGGCGCTTCTGCCGTCTACATTTCGTCGGATTGACCAGCTGCAAACTCCGGTGGACAAGCGACGAGAGCCTTGGAAAGTGCAACCCGGCTCGAGTCTCTACTTGGACGACGAAGCGTCGTCGCCAGTTCAGGTCTCGCACACGGCTCAACGTCTCTTTTTAGTGGCGATTGACCACCTCACCGCCGTGCGCATCCTTTTGGCACCCAATCAAGAAGCCCCGGAACAGATCACCGGACATCTGCACATCTACGCCGACTACACACTCCTGCGCGGCGCCCTCGAGGCTTCACTCACCGCCCTTTGGCTGCTACGTCCCGCAGATCGGATGACTCGGGTGGCTCGCAGCGTTGTGTTGGCGCAACAGGACGCGTTCGATGCGGCAGTCGCAGTCCCTTCAGACGAGGATCGGGAACTTATGCGGGCGCAAGGCCGAAGTCGCGTACAGCCTGTGCTCGACCGCAACCCGGGCATGTCAAAGCCAGCCCGCGTGCCCATGACCACGATGTTGACCGAGGCCGTCGCAGGAACGAGGCGCGAAGGAGTTGTGACCATGTGGCGCCTCTGTTCTGGGATGGCCCATGCTCGCTTCTGGGCGACCCAGGTCCTGAGTTCCAACATTCGATTGAAGGTCGGTCCCGACACCTACCACTTCCGCTCGGAGGGGGACCTCAGCAACGTCGCAATGATGCTGCACGAGGCGGTTGCGATTCTGGACTCAGCTATCGGGATCTATGAAGGACGTGCCCTTCCTTCACATTGACTCCTGTTTCCTTGTATTGGCGCCCGGGGGTAGTAGCCCGAACCGCTGACTGCGGCGCGCTCGGGCGAACTGGGCGCTCGCGGCGGCGTCACCAGGCGTAGGTCCGTGGGGCTGCTCCTGGTCCGGGAAAGATCTCGTCGAGCGCTTGTATTGTTGCTGGTTCGAGGGTGGGGTTGAGGGCGTCGAGCTGGCCGATGCTTGCGGGACCGACGATGGCGGCGGAGTCACGGGGTTGCTGAGTACCCGGGCCAGGGCCACATGGGTTGGTGTGGCGCCGAGCTCTGCGCAGAGCGCCTCGTAGGTGTTCAGCTGGTCACGCATGAAGTGGGCCAGATGTGTCAGAGCACCCCTTACGAGGCCCATCGATGGTGAGGACCATCCGTCGCGAGAACCGACTTCGAAGCCCAGGTCGCATCGAGAGAACGTGAGCCGCAGCGGGACCTCGCAACAACAGCGGTCCCCATGAATGAGCGCAGTCCACCTGCGTCCTATGCCGCGCAGTGTGTGCCAGTCGCTTGGCGTTGGGACGTCCGTCAGGTCCAGCGCCGGTTGAAGGCCTCGACCAGGGCGGCGACGGCTGGCCGGAGGGCCGGAACGTCCCGGTCGTAGATGCGGCCGCGGTCGAGCCGGTCGCTGAGCTCCGCGAGAATGCCAGCCCATTCATCCACCGTCTGCGGTGCGACAGCGATGGGCGCCTCGACGATGACCCTCTGCACCTTCGTGATCGTCCGCACGACCTCCACCGGTCGGTCGACGACCTCGATGGCTGCACGTCCTGAGTCTGCGGCCCGGCGCTGCTCCCACGCGCGGTGACGGCAAGTGACGGAACACCACTTGGGGATCCGGCCGCGGCTGGGCACGGTGACCGTTGCGCCGCACCAGCCGCACTCCACCGTGCCCCCCGGGGCTCGCGGCAGCCGGCGCTCGAACTTGGGATTCGTGGTGGGTACCTGCTCCGCGGGTCGACGGCGAGGATCCTGCCGGTTCGCGGGGATGCCGTCGAGCATGGCGCGGCGTGCCGCTTGCCGTTTGGCCTGCTTCCTGAGCTTGCGTTCCATCGTCGCCTCCTGGTTGGTGTCCCTACTTCCCTACGCATGCGGGACGCCTCTTGGGGGCCACATCGCTGGAGTGTTCAGCCGGTGAATGAGTCGTCACAACGACTGGGGTGCCCGCCGCGGATGCATGAGGTGTGCGGGCCACGACAACGTTCGGATTCGTCGGGTAGGAACATCGGCCGTTCGGCCCGACTCGTGCCACTTGACGGATAGGGCGCGACGCTAGCGGCAAAGGTGCTGGTCAGGGCCTCGGTCGTGGTCGGGATGACACACCCCGGGGTCGGTAGTGTCGGGCTCGTGGTGTTCGTGCGGAAGTCCCCGGGTCGCACTGGGAGCACCAAGGTTCAAATCGCGGAGCGTCGTGCCGGCCGGGATGTCGTCCTTGAGCACGTGGGCACGGCCCGCAGCGAGGGCGAGTTGGCGGTGCTGATGGCTGAGGCCCGTCGACGACTGCGGCCCGGGCAGGAAGCGTTCGACCTGGACGGGGTGGGCCTGGAGCAGGAAGGCCTGCCGCAGCGGCCCGGAGTGATCACGGGCAAGCGGTCCGTGGTGCTCTGGCAGGTCCTGTCGAGCGTGTACGCGCGGCTGGGGTTCGACGTGGTGGGCGACGAGGCGTTCAAGCAGCTGGTGCTCGCCCGTATCGTGGAGCCCACGAGCAAGGCCGACTCGCTGCGGGTGCTCGACGAGCTCGGGGTGGTGCACGGGTCGCTGCGCACGATGTTCCGCTCCCTGGCCCGCGCCCAGGAGCGCGGCTACCGCGACACGGTCGCGTCCGCGTGCTTCGCCCACGCCTCCACCAGCGGGGACGTCTCGCTGTGCCTGTACGACGTGACCACGTTGTACTTCGAGGCCGAACACGAGGACGAGCTGCGCAAGGTCGGCTACTCCAAGGAACGCCGCGTGGACCCGCAGATCATTGTCGGGCTGCTGGTGGACCGGGTCGGGTTCCCGTTGGAGATCGGCTGCTGGGAGGGCAACAAGGCTGAGACGACCACGATGCTCCCGATCATCCGCCAGTTCCAGGAGCGGCACAGCATTCAGGCCATGGTCGTGGTCGCTGATGCGGGGATGCTGTCCGCGGGCAACCTCAAGGACCTGCACGAGGCGGGGCTGCGGTTCATCGTCGGCTCCCGGGCCACCAAGGCCCCGGCTGACCTGGCCTCGCACTTTCGCTGGCACGGGGACGCGTTCACCGACGGTCAGGTCATCGACACGATCACCCCACGGGTGGCCACCACCACCGCCCGCGGTGTCAACGACGAGCAGAAACGGGCCGAGCCGGTGTGGGACCCGGCCGTGCACGAACGCTCGTGGCGGGCGGTGTGGTCGTACTCGGCCAAACGCGCCGCCAGGGACGCCAAGACCCTGACCCTGCAGGAGAACCGCGCCAAAGCCGTGATCGCCGGGGAGAAGGCCGCCCGCACCCCGCGGTTCGTGACCGTCAAGAACGGCTCACGCAGCCTGGACGAGACCTCACTGGCCAGAGCGCGTCGCGTGGTCGGGCTCAAGGGTTACGTCACGAACATCCCCGCGACGCTGATGCCCGCCGGTGAAGTCATCGCCAGCTACCACGAGCTGTGGCACGTCGAAGCGTCGTTCCGGATGAGCAAGAGCGACCTACGCGCCCGCCCGATCTTCCACCACACCCGCGACGCGATCGAGGCCCACCTCACCATCGTGTTCGCCGCGCTGGCCGTCGCCCGCTACCTGCAGGACACCACGGGGATGAGCATCAAGAAGATCGTCAACACCCTGCGGCCGCTGCAACACGTCACCGTCCGCATCGCCGGCCATGAACACCTCGCCCACGACCCGCTCACCCCAACGGCAGAAACGATCCTCGACGCACTCGACCTCCGCGCTCAGTGACACACCCCGGTGGCACGAGTCGGGTCAGTGACACACCCCGGTGGCACGAGTCGGGGGGTAGGAACATCGGCCGTTCGGGGAGGCTCGGTCGGGGCGCAGGTCCCAGCGCGGAACACCTCCAACAACTGCGACGGGGCAGACTGAGACGAGGCCATCGGTGAGATCTCCTTCGGTGAGTGCTTGGCCGTACACACCAAGAATCTCGCCGATGACCCCACTCACTTCAGAGCCACACCGCTACCCCTAAGCCCCTCCACGGGACTCATACCCCGCCGCGTCAGTGGCGTGCGTGCTTGCGCCCACTTGGGGCTACGTCCCAGCGCCTACTGCACGCCCACCCGGCACCCTCTTGAGCGTCCAGCCCCGCAGGCGCCACACGGGGAAGTCAAGACCCTGAACGGCCCTTTGGGTTGTACGCTACAAAATCCCTCGATTAACGAGGATCTCAAAAGCCATGCGATCACCTAGGCCCCATCGGTTCTCGTCAGAGAAACCAGTCACGGACGTCACATAATCACCAGCATAAGAAAGCGCCTGGCCATACTGGTTCAAACCGATTCGACCCTGCACTAAAACCCCAACAAATTCGGCTGACACACGGCGTGCCGCTTCCGCAAGGTTTTCGAGAGTACACACTTCTGGGAGCGCGAAGGATGCCTGCAGCGTTTCATACTCAGAGATCACCAGGTCCGGCTTCCCGCCGATTGCAGATTCCACGAAATCGAAATCCCCAACCTGCTCAAAGAATGCGTGGGGCACCAGGTCAACCATGAAGAATGCACCAGATCGCCGCGCCTCCCGGTAGATGGCTTGACTGGCCTTCCTACATGTCGGGCGGTCGAGCCCCAGCCAATATCCGGACAACAAAACGGCGCGGACTTCACCGCCACCAATTCGTTCGCACGCGGAGGCAATTAGTTCATCAGTCGAGCCTACGGCGCCAGCTGCCTTTGGGCGCAGCAACAGCCGCTCCCCCCCTTGCATGAAATAGATCATGACCGAAGTTAATGTCTCTCGATCCTCTACCGTCCAGACCAACTCCGTAGAAATCCCCAGGTGAGCAAGTTCCTCGACAATCCGGCTCATCCCAATCGAGGGTGTAGGAGTTGGGGTCTGAAGCCGCCGGATTCGAGGAGGCATCTGGCGATGTAGTTGGTGAGGTTGCGGAACCCGAGGGCTGATCCGCGTAGGTGCTCGAGGCGACCGTTGATGGCTTCGGTGGGTCCGTTGCTGGTGCCGGGGCGGTCGAAGTAGGCCAGGACATCAGCGGCTCGGGTCTTCAGGGTCCGGCCGAGTTTGGTGACCTCGACCAGCGCGGTGGGGACGCCGGTGCTGACGGAGTCGATGAGCTTGACCATCAGCTCACGTCCTGTCGCGCGGTCTTCGTGCCGGTAGGCGGCGATCATTCTCTGGTAGATGCCCCAGGTCGCCTCGACCTGCACGTGCTCGTCTGGCGTGAACAGGGCGGTGAGCCGCTCGGCCTGTGTGTCGGTGAGCAGGTCAGCGCCGGTGTGCAGGGTCCGCCGGGCCCGGTAGAGCGGGTCGCTCTTGCGGCCGCGGTGGCCGTGCAGGTCTTGTTGGACGCGGCGCCGGCAGGTGTCCAGGGCGTCCCCGGCCAAGCGCACGACGTGAAAGGGATCCATGACGGTGACCGCGTCGGGTAGTTCCTCGGCGGTGGCGGTCTTGAACCCGGTGAACCCGTCCATCGCGACCACCTCCACAGCGTCACGCCACGCTTGGGGGCGGTGCGCGAGCCAGGTCTTGAACGCCGCCTTGGAGCGGCCCTCGACCATGTCGAGCAGCCGGGCTGGACCGGTGCCGTCACGGATCCCGGTGAGGTCGATGATCACGGTGACGTACTTGTCGCCCGTGCGGGTGTGGCGCCACACGTGCTCGTCGACGCCGATCGCGGTGACGCCGTCGAAGCGTCCCGGGTCGTCGATCAGGGCCCGTTTGCCCTCGGCCAGGACGGCGTTGTTGGCGGTGTTCCACGCGACCGCGAGTCCTTCGGCGACCCGCGCCACCGTGAGGTGTTTGAGCACGATCGCCTCCAGTGCCCACCGCAGCCCCTGACGTGACAACTTCGCCCGCGGCTCCGCCGCGGCGGTGGTGTCTTGGCGCCACACGTGGCCGCAGTGCGCACACCGGTACCGACGGACCGTCACCACCAGCGTGGTCGGGCGCCACCCGAACGGTTCGTGCGCCAACACCCTGGTAACCGTGTCCCGCGGTGCGCCCTCGCACCCACACCGCCGGCACCACTGATCAGGCTCGACCACCCGGCACGCGATCACCGCACGGTCACGCTCCACCCGCTGCCCCACCGCCTCGAGGCCGAGCTCGTCAAGGCGGGCGAACGTGGTCAGGTCAGGGCTGGTGAAGGTAGCGTCAGGCACGTCGAGGTCTTCCAGGTGGGCAGCGTCAGAACTTCCATCCTGCGAAGGCCTCGACGCCTATCCCCGCACCGACGCGCCGACCACGGCGAAGTCAGGCCCTACACCCTCGATTGGGAAGAGCCGACAATCCTCTGCCCCGCTAGATCATCTCCAACTGCACTAAAGGGAATGGGCCGAACATTCGGCACTTCAAGGGCAGCCACCGCAGCAGCTAAGGCCGTGCCGCCCGCATGATCCTTCCGCGTTGAAGCGAAACTGAGACTGTGGTCCCGCGGCCAACTGACTATCCGTGGACCATCGACAAGAAAGGAACTATCTAGCACCAAATCGCCCATAAGCAGCACCTGTGGGACACTTCTCTTGATGCTCATTCTCGACCACCATGGCGATGCCCCAACTTCCAAGAGGCGTGGAGGGCAGTTATAGAATCGGTGGGAATCCTTCCAAGAAGGACAGTGTCGCTCCAGTTCCAGAACTCCGTGCCCAAGAAGCCCGAGATTCTCCGCCGCAGAACCTGAGACGGAGCGGAGCCGAGTCGCACGTTGACGCGACCCTCTACAATTAAGAGGTAGTCCGTTCCGGGAGGTACCGCGTCGCTGGCAGATTCGAGGCTGTCGTATTCACGCCAGCCGCTGAGATCCTCCGCCAAACCCATCAGGGATGCCTCGAGTGGCAGCACGTGCAGATGCGCATGGCTGATCCCGCACCCTTGGTCGGAGACACATGCGCCGTGCTCAAACGCAATCGCTCGCTTTCCATAAATGGCTTGAAGCCTTGCACTGCAATATTCGAGGATTCCCTCTAGGTCCACTAAGTGGGATCGGGGCCCAGAAAACAGTCCCTTCGTATGCTCTCGTGACACAATTAGCAAGTGGCCGGGGGTCAAGGGGGCGACGTCGCTGACCGCAACATAGAAGGCACTCTCACAAAGAACCTCAGAGGGTAGCTGGGCTTGATCCATAGAGGTTCGTATCGGCGCGTCAGGGCTCTCATCTAGTACTTGACATAGGACACATTCAGAGAATTTCTGCTCCTTCTCACCTCTCGGAATAAGGGCCATCGAACGCGCAATCGCGACACGCGAGTTCTCGTCTATTGATTCAGGAAGTGCGCTGATCTGGAACCATCGATTTTCACCGAGCCTCTCAGATGCGTCCCGGTATCTTAGAGACAATTGCCCATGCCACTGGATGGCATCTCGCGCCAAAGCCAATACACTTTCTCCGTCATCGGTACTGAAGGCCCAGACATGTACAGGTTTTCCTGAGATGGCGTTTATGCCAACCTCTTCCAGAATTTCACGACTGAACGCCTCATCAAGAGTTTCGCCTTCCTGTAGTCGACCGCCGGGAAGTTCCCACCTTAGGGTGCCACCCGAATCGTCAAGGCGCTCTACCAACAACACCTCGTGGCGACCGCGGAATATCATCGCCTTTTGAGCAAATTGAACTCTTGCGTTGACGCTCAAAATCTTCTCCTTCAGTCCCCTCGTTCTGGCGACGAGTCAATTTGAATGGCCAGCAGAAGGATCGGCAGGATGACACTCAGGACCGTCTGAGGTAGGTCTATGCTGCCTTGGCGCCAAAGGAGAATGAAGGTGAGGATCCATCCGAAACACGCAACCTGTATTAGGCGCCTCTTCCACTGCCTGCCGGGTCGCAATGAGGACAGAGCCAACAGCCACAGGCTTGTGATCGACCCGGTGTAGGTGGCGATGGCCCGTTGGCTCCAGGTCGCCTTCCGTCCAGTGCCGATCCAGCGCTCGATTCTTGCGGCGGCCTGAGCTCTCGGAACCAAGGTCCATAGGCAGGACATCGAGTTCCCGTTGTCGGACCGCGTCCACCAGCTTTGGGAGGCCTCGCTCTCCCATCGTGAGGCGACACTTAAGACCTTGTGAGGTAGCCGTAGGGTCCCGCCCTCTGTGAGAGCGAGCACAATCTCGGCTTCTGTGTCAAAGATATTGGTGATCCGATGATACGGGTCGCCGATGTGGAAGTCGTAACTCTCATGCCGTATTCCCTCCCGCCCGGGCCTCCAGTTCTCTTCGATATATTTGACGCCCTCTTGAGCCGAATGGGAGTTGGGGCCTTCGACCACAAAAAGTGCACGAACGGCCATTGCAGTATGTGCCAGGCCCCCATCCTTGTCGGGTGTTTCACCCCAAGAACCGTCTTGCCGCTTGGACTGTTTCAGCCAGAGCGCCCCTTTGGCGACCGTCTCTGCCGAAACGTTTGTGGATCCTGCGAGTGCTCTGAGTGCGAGTGCCGTCGTGTAGGTCCTGGGTTGATTAGTCTTGTCAGACCCCCAGCCGCCAGATTGGTGTTGCTGGGCGGCCAGCCAAGACTCGGCCTCAAGAACGGCTTGGAGACTGCCTGAATGATCACAGTATCGAAGGGCCATCAAGGCTGGAGCGGTTCCCTCCACGCTCGGTGCATTGGAAACGGCGAGCACATGCCAGCCCGCCTGTGCGTGCCGGGCCCTTAGCAGTGAGTTCACGAGTTCGTTCTGATTGAACTCTGCGATCTGTCCAACCTCTCGCAGAAAGGTCATCGGGATGGCAGTTCCAGGTGCGCCAATTCGGCCAGACTCGAACCGTCCATGCCAGCCTGCGCGATCGCCAAGAGGGTCAGCGACGCGAGTTTGAGTCTCAGCAAGTTGCCTTACTGCGCCATCAACGATCCTGTGCATGCCTGACTGCGAAACGTTCCTCATAGCAGGAACATACAAGAGCAAAGCTCACGGCACGTCCAGTTCCCCAGGGGTACAGGCTGATCTCTGGGGACTGTCCGACCAACGGTGTTCTGGCGTTCATCTTGTTAGAGGTTCTCGACGGTCGGCGAGGGGTGACGGCGAACGCGTTCAGGGCCGGGCTTTCACCTCATGGTCCAGCGTGCCTGCCCGGTGCCCTTGGGGTCCATCCCGCGGGCGACCAGGTACAGCGTCTTCAGGGAGGGCTGCTCGGTCGGGATGTGGCCCCAGGCCCCGACCGCCCTGCGGTAGCGGGCGTTGAGGCACTTGATCGCGTTCGTGCAGAGCAACGCCCGGCGGATCTCGACGTCGTGCGCGAGAAAGGCCCGAACTCTTCCCAGGCGGCGCGCGGCAGCTTGGGGATGGGCGGGTAGGGCATGCTCCATTTCGCCCCAGAGGGGACCCCATTCGAGTTCCTCGCACGCCGCCCAGACCCATGTGAGGACTTCGAACTCGACGTGCTCCAGTGATCGCAAGGGCCCGAGGTGGCGGATGACTTCGGTCTTGAAGAGCCGGTTGAGGGCCTCGGCGCTGGCACTGTCATACGAGTCGCCCTTGGATCCGACAGAGGCAACGATCCCGAGCTCCTCGAGGCGTTCGGTGTAGCGAATCGCGAGGTATTAGGCGGATTCAATCGGTCGTCGCACCACCTCTATCGGGAGGTGTGGGATGGGTCGTTCACAGGGATGGTCGCAGCGGGTCACGGGGAGGCCGTCGGTGCGGTCGCCGGGGCGTCCAGGGGTCGCGCGTCGGGAGGTTCTTGCGGCCTTCTGGGATGAGGTCGGCCTCGGCGCCTCTACTGAGGAGGCGGCGGCTGCTGTCGGTGTGTCGCCGGCGGTGGGGACGCGGTGGTTTCGCCAGTGTGGCGGCATGCGCAACGTGCCTTCGTCCCCGGTGTCGGGCCGCTACCTGTCGTTTGCCGAGCGTGAGGAGATCTCCTTGCTGCAGGCCGCCGGTGAGGGGGTGCGCGCGATCGCTCGGGCGATCGGTCGGGATCCGTCGACGATCTCGCGCGAGCTGCGCCGTAACGCCGGGACTCGTTCGGGCACGGTGGCGTACAAGGCGTCCACCGCCCAGTGGTAAAGCGCTACGGTCCTCGGCCCGTCCCAAGGAGTCCAAGCTGGCGTGCAACGAGCGGCTGCGGCAGTACGTCCAGGATCGGTTGAGCGGGGCCATCGCCCGCCCCGACGGGAACCTGGCTGCTGGTCCGACGGTCCGGTGGAAGGGACGCCGCCACGGACGTCGAGCGGATCGCCGGTGCGCCAGGGCGTGGAGCCCAACGCAGATCGCGAACCGGTGCAAGATCGACTTCCCCGACGACCCGACCATGCGGATCGCCACGAGGCCATCTATCAGGCGCTGCTCATCCACGGCCGAGGTGGCCTGTCCCGGGAACTGACCGCGTGCCTACGAACGGGCCGGGCCCTGCGCGTGCCCCGGGCACGTCGCCGCCGTGCAGGGAGGCACTTCATCACCGAGGAGGTGAAGATCGGGAACCGGCCCGTGGAGGTCGATGACCGTGAACAGGCCGGGCACTGGGAAGGGGATCTGATCATCGGGTTGGACAAGTCGGCGATCGGGACGCTGGTGGAGCGGACCACCCGGTACACGATGCTGCTGCACCTGCCCCGGATGGAGGAGTTCGCCACCGCGCAGCGCTTCAAGAACGGCCCTCCCGTGGCCGGGCACGGCGCCCAGGCGGTCCGTCAGGCCATCACCACGGCGATGCAGCGCTGGCCCGTGCACCTGCGGCGCACGCTGACCTGGGACCAGGGCGCGGAGATGGCCCAGCACGCCGAGCTCACCCTGGAGTCCGGCATCAAGGTCTTCTTCTGTGACCCGCGCTCCCCGTGGCAACGCGGAACCGACGAGAACACCAACGGGGTGCTACGCCAGTACTTCCCCAAAGGCACCGACCTGTGCCGGCACCCCAATCGACGACCTCGAGGCTGTCGCCGCCGCCTTGAACGACCGCCCCCGCAAGATCCTGGGATGGCGCACTCCCGCCGAGGCCATGAGCACGCCACTTTCCCAGCAGAACTCAAGCAGTGTTGCGACGACCCTTGAACCTGCGTTGAACTCCACGGTCCGAGTGATGGATCAGCCCGGTGAGGTCGTGCCCGTGCTGTTGGCGGGTCCAGATGCCCTGCTCGAGGGCGTCGAGCGCGAGGTCGGTGGGTAGCGAGGACGAGACCCGCCAGCCGGCGATCCGCCGCGAGTACAGGTCCAGCACGAACGCGACGTACACGAACCCCACCCAGGTGGGGACGTAGGTGATGTCGGCGACCCAGCGAGTGTTGGGTGCCGCGGCGGAGAAGCCCCGGCTCAACGCGTCTTCGAGGCGGTGGTCGACGGCAGGGGTCGTGGGACGCGGCTTCTTGTGATCGCCGGCGACAGCTCCTCGAAGGCCCGGCACCTTCATCCGACGGGCCACGGCGCACCGCGCCACCGGCGAGTAATTGCGGTTGGTCGGCTCGCTGTACTTCCTTGGTGCAGGCATGGCTCCAGCCTCCCTGAAGAGGTCACGACCCTCCACCAAACCCGGGGCGGTTCAATTGTCAAGTAGCCGCGACGTGACCTACTTGGCCAGGGCCCCGATCCCAACAAAGAGGTAGGGTTCCTACGGTGAGCGTCTTGGAGCAGAGGCTGAAAGCGTTTTATGCCGCCGAGATGATGGATCGCGCGGGCCGGATGCTTAGTCTCGAACGCACGACTCGGGTCGATGCTTTTGTGCAGGGACTGCGCGCAGTTCGAGCGCAGCTCGTCCTCGAGGTCGGGTGCGGTGCCGGGCGCGACGGGGTCATTTTGCGCCAGAGCGGATGCGCATACGTAGGCGTCGATTTCTCGCCAGTCGCTGTCCGCACGTGCCGTGACAGGAAGCTCAACGCGGTCGTGGCATCGGCAACCGAGGTTCCCTTTGCTGACGACTCCTTCGATGCTGCGTGGTCGATGAGTACCTTGATGCACCTACCCGGAGATGGCTTCTCAAAGGCGATCCGAGAGCTTGGTCGCGTGGTGCGGTGTGGCGGCGTCGTCGAGATTGGGGTGTGGGGCCACTTTCGCAACCGAGAGTGGACCAGCCCGGACGGGCGCTACTTCATCCACCGATCGGACGATCAAGTGCAAAGCGACGTAAAAGCTCTTGGCGAAGTCGTTGCCTTTGACACATGGAGCTGGTCTCCTGACGGTGGGCACTACCAATGGGTTCGGGTCATCACGCGATAGTTCGTGGCGAGACCAACTTTTGTTCCCTGAAGTGGTTCGTTTAAGCCGGAACGCCGCTTCAAAACGTATCGGGTCGTTAATCCGGACATTCGTGTAGGTTCGCTCCATGCGAGGTCGAAATCCTCGCTGCGGCTCATATATACGTTGTCCTGGGGGAACGGCTACATGAGCTCGGAGCCCTAAGCTGGCTGTTCGAATTTCCGCGGGCGGCCGTGGCAATGCTGCGTCTTGTCGTGCTCGTGTGAGCGAGATGGTTGGGAGTATTCGGCGCTGGTAGTTCCCGAGGTTGCGGAAGCCGCAGGCGACGCGCCTGGTGTTCTTGATGATCCGGTTGAAGCCTTCGGTCCAGGCGTTGGTGACCTTGAGGGCAAGTGCGACGTGGATGGCCGGCACCAGGTCTCGGTGGTGGTGGCGAGCCGGGTGGTCTCGGGCATGTCCGCTCTGGCGGCGTCCCGGTAGAACTCTCGTATAGGCGGTGACGGATCTGGTGCTCGTCGGGGCACTTAGAAATCACCGAATATGGGTACTCTCGTTTGATGGCCACGACCGACCAGCGCCGTGCGCGACTGCAGTCGCTGATCGACGCTGCGGGCATGACAGGTACCCAGGCCGCCTTCGCGATCGGACGCACTCCGTCCCGGCTCGGGGACTACCTCGCCGGGCGCACGGTCCCCTCGGCTCTGGTTCTCCTCGATCTCGAGGAAGCCGCAGAGCAGGCGTCCAAGCGCACCTGGATGCGGGCGGCCGACGTGGTCGATGCCGTCGGGGACCACGCCGATACAGACCCGATCTTGGCGATGCGGATGCTGCTCCAGGGCCGGGACCAGTCGCTCGCGCTCAACACGCCGGCCAGGCAGGCCATCTGGGCCACTGGGTCCCCGAGCCGTGGGCTGACCGGCCCGTGGAAGACGCTCACCTACCAACTGCTGAGGGACAGTGCGTGTGCCGGGCGACCGATCCCCAGGTGGCTCGTCGCCCCAACTCCGTTGGAACGGTCGTGGGCGCCCTTGCCGGTTCGCGAGGACCGGCCGCTGCACCAAGGGCTTGCCAAGCTTGGCGTTCTCGTCAACGAGCGCGACCTTCTCACCGTCTGAGCTCGTAGCTGCTTTCGCTCACGACCTCAGGGCGCGAACGGCATCGACTCCGCGGACGACATCACTGGCTGCGAACGCGGCATCCGATTCGCGTATGTCCGGTAAGGCTTGAGGGTCGCTGAGGACCGCCAGCGTCTCTTCGAGCTCGGCGAGGTCTTCGGGGCTGAGGATGACGGCCACCGCGCGGCCGTCGCGGGTGACGGTGACGCGCTCGCGTCGTTGCTCCACGCGGCGATGACGTCGCTGAGGTTGTTGCGTACCTCGTCAAGCGGTTCGACGGCCATGGACACCAGTGTGCCGTCCGCGGCGGTTCGCCCTGCGGTCAGAAGCCAGGTCGCCCGTCTGGGCACAACGCCTTGGGCGTGCCGGACAGGTCCCGTATCGTCGAAGGAGGAGCCGAGCGGGGCGCATGAAAGTTCCTAGTGAGTTCCCAGAGGGCCAGGACGTTGTCGCACGACACAGGTGTACATTGATGGACATCACCGTCGCACGGCTGTCGCACGAGGCCATTTTCGGCGCCAAGATTTCGCATCGTCGCAGGTCAGGACGGGGGAGGAACGAAATCCCACACTCCTTGTAAACAGGGGGTTGAGGGTTCGAGTCCCTTCGCCAGCTCTCGTCTCAGTGGTTGCAGCCGTCGGCGGTCAGGGCGGCCAGTCGAGGAGTCGTAACACGCCGACGAATTCGGGCGATCCCGGGCATGTCTCGACTCCTCGATGTGAGCCTGCGGGCCCACGACGCTGACCGCATCCGCGGCGTTGATCTGGCGGGCCGTCCGGATGGCGCGCTCGAGCTGGTGACCCGTCGGCACCCAGCCCGCCCCTTCGGGACGTGAGCGCCGCGAACGCTGTCGCCAGCGCCGAGTAGCGTCGCCGCCATGACCTGGGGATCGCACGGCGGAGACGGAGGCGAGGGCATGGGCGTGCTGCGGGGGCTCGACCGCGGGTGGACGGTGCGTGCGATGGCCGGCCCGGTGCCCGCCCACCTCACCGGTGCACTCGTCGATGGCTGCGTGCAGGCCACCGTGCCCGGGGTGGTCCACCTCGACCTGCTCGCGGCCGGGTTGATCCCCGACCCGCACCTCGACCTCAACGAGTCGCTGCTCACCTGGATCGGCCTGGTCGACTGGGCGTACTCGACGACGGTGGAGGTGAGTCCCGACGAGCTCGCCGGGGCGCAGCGCCACGAGATCGTCTTCTCCGGGCTCGACACCGTCGCCACGGTCGTGCTGAACGGGCACGTCATCGCCGAGGTCGCGAACCAGCACTGCACCCACCGACTCGACGTCACCGGCATCCTCACCGAGGGCGACAACCTGCTCGAGGTGCGCTTGCGCAGCCCGGTGAAGTACGCGAACGCCCAGAGCCTGACCTACGGCGCGCGCCCCGGCCCGTACCCGATGCCGTTCGAGGCGATCCGCAAGTCGGCGTGCAGCTTCGGGTGGGACTGGGGGCCGGCGACGTTCACGAGCGGCATCTGGCGCCCGGTGCACCTGGAGTCGTGGAGCGGGGCGCGGTTCGACGAGGTGCTCGTGCGCGCGGATGCCGTGGGCGACGGTGGTTGCGTCGAGGTCGTGGCTCGCGTCGCGTCGACCTCGGATGCCGTTCGCACGGTGACCGTGTCCGTCGCCGGGGCGTGCGCGTCGGCAACGATCGCCGCCGGCGAGAGCGGGGCGACGGCATCCGTGGAGTGCGCGACGGTCGACCGCTGGTGGCCGACGGGGCACGGCGACCAGCCCCTGTACGACGTGGAGGTCGAGCTGGTCGGCGACGGTGCGGTGCTCGACCGCGTCCGGCGGCGGGTGGGCTTTCGCACGCTGCGCTGGGACACCACGCCGGATGCCGCGGGCACCCCCTTCCAGCTCGTCGTCAACGACCGCGCGATCCTGGTCAAAGGGGTCAACTGGATCCCGGACGACTCCTTCCCGGTGCGCGTGGACCGAGCCCGCTATTCCGAGCGCCTCACCCAGGCCAGGGCAGCGAACGCCAACCTCGTGCGGGTGTGGGGCGGCGGGATCTACGAGTCCGACAGCTTCTACGACCTGTGCGACGAGCTGGGCCTGCTGACCTGGCAGGACTTCCTCTTCGCGTGCGCGGCCTACCCGGAGGAGGAGCCCCTGCGGTCCGAGGTCGAGGCCGAGGCGCGGCAGAACGTGGCCCGGCTCGCGCACCACACCTCGTTGGCGCTGCTCACCGGCAACAATGAGAACCTGTGGGGTTACGAGGACTGGGGATGGAAGGAGCGGCTCGACGGCCGCACCTGGGGTGCGCACTACTACGACGAGCTGCTCCCGGCCGTCGTCGCCGAGGTCGCGCCGCACGTGCCGTACGCCCCGGGCAGTCCCTTCAGCCCGGGCGGGCAGCACCCGAACGACCCGAGCCACGGCACCACCCACCTGTGGGAGCAGTGGAACTCCTTGGACTGGGTGACCTACCGGGACGTCACCCCGCGGTTCGTCGCGGAGTTCGGCTGGCAGGGGCCCCCGACCTGGTCGACCCTCACCGCCGCGATCAGCGACGACCCGCTCACCCCCGAGTCGCCCGGCATGCTCGCCCACCAGAAGGCCGTCGACGGCAATGCCAAGCTCGTCGGAGGGCTCGTGCGCCACCACCGGGTGCCCGACGACATGCAGACCTGGCACTGGGCCATGCAGCTGAACCAAGCCAACGCCATCACCTGTGCCCTCGGCTGGTTCCGCTCCCTGGCGCCCTCGTGCTCTGGCGCCGTCGTCTGGCAGCTCAACGACTGCTGGCCGGTCACGTCGTGGGCGGCGATCGACGGAAGCGGCCGTGAGAAGCCGCTGTACTTCGCCCTGCAGAACGCGTTCGCGCCACGGGTGGTGTCGGTCCAGCCCCGGGGTGGCCGTCTGGTGGCCTCGCTCGGCAACGACACGGACGTGCCGTGGGAGGGCTCGCTCACGTGTCGGCGGTTGCGGTTCGACGGCACGCAGTGTGGATCGCACGAGGCTGCGGTGACCGTGCCCGCCCGTGGGTCGGTGACCATCGACCTCCCCGCGGTGGTCGCGAAAGCCGCCGACCCGGCATCCGAGGTGGTGGTCGTCGAGGCCCTCGGGACGCGAGGCTCCTGGTTCTTCTGCGAGCCGCGGGACAGTGCGCTTCCTCCCGCGGCTCTCGAGGTGAGCGTGGCCGCGACGGATGCCGGGTTAGACGTCTCCGTGACCGCACGGACGCTCGTGCGAGACCTGACCCTGCTGATCGACAAGGTCGATCCTTCCGCTCGGGTCGACCGTGGGCTGGTCACGCTGCTGCCGGGGGAGTCGGCCACCTTCCGGGTGACGGGGGTTGGCTCACTGGACGTGGGCGCGATGTGCGCGCCCGGCATCCTGCGCTGTGGAAACGAGCTGATGAACCCGACGTGATCCGAGGGCCCGGGTCGGGGATCACGGTCGTGCAGGACCGACTGGCGACCTTCGGCGTGCCGGCCCCGCTCAGCCCTCGAGGGTGGCCGAGAAGTCGGGCACCGCCTGCTGGAGCGAGCGGTCGGGGCGCACGTACCCCTTCGACGGTGGCCGCGGCGGGAGCTCGACCAACGGCGCCTCGACGGGCTCGTAGGGCACCTGGGAGAGCAGGTGGGCGATCATGTTGAGCCGCGAGCGACGCTTGTCCTCGCTCTCGACGACCCACCAAGGCGCGGCCGCGATGTCGGTGTGCACCATCATCTCGTCCTTGGCCCGCGAGTAGTCCTCCCAGTGGGTGATCGACTCGACGTCGGTCGTCGACAGCTTCCAGCGGCGCATGGGGTCGGTGAGGCGGGACTCGAAGCGGCGCTGCTGCTCGGCATCGCTCACTGAGAACCAGTACTTGAGCAGCCGGATGCCGTCCTCGACGAACATGCGCTCGACGATGGGGCACTGGCGCAGGAAGCGCTGGTGCTCCTGGGGGGTGCAGTACCCGAGCACGCGCTCGACGCCGGCGCGGTTGTACCAGCTGCGGTCGAACAGCACGATCTCACCGGCGGCCGGCAGGTGCTCGATGTACCGCTGGAAGTACCACTGGGTGCGTTGGCGCTCGGTCGGTGTGGGCAGCGCGACGACCCGCGCCGAGCGGGGGTTGAGGTACTCGGTGACCCGCTTGATGGCCGATCCCTTACCGGCGGCGTCACGGCCCTCGAAGACGATCACGACGCGCTCACCCTCGCGCTTGACCCACTCCTGCATCGTCACCAGCTCGGCCTGGAGCCGGACGAGCTCGGCCTCGTAGACGGCCTTCTTCAGTCGCGCGTTCTTCGCCATCGCGCCATCGTGGCAGACCCGGCCGGATGCCGCCCGCTCGCCACGTGATCATCAGGAACGTTCCCGTGGCCTGACACCGCGGGGGTAGCGTGACGAGAAATCTCTTGCCGCCACCCCGGAGGTCGGTCCGTGAAGCTCGCCCGTCACGCCTCGCAGTTCGCTGCGTTCGCCGCCATGTTGGCCCTGTTGACGGCCCTGTCGGGGTGCGGTGGCTCGTCCGCGAACACGGACAGCTCCGAACTCGACGGGTCGTGGACCCTCGAATCTCTCGGTGGAGTCTCCGACCTCACGCCGGCTGACCCCGCGGTGACGTCCACCCTCGTCCTCGAGGACGGCCAGGTGTCCGGCAACGGCGGGGTGAACACCTTCCGTGGTTCCTATGAGTCGCCCGCTGACGGCGAGCTCACCTTCTCGCCGCTGGCGAGCACGCGGATGGCCGGCCCCGAGGCCGCGATGGCGCAGGAGACCGCGTTCCTCAAGGCGCTCGAGCAGACCAAGCGCTTCGAGCTGGACGGCGATCGGCTTGTGCTGGGCAACGCTGGGAACGACACCCTCGCGGTGCTGAGGCCGACCGCCCCCTGACGGCTGCGTCCCACCACCCCCCACACGACTTCGTGCGACTTGCCTACGGTTCTGCACCATTTCTGGTGCTGGAACCGCGGGTAAGTCGCACGAAGTCGAGGTGTGGGCGGTCTGGTTCAGCTCAACCGCATCAGCTCAGGTCGAAGCGGTCGAGCTCCATGACCTTGGCCCAGGCCGCGGCGAAGTCGTTGACGAACTTCGTCGACGCGTCGTCGCTGGCGTAGACCTCGGAGACGGCGCGCAGCTCGGAGTTGGAGGCGAAGACGAGGTCGGCGCGCGTGCCGGTCCAGCGCAGCTCGCCGGTGGCGCGGTCGCGTCCCTCGAAGGTGTCCTCGGCCTCGGTCGTGGCCGACCACTTCGTGCTCTGGTCGAGCAGGTTGACGAAGAAGTCGTTGCTGAGCGACCCCGTGTTCGTGGTGAACACGCCGAGTGAGGACCCCTGCGTGTTCGCCCCCAGCACGCGCAGACCACCGACGAGCACGGTCATCTCCGGGGCGCTGAGGTTGAGCAGGTTCGCGCGGTCGACGAGCAGGAACTCCGCGCCGAGGCGGTGACCCTTGCCCGCGTAGTTGCGGAAGCCGTCTGCGCTGGGCTCGAGCACGGCGAACGAGTCGACGTCGGTCTGCTCCTGCGTGGCGTCGGTGCGGCCCGGCGTGAAGCGGACCTGCACCTCGTGGCCGGCGTTGCGGGCAGCCTGCTCGACCGCGGCCGTGCCGCCGAGGACGATGAGGTCGGCCAGCGAGATCTTCTTGCCGCCGGTCTGGGCGCCGTTGAACTCGGCCTGGATGCCCTCGAGGGCGCTGATGACCGTCGCGAGCTGCGCCGGGTCGTTGACGTCCCAGCCGTTCTGCGGGGCCAGGCGGATGCGGGCACCGTTCGCGCCACCGCGCTTGTCGCTGCCGCGGAACGTCGAGGCCGACGCCCAGGCGGTGGCGACCAGCTGGGAGATGGTGAGGTCGCTGGCGAGGATGCGCGCCTTGAGCTCGGCCACGTCGTGAGCATCGACGAGCTCGTGGTCGACGGCGGGCACCGGGTCCTGCCAGATGAGCTCCTCCTGCGGCACCAGTGGGCCGAGGTAGCGCTCGATCGGGCCCATGTCGCGGTGGGTCAGCTTGAACCACGCGCGGGCGAACGCGTCGGCGAACGCGTCGGGGTTCTCCAGGAAGTGCCGCGAGATCTTCTCGTAGGCCGGGTCCATCCGCAGGGCGAGGTCCGTGGTGAGCATGACCGGAGCGGTCCGCTTGGTCGGGTCGTGCGGGTCGGGGACGGCATCCTTGGCGGCGGGGTCGGTGGGCACCCACTGCCACGCGCCGGCCGGGCTCTTGGCGAGGTCCCACTCGTAGTTGAACAGCGTCTCGAAGTAGCTGTTGTCCCACGTCGTCGGCGTCGGGGTCCACGGACCCTCGAGGCCGCTGGTGATGGTGTCATTGCCCGACCCGGTGCCGTAGGTGTTCTTCCAGCCCAGGCCGACCTCGGCCATCGAGGCGCCCTCGGGCTCGGGGCCGACGTACTTGTTGGGGTCGGCGGCACCGTGGGTCTTGCCGAACGTGTGACCACCGGCGATGAGGGCCACGGTCTCCTCGTCGTTCATCGCCATGCGGGCGAACGTCTCGCGGATGTCGCGGGCCGAGGCCAGCGCGCTCGGGGTGCCGTTGGGGCCTTCGGGGTTGACGTAGATCAGACCCATCTGCACGGCGGCCAGCGGGTTCTCGAGCTCGCGGTCACCGGTGTAGCGCTCGTCGCCGAGCCAGGTGTCCTCCGGGCCCCAGTAGACGTCCTCGTCGGGCTCCCACACGTCGGCGCGACCGCCGCCGAAGCCGAAGGTCTTGAAGCCCATCGACTCCAGTGCGACGTTGCCGGTGAGGACCATCAGGTCGGCCCAGGAGATCTGCTTGCCGTACTTCTTCTTGATGGGCCAGAGCAGGGCGCGGGCCTTGTCGAGGTTGGCGTTGTCGGGCCAGCTGTTGAGGGGCGCAAAACGCTGCATCCCCGCTCCGGCGCCACCGCGACCGTCGCTGATCCGGTAGGTGCCGGCGCTGTGCCAGGCCATCCGGATGAAGAGCGGGCCGTAGTGCCCGTAGTCGGCCGGCCACCAGTCCTGGGAGTCGGTCATGAGGGCGGTGAGGTCGGCGCGCAGGGCGTCGAGGTCGAGGCTCGCGAACGCCTCGGCGTAGTCGAAGTCCTCACCCATCGGGTTGGCTGCTGGCGCGTGCTTGCGCAGGATCTTCAGGTTGAGCTGGTCGGGCCACCACGTGCGGTTGCCAGCACCCTCAGTGGGGTGGTTGGCGGTGTGGACGACGGGACACAGTCCCTCGCTCTCCTCCGAGTTCATGTCTCCGACGACGGCGTCGTGGTTCTGCTCGCTCATGCTCTTCCTTCCGGTGTGGCCTGGTGGGTCAGGGTGGTGGTCAGGCTGCGTGGGTGGTCAGTTTCATCGTGCCGCCTGTGCGACCTGTGCGCAGGTCGCACAGGTTCCCCAGTACGTGACTTCGGCCTCGTCGATCACGAAGCCTTGGTCGTCGGATGCCGTGAGGCACGGCGTCGCGGACACCGCGCAGTCCACGTCGGCGATCGCCCCGCAGGTGCGACAGACGACGTGGTGGTGGTTGTCCCCGACCCGGGCCTCGTACCGGGCCACGGAGCCAGCGGGTTGGATGCGGCGCAGCAGGCCCGCGGTGGTGAGCGCGCGCAGCACGTCGTAGACGGCTTGGTGGGACACCACGCCGAGCTCGCCGCGGACGGCCTCGATGACGGCATCCGTGCTCGTGTGGGGCGAGGCGTGGACTGCGCCGAGGACGGCCAGTCGCGGCCGGGTGACCCGGAGTCGGTGCTCGCGCAGCAGCTGCTCGAGATCGGTGGAGGACGGCACAACGACGAGTCTGCCGCTTTTCTTGAGTAAGTCAAGAGTTTTTCGACATACATACCCCTGGGGGTATGCTGGTCCCATGACGAAGACCATTGACATCACCACCCTCCGGGCCCGGCACGCCCACGGTGCCGTTGTCCTCGACGTCCGTGAGCCCGCTGAGTACGTCGGGGGTCACGTCCCCGGCGCGATCCTGGCCCCGATGAGCCGCATCACGGCCTCGCTCGGTGGGGTGCCCAAGGACCAGACCGTGCACGTCATCTGCCAGAGCGGCAACCGCAGCCGGTCCATGGCTGACCTGCTCACCGCCCTGGGCTATGACGCGGTCTCCGTCGACGGCGGCACCGCGGGCTGGATCGCGGCCGGTCTTCCCATCGTGCAGGGCCCGCAGGCCTGAGTTCGCCGGTGTCTTCCCTGGCGGTAACGGGCCCTGGGTCCGACTGGACGCGGGTGCTCGTCGTCGTCGCTCACCCCGATGACGAGTCGTTCGCACTCGGTGCGCTCATCGACCGCTCCGTCCGTCTCGGCGCCGAGGTGAGCGTGCTGTGCCTGACGCGCGGAGAGGCCTCGGGGCCGGGACGGGCGACCTCGCAGCCCAGCGGACAGCCGAGCTGTCGGATGCCGCGCGTGTGCTGGGGTGTGCGCGCACGACCCTGCTCGCACACCCGGACGGCTCCCTGGCCGACCTCGACGTGCGCGTCATCGAGGCCGAGGTCGAGGCCGAGGTCCGAGCGACGCAACCGGACGGCATCCTCGTGTTCGACCCGCTCGGCGGTGTCACGGGCCACCCCGACCACCGGGCTGCGTCCGAGGCTGCGCTCGCCGTGGCCGCTCGACACGGCATCCCGGTGCTGGGGTGGGCCCTGCCGCAGCAGGTGAGCCGGGTGCTGAACGACACCGACGGGGCGGCCTTCGCGGGTCATCCGCTCCACGACCTCACCGCCATCGCCGTCGACCGTCGCTGCCAGTTCACGGCGGTGCACTGCCACGTCAGCCAAGCGGTCCCGGGAAGTGTGCTCTGGCAGCGACTGGAGCTCCTCGGGGACGTCGAGTACGTCCGCGTGCTGGCTCCTGCGGGGAGCCGGGCCTGACGCGTCAGTGGCAGCCATGGCCTCGTCGGACACCGATCCGCTGACGATGAACTGGCATCGCATCAGTGCCTTTTCCTGCATCATGGGGACCTTCCTTCCGGGTCAGCCTGACAGCAGGCGCCCGGCCCGGCCTCGTGCGTAGTGGGTGAGCGTGCGGGGATCAGAGCAGGCCGAGGTCGCGGGCAGCGGTAATGGCATCGCGCCGCGTGCCCGCTCCGAGCTTCGCGTAGATCGAGCGCACGTGGGTGTTCACGGTGTCGAGGCTGATGCCCTGTGCCTCGCCGACCTGCGCCTGGCCCTCGAGCGGGGCGTGGGTGCGGGCCGACTCTCCGTGCTTGCGTCGCTCAGCGGGACTGAGGTCGGCCACGCCGAACACCACCTCTCGTCGTCATCCGGCGTGCGGGCCGGTCAGCCGAGCAGCTTGGCCTTCTGGGCGGCGAACTCGTCCTCGGTGAGGATGCCCTGGTCGCGAAGCTCCTGGCCAACTGGTTCGGCCGCCGGGCGGCGGAGCGGGCCTGAGGGCTACTCCCCGGCGTGAGTCGGAGGCCAAACGCCCTGAGCGTGGCACGCCTTTGGCGACCGTCCTCGTTCCCTTCGACCGCGCCGTAGGATCGGACGTGAGGGGGTGCGCGTCATGGCGGATGGGTTCCGGGTGGTCACCACAACCGGTTCTCGCCAGCCGGGGCGACGAGCGCCGGGATCGATGATCGGCGCCGTCCCCTACATCTTCGGAGTCTGCCGGGCGTCCGCGCTGCCGGGCCCGGTACTCGTCGCGCTGCTCGGCGATCTGGGCCTGACCCAGTCGGCCGCCAAGGCCTTGGTGCATCGTGTCGCCGGGTATGGCTTGCTCGACCTCACGCGCCACGGCCGCGTCGGCGTCTATCGGTTGGCGGGGCAGTTGCGCGCGAACTTCGAGCAGCTCCGGGGGGCGGGCGCGAGCGCCGACTGGGACGGCCGCTTCCACGTGCTCGTCTACGACGTCCCGGAATCGCGACGTGCGCTGCGCGAGGCGTTCCTGTCTGCGGCCGCGCGGTTCGGTTATCGGCAGCTGCGGCCCGGGGTGGTGGTGGCGTTGCGGGACGCGTCGGCGGGTCTGGGTGATCTGCTGTCGGCTGCGGCCGCGGTCACGGGCTGGCTCGACGTCGACGCGAGTGCCTCCACCCGACTCATCGAGCACGCCTGGGACCTTCCGGCCCTCGCCGGACGCTACGGCGACGTGATCAGCAGGCTCGACGCGATCAAGACCGCGGAGGCCGACCCGCTGGTCGCCTTCCGGTCGCTGTACGAGGCGAGCTCGGAGGCGTACCAGCTGCTGGGGGAAGAGGGTTCGCTGCCCCGGGTGGCACTGCCCGAGGACTGGCCCGCCGGTCGCCTCGGCGAGGCGCTCGGCCGGGTGCTCGCCCTGCTCGGGCCCGCCGCCACCGGGCACGCCGACGCGGTGATCAACGCCAGTCGCCACGCAGCTCTCGCCGAGCGTGACCCCGGCTGGGGGTGATCAGCCGATCTGGACGCCCAGATTGAGGGCCTGGTTGAGCAGGATGAGTCCGGCGAGGAGGGCGAGGCCCACGACGGGGATCGGCTTGAGCTTGAGCGGCTCGTAGGGCTGCGCGTTCATTTTGCGCTGGAAGATCATGGCCATCGGCGCGAACACCAGCGTGGCGGAGCCGGCCGCCAGGATCACCGTCACTTCACCGGGGGACAGGGCCGCCCGGTGGGTCGCCATCGACAGGCCCGACAGGCCGAGGTTGACCACGGTGCCGAGCAGCCACGGCCACAGGGTCGCGTCGAGGCGGGCGCCGCGGTCCGCGCCCGCCATGCGGCCGACCGGGTGGGCGAAACCCCAGGCCAGGGCGAACTGGCCGGCGATGCCCCCGGCGAGCAGCACCCAACCGACCGCGGGCGGCCAGCCGAGGTGGCTGGCGACCGCGGCGGTGTCGCCGGCCCCGAACGGGGTGATCTCGAGGTAGCCGATGCCCTCCATCATCGAGGAGTAGGCGAACCACAGCCACAGCAGGTGCCAGAACGACCGCGTGGCGCGCAATGGTTGCCACAGTGCCATCACCAGGCCGGTGAGCAGGCTGAACATCGGTCCCGCCCCCGCCATGATCGCGTTCTGGACGGGGGACCCCTCGTGGGCCACGCCGTAGGAGTACAGGGTGCCCGGGATGCCCATCGCCAAGCCCGCGACCAGGTGGCTGAGCTCGTGGGCCAGCACCATCAGGCCGGCGCCCAGCACTGCGGCCACAGTGGAGTTGACCAGGAGCGCGCGGCGCTCGGTGGGTGCGTCACTCATGAGGCCCAGCGTACGTACAATCGTTGCGCAAGTCACTACGCAGCGGTGCGCATGATGCAACGGATCAGGGGGGCCATCACCGGGCCCGGACGGTTACGGTGTCCGGCATGGCACGCACCGTCACCGCGGCGAGACGATCGGCTACGCCGCCGGCAGCGTGGGCACCGGGGGGTTCGGGACGCTGCCCGGGCTCGTGCTGGCCTACTACCTGACCGACACGCTCGGGGTGGCGCCCGCGTTGGGCGCGCTGGTGGTGCTGCTCCCCAAGGTCTGGGACGTCGCCATCGACCCCTTCGTCGGCGCCCTCTCCGACGCCGAGGCCCGCCGCCGCAGCACCCGCACCCGGCTGGTGGCGCTCGGGGCAGTGACGCTGCCGGTCGGCTTCCTGGGCATGTTCGCCGTGCCGACGGGGCTTGCGCCCGGCGCGTCCGCGGTGTGGATCGCGGTGGCATTCGTGCTGGCCACGACGTCGTTCAGCCTGTTCCAGGTGCCCTACATCGCGCTGCCGGCCGACCTCACCGACGGCTACCGCGAGCGCACCCGGCTGCTCAGCTGGCGCATCGCCGTGCTCGCGCTGGCGATCCTCGCGATGGGTGCCGGCGGCCCCGCCATCCGTGACGCCGCGGGCGGCGAGCACCGCAGCTACCTCATCATGGGTGCCGCGATCGCGGCGCTGCTCGTGGCGGGCATGCTCGCCACGGTGCTCCTCGTCGGGCGCACCCAGCGCGCGGTCCCGGACGCCGCAGCCCCGTCCGGGCCGTGGCACGGCTACGCCGAGGGCGTCCGCTTGCTGCGCCGGGACGCGCGCTAGCGACGACGATTGGTGGCCAACGCCGCGTCGTCCTCGTCGCCGTGCCCACCGACCTGGGTGCCTCCGCCATCGGCCCCACGGTGACCTTCGGGGTGCTCGGGCTCATCGGCATCATCCTCATCCTCGCGACGGTGACGACGATCGCGGTGGGGCAGGCGCTGCGCCCGGTGGAACGGATGCGCCGCCAGATAGAGGGGCCTCGGTCTGGCGGCCCGGCCCGGTGCTCGAGGTGCCTGCGGGCCGCGACGAACTGACCGTGCTCGCGCAGACCCTCAACGGGCTGCTCGAGCGACTGCGGCGCACCGATGCCTCGAGGCGGGCGTTCGTCGCGGACGCCGGGCACGAGTTGCGCAGCCCGCTCGCGACGATTCGGATCCTCGTCGACCGGCTCGCTAAGGAGCGCACCCCCGAGGAGCGCCGCATCGTGGCCAACCGGGCTCGAGCGGAGGTCGAACGGCTGGCGTTGCTGGTCGACGACCTGCTGACCCTGGCCTCCGCCGACCAGCAGGAGCCCAGCCTGTCAACCGTGGAGGTCGACCTCGACGACGTCGTGCTCGACGAGACCCGTGCGCTGCGGGCCCGGGGGCTGGCGATAGACGTGGCCGTCCACCCCGTCCGGGTGCTCGGTGACGAGCGTCGGCTTGGCCGGGTGGTGCGCAACCTGCTCGAGAACGCCGAGCGTCACCGCCGGGATGCGTTGCGCGTGCGCCTCGGCCGCGAGGGGGCGCACGCCGTCCTCGTCGTCGACAACGACGGGCCGCCCGTCGCGATCGAGGACCGACGACGCATCTTCGAGCGGTTCGTGCGCCCGGACGACTCACGCACGCGGGCCGCCGGTGGCACGGGCCTGGGGCTGGCGATCGTCTCCGAGATCGTGCGAGCCCACGGCGGCACGGTCGTCGCGGAGGAGGCCCCCGACGGCTGGTGTCGCTTCGTCGTCAGGATCCCGACCGTTGCGGTACCGGATTGAGGCGGTAGCCGAGGCCGCGCCCGGTTTCCAGGGACCGGGTCCGAAACGGTGCGTCGATCTTGCGTCGCAGGTAGCCGATGTAGACCTCGACGACGTTGTCCGCTCCGGGGTAGTCCGAGTCCCACACGTTCTCGAGGATCTCGGCCTTGCTCTGCACCTGCCTGACCTTGCGCATGAGGTGGTGCAGCAGGGCGTACTCGCGCGCGGTCAGTTGGATCTCACGGCCTTCACGCACGACGGTGCGGGTGCGGGGGTCCAGCGACAGCCCCCCGGCCGACAGGGCGGCAGGTCGTTCTGGTGCACCGCGCCGGGCCAGGGCCTGAAGGCGCGCCAGGAGCACCGGGGTGCTGAACGGTTTGGTGACGTAGTCGTCGGCGCCGAGGTCGACGGCGTCGGTCTGGTCGTAGTCGCCGTCCTTGGCCGTGAGCATGAGCACGGGGGCCCACACCTTGCCGGCGCGCAGGTTCTTCAGCACGTCGTAGCCGTTCATGGACGCCAGCATGATGTCCAGGACGATCGCGTCGTACTGCCCGTGCAAGCCGAGTCGCAGCCCCTCGCGCCCGTCGACGGTGTGGTCGACGACCCAGCCGTCATCGCGCAGGGCGTCACCGAGAGCGGCAGCCAGGGACCGTTCGTCCTCGACCAGCAACAGTCTCAACGGGTCAGTCCGATCCTGAGTCAGTGACGGTGCGATACCGAGGCGTTTACCAAGGTGACCAGTCAGTGGCCGGTCACGGGAGCGTGCCGCAGACGGCTGGCGAGGCAACGGATTTCGTAGTTTCGGCGCCCCTTCGGCGCGGATAGTATCGGCCACATGATCGAGCAGAAGCGCATCCTCGCAACGTCCATCCCTGGCCCCGCCAGTCAGGCGCTGCAGCAGCGCAAGGTCTCCGCGGTCGCGGCCGGCGTGAGCACCGGCCTGCCCGTCTACGTCACCGAGGCGTCGGGTGGCATCCTGCGGGATGCGGACGGCAACCAGCTCATCGACTTCGGCTCCGGCATCGCCGTGACCACCGTCGGCAACGGCAACCAGCGCATCATTGACGCCGTCACCAAGCAGATCACCGCGTTCACCCACACCTGCTTCATGGTGACGCCCTACGACAGCTACGTGCAGGTCTGCGAGAAGCTCAACGAGCTGACCCCGGGCGACCACGAGAAGCGGTCGGCCCTGTTCAACTCCGGGGCCGAGGCCGTCGAGAACGCGGTCAAGATCGCCCGCCACGCCACCGGTCGTCAGGCGGTCGTCGCCTTCGACCACGGCTACCACGGCCGCACCAACCTCACGATGGGCCTGACCGCCAAGAACATGCCCTACAAGCACGGCTTCGGCCCGTTCGCCAGCGAGCTGTACCGGGTGCCGATGGCCTACCCCTACCGCTGGCCGGGCGGCGCCGAGCACTGTGCCGAGCAGGCACTGCGCACGGTCACCGACCAGATCCACGCCCAGGTCGGCGAGAGCAACACGGCCGCCGTGATCATCGAACCGATCCAGGGCGAGGGTGGCTTCATCGTGCCCCCCGAGGGGTTCCTGCCGGGGCTCGCCGACTGGTGCCGCGAGCACGGCATCCTGCTCATCGCCGACGAGGTGCAGTCCGGCTTCTGCCGCACCGGCGACTGGTTCGCCTGTGACCACGAGGGCGTCGTCCCCGACCTCATCACCGCCGCCAAGGGAATCGCCGGTGGCATGCCGCTGGCCGCGGTCACGGGGCGCGCGGAGCTGATGGATGCCGTGCACCCGGGTGGTCTGGGCGGCACCTACGGCGGCAACCCGGTGGCCTGCGCCGCCGCGCTCGCGGCCATCGAATCGATGGAGGCCGACAACCTTGCTGCGCGGGCTCGCGAGATCGGCGACATCCTCACCGACCGTCTCGGCCGCCTCGCGGAGAAGTACGACGAGGTCGGCGAGGTCCGCGGTCGCGGCGCGATGATCGCGATGGAACTCGTCACCGACGCCGGGAGCAAGGAGCCGGCTGCCGCACTGACCAGCGCCGTCAACAAGGGGTGCCACGAGCGGGGTCTGGTCACCCTGACCTGCGGCACCTACGGCAACGTCTTCCGCTTCCTGCCGCCGCTGTCGATCTCCGACGACCTGCTCCACGAGGGCATGGACGTCCTCGAGGAGTCCTTCACCGCAGCCGTCGGCTGACGGTGACAGCGACCCTTCCGGCCGCCTTCGACCTGGGCGGCCGCACCGCGGTCGTGACGGGCGCCGGGTCGCCGAGCGGGATCGGGATGGCCTGCGCCAGACTGCTCATGGCCTGTGGTGCCTCGGTCGTCGTCTGCGCGACGACCGATCGGGTGCACGAGCGGGTCGCCGAGCTTCGGGATGCCGGGCACACCACCTCCGGGGCGTCCGGGGCCCCCGGCGCGTCCAGCCTGCCCGGTGTCGCCGTCGTCATCGCGGACCTCACGACCCCAGAGGGTGCGGATGCGGTCGTCGATGCCGCTCTCGCGCTCGGGGGTTCACTCGACGTGCTGGTCAACAACGCCGGCATGGTCTCGGTGGCCGGTGGCGGCGACTACCTCGAGGGCGACCTGCTCGGCACACCACCCGAGCGGTGGTCGGCGTCGCTCGCGCGCAACCTCGACACGGCCTACCTCATGACTCGGGCCGCCCTGCCGCACCTGTGGGCGAGCGGGTCCGGACGAGTGGTCATGGTGACGTCGGTGACCGGGCCGGTCATGGCGATGCGCTCGGACGTCGCGTACGCCGCGGCAAAGGCGGGGCTGGCCGGGCTCACCCGGGCCCTGGCGGTCGACGAAGGCGCCCACGGGGTGACGGTCAACGCCGTCGCCCCCGGGTGGATCGCGACGGGTTCGCAGACGGCATCCGAAGCCCGTGAGGGACTGAGCACCCCGCTGGGTCGCTCGGGGACCGCCGAGGAGGTCGCGGCATCCGTGCTCTTCCTCGCCTCCCCCGGATCCGGGTACGTCACCGGCCAGGTTCTCGTCGTCGACGGCGGGAACAGCATCAACGAGGAGCGTTCACCCCGGACGTGAATGGACCGGGCCAACTCATACTTGGCCCGGTCAGGACAAGTCTGGGCGAGGCGAGCGCGCGATCAGGTGACCGACACGCGGCATCCGCGTGAACGCCCGACGAGCAGTTCCCGCGAGGTCAGGGACGCGGGTCCTCGGGGCGTGAGATGCCGGGGAGCAGGGTCTCACCCGAGCGCAGCGCGTCGAGTGCGGCGGGGTGCACCTCCTCGAGGTGGCGCAGGCTCTTGCGGCGGTACCGCACGAGCTGGATGACGCCGACGCCCCAGAACAGGAACTGCACCGACATCGCGATGCGGAAGTGCTCGAGGGTGTAGGTCGAGGGCCCACCCGGAGCCAGCTGGTCGAGGACGATGCCGATCAGCGCGATCGTCGCGAGCGAGGCGACGAAGCCGCCGATGTTGACGACGCCGGTGGCGCGCCCCAGGTGCGAGGAGGGGTGGAAGGTGCGCGCGAGGTCGAAGCCGACCATCGACCCGGGGCCGCCGAGGGCGGTCACGACGACGAGCACGACGAGCAGCCACAAGGGCGCCGGCCCCGGCCACAGCAGCACGACCGCCCAGACGGCCATGATCGACCCGACGATGCCGAGCACCAGTTGCGAGCGACGGTAGGGGATGCGCGCGGTGAAGGCCGCCACGGCCGGGCCGGCAGCCATGCCGGTGACGGTCATGACGATGAGCAGCCACGACGCGACGTCCTCGTCGACCCCCTCACCGCTGACCAGGAACGGGAACCCCCACAGCATCACGAACACGGTGGCGCCGAACTGCGAGGTGAAGTGCACCCACAGGCCGAGCTGGGTGCCGGGGTTGCCCCACACCTCGGCCAGGGTCCGAGCCAGGGCGCGGACCTTGATCCGCTCGACCGACTCGCCCCGGTACGGGGAGTCCTTGACGACGGCGAGGAGCAGCACGCCGAGGACGATTCCGATGCCGGCCGCGGTCGCGAACGAGCGGGTCCAGCCCCAGGTGGCCAGGGCGGCTGCCAGCGGGGTGGCCGCCGCGATGGCCCCGAGCTGCCCGGCCATCCCGGTCAGCTGGGTGATGAACGGGGCCTGCTTGACCCGGAACCACACCGCGACCAGGCGCAGCAGCGAGGTGAAGATCATCGCGTCGCCCGCGCCGAGCAGGACGCGGGCGGCCATCCCGGCCTCGAAGGTCCCCGCGAAGGCGAACCACATCTGGCCGCCGGTCATCAGGGTGAGCCCGGTGACCATGAGGCGTTTCGAGCCGTACCGGTCGATCAGCACCCCGACGGGGATCTGCATCGCCGCGTACACCGCGAGCTGGAGCACCGTAAACGTCGCGAGCTGCGCGGCCGTGATGCCGAAGCGGTCGGCCGCGAGCAGCCCCGCGACGCCGAGCGAGGTGCGGTGGAAGACGGCCAGGATGTAGACCGACAGCGCGACCAGCCAGATCACCCAGGCCCGGCGACGGCCGATGTTGTGCACCTGGCGCAGCACGGGTCGGGTCACCACCCGAGTGTAGGAGCCGCGCGAGGGTCAGCCGGTGACCGTATAGCTGGCGTCCGGGGCGGCGCAGTACGTGAACGGGCCGCCGCGGGCGGAGTGGTACTGGAACAGGGCCTGCTCGACGCGCAGCATGAGCAGTTCACCGTCGACGAGGGCCTGCGTGTAGAGCATGTCCTTCTGGGGGCAGCCCAGCGAACCGTCGTTCCACGTGACCGGCGACCACGCCGCGACGAGCACCTGGTCGGGGTCGACCTGCGCGCGTTGGGCGGTGTCCGCGATGGCCGCGGCCACCTCGGGGCGGGTGCGGATGTCGGCTGGCAGGGTGCCACCCGTTCCGGGAGAAGGGCTCTCGGATGCCGTCGAACCGGGTGTCGTGGATGCCGCGGGCGTCGTGCTCGCGGGGTTTGGCGAGGTCGTGGCGTCGGTGCCTTCCTGCGTCGATGCGGCGCACCCGCCCGTCGCCACGAGGGCGGTGACGAGTGCGGCAGCCAGTCGCAGGTTCATGGTGGACACGCGATCAGCGCAGGACGTGTCGGCTGATGACGAGGCGCTGGATCTGGTTGGTGCCCTCGAAGATCTGGGTGACCTTGGCCTCGCGCATGAATCGCTCCGCGGGGAAGTCCTGCGTGTACCCGGCCCCACCGAGAACCTGGACGGCATCCGTCGTGACCCGCATCGCGGCATCCGTCGCCGTCAGCTTCGCGACCGCAGCCTCCTTGGAGAACGGGCGGCCGGCGTCCTTGAGGCGGGCGGCGTGCAGGTAGGTCGCGCGGGCGCTGGTCACCGCGGCCTCCATGTCGGCGATGAGGAAGGCCAGGCCTTGGTTGGCACCGATGGCGCGGCCGAACTGCTGGCGCTCCTTCGCGTACGACGCCGCGAGGTCCAGGGCCGACTGGGCCAGCCCGGTGGCGGCGGCAGCGATACCCAGGCGACCGGCATCCAACGCCGACAGGGCGATGGCCATGCCCTGCCCCTGCGCCCCGATGCGGCGGAAGGCGTCGACGCGCACGTCGTCGTACATCACCTCGCGCACGGTGTCGCAGTGCAGGCCCATCTTGCGTTCGGGGGTGCCGAAGGACAGGCCGGTGGCGTCGCCGGGGACGATGAGGCAGGACAGGCCCTTGCCGCCGTCATCGGAGGTGCGCGCGAAGGTCGTGTAGTAGTCGGCGTGCCCGGCGTGGCTGATCCAGGCCTTGCGACCGCGCAGCACGTACTCGCCGGAGGCGTCGTCGGTGGTGGCTCGGGTGGTCATCGAGCCGATGTCGCTGCCGGCCTGCTGCTCGGAGAGGCAGTAGGCGCCGAGCTGCTCGCCCGAGAGCATGTCGGGCAGGAGGGTGCTCTGCTGCTCGGGGGTGCCGAACGTCGTGACCGGGTAGGCGGTCAGGGAGTGCACCGAGACTCCGACGGCCACGCTCATCCACGCGGAGGCGATCTCCTCGACGACCTGGAGGTAGACCTCGTAGGGCTGCCCGTAGCCGCCGAACTCCTCGGGGTGGGGGAGGGAGAGCAGGCCCGCGGCGCCCAGCGTGCGGAAGACCTCGGTGGGGAAGGACTCGTCGGTGGCCGCGGCCCGTTCGGCGTCGTCGACCTTGGGCCGCAGTTCCTTGTCGCAGATCTCGCGGGTCAGATCGATGAGGTCCTGACCCTCCTCGGTGGGCATCAGCCGCGTCGCTGCCATGGCCCGACCCTACCGGGGTCGTCCTGCGGTCAGGCCGGGTAGGCGATGGTCTCGGTCGCCTTCGCCGTCAACCACACCCGGGTGCCGCGTTCGAGGCCGAGGTCGGCGAGCGCCGCAGGCGTGATGTCGACCAGGCAGGACGGGGCGCCGGTCACCTCGACGCGAACGCGGTCACCGAGGAGCTCGATGCCGGTCACGGCGCCGGTCCACACGTTGCGCGCGCTGGTGTTCTCGACGGGCGTGGTGAACAGGCTGACCGCTGCCGGAGGCAGCGCCACGAGCAGGCGCCGCGCCTCGGCATCGGTGCCCGGCGTCGGGGACACCGTGAGGGTTCCGCCACCGTCGAGGTTCACCACCGCGGATGCCGTGTCACGCGTCCCCGCGTAGAGGTTGAGTCCGACGAGGCGGGCGACGTAGTCCGTCGCAGGGTGGCGGGCGACCTGCGCGGGGGTGCCTTCCTGCACGACCCGCCCCTGTTCGATGACGATGATCCGGT
This sequence comes from Ornithinibacter aureus, assembly GCF_009858245.1. Lineage (NCBI taxonomy): Bacteria > Bacillati > Actinomycetota > Actinomycetes > Micrococcales > Intrasporangiaceae > Ornithinibacter > Ornithinibacter aureus. The sequence continues at coordinate 2,961,431 of NZ_VMSB01000001.1, forward strand.
CGGCGATGACCATGGCGTCGATCGGGTCGTGGGTGACGACGACCACGGGGCCGGTGAACTGCTCGAGGTGGGCCCGCAACGCCGTGCGGACGTCGAGCCGCGTCCGGGCGTCGAGGGCCGCGAGCGGTTCGTCGAGCAGGAGCAGGCGGGGATCGGCGGCCAGGGACCGTGCCAGGGCGACCCGCTGGGCCTGCCCCCCGGACAGCTGCCCCGGCCGGTGGTGGGCGAGGTCGGTGAGGCCCAGCCGGCCCACCCACTCCCGGGCGGTGGCGCGAGATGCCGCCCGGCTCGCGCCCGTGGATCGGGGGGCGAAGGCGATGTTGTCGAGGACGTCGAGGTGCGGGAACAGCCGGTAGTCCTGGAACACGATGCCGACCGGTCGCTGCTCCGGCGGGACCCATGTGTCGGTCGCGGCGTCATCGAGCACCGCCCCGTCGAGCCGGATCGAGCCGTCCGTGAGCTCGACGAGACCCGCGAGCGCGCGCAACAGGGTCGACTTGCCGGCGCCGTTGGGGCCCAGGACGGCCACGACCTCTCCCGGCTCCACGGCCGCCCGCAGGCGCAGGGAGAACGAGCCGCGTTCGATGAGGCCGTCGACGACCAAGCCTGCGGCGCCCCCGGTCACAAGGTGCTCCCGGGCCGCAGCCAGCGGTCGCGCAGCAGCGCGAGCACCGCGACCGAGACGGTGAGCAGCACGAGGGACAGGGCGATCGCCGCCTCCGGGTCGCTCTCCATCGCGAGGTAGACCGCGAGCGGCATCGTCTGGGTGATGCCGGGGGAGTTGCCGGCGAAGGTGATGGTGGCGCCGAACTCGCCCAGGGCTCGTGCCCAGCACAGCACGGTCCCCGCAGCCAGCGACGGCGCGATCAGGGGCAGCGTCACCCTCCGGAAGGTGGCCAGCCGCGATGCCCCCAGGGTGGAGGCGGCCTCCTCGAAGCCGCGGTCCAGACCCCGGAAGGCGCCCTCGACGGTGACGACCAGGAACGGCATCGCCACGAAGCACTGTGCGAGGACCACCCCGAGGGTCGTGAAGGGCAGGGTGAACCCGAACCACTCGTCGAGCCAGCGGCCCACCACCCCGAGGCGCCCGAACGCGAGGAGCAGCGCGACGCCACCGACGACCGGGGGCAGCACGAGGGGCAGGGTCACCAGGGCCCGCAGCAGCGACAGGCCTCGGAAGTGGGTTCGGGCGAGGACCCAGGCCAGCGGCACCCCGAGCACGACGGCGACGGCTGTCGAACTGGTCGCGGTGACCAGGGACAGTCGCAGGGCATCGAGCACCGCTGGGTCGCGAAGGACGTCGGGCAGGCTGCTCCAGGGCGTGCGCAGCAGCATGGCCGCGAGCGGGACGAGGAGGAAGGTGACGCCGACGGCAGCCGGAACGGCGAGTGGCCACGGCGCCGTCGATCGGCGAATCGGCTGGCGTACCGATCGCGTCACGGGGTGGAGAACCCTGCTGACGCGAGCACCTCGGCTCCCTCGTCGGAGAGGACGTGCTCGACGAAGGCGCGGGCAGCGGCGGGGTGCTCCGACTCGGTGAGCGTGGTGATGGGGTAGGTCGTGCTGGCGTTGACGTCGGCCGGGATGTCGATGTCCGTGACCTCGCCGCCGGCGGCCCGGACGTCAGTGACGTAGACGATGCCGGCGTCCACCTCGCCCAGCCTGACCTTGGTGAGCACCGCCTTGACGTCCGACTCCTCGCTCACGGGCACCACCGTGAGCGAGGCGTTGTCGAACACCGTTGCGGCGGCCTTGCCGCACGGCACCTGGGTCTGGCACAGGGCCACCTTGACGCCCGACCTCGTGAGGTCGGACAACGCGGTGATCCCCGCCGGGTTGGCCGGTGGGACCGCGATCTGCATCGTGTTCTTCGCGAAGGCCGTCGCCGATTCCGCGGCTCCGGCGGCGATGACGGTGTCCATCGTCGACTGGCTCGCGGAGGCGAACACGTCGGCTGGTTGGCCCTGCGTGATGCCGGTGGCCAGGGCCGAGCTCGCCCCGAGGTTCAGGATGACGTCGACCTCGGGATTCGCCTGCTCGAACTGCTCCTCGAACGTCGTGAACGACTCCTGGAGCGACGCCGCTGCGAACACGGTGACGGTGCCGGAGAGGCCGCCCGAGGCCGACTGCGTGCCGGACGACCCGCGGCTCGCGGAGTCGGTGCTGCCGGCGTCAGTGGTGCCGGAGTCGCTCGAGCTGCACCCTGCGGCGAGCAGCGCGGCCAGAGCGGTCGCGGCGGCCAGGGAGAGGCACTTGGCCTTCATCGGGGGACTCCTACGACGACGTTCGTGGACTTGATCGAGGCGACGGCCACCGAACCGACCTCGAGGCCGAGGTCGTCGACGGCTTCACGGGACATGAGAGAGACGACGCGGAACGGGCCGCACTGGAGCTCGACCTGGGCCATGACGGTGTCCTTGAGCACCCGGGTGACGATGCCGCGCATCCGGTTGCGGGCCGATTCGTCGGCGACGACGCCCACGGGGGCCGGCCGGGCGAGCTCCTGGGCCACCTCGGCGAGGTCGGCACCGTCGACGACGATGCGCCCGGAGCCGTCATGGGTGCTGGGCAGGCGCTGCGCGTCGATCATGCGGCGCACCGTGTCATCGGACACGCCAAGGAGGGCGGCGGCATCCAAGATCCGAATCTGCGACATGGAGCTGACCCTACCTCCGCATCTGCGGACCTGCGAGGGTAGCGGCACGTGGTGGGACGCCTGGGAGGGGGCGAGGCGTACCCAAATCGACCAATAGGTCACTCGGGGTACAGGTGATTCGGGGACGGGCTGTGCCCAGATCGACCAATAGGTCACTCGGGGTACAGGCCGGTTGGGCGTCCTTGCTCCGGATTGCTGGGCCTTGCTCCCGCCGCAGATCGCAACTCCCGATGTGCGCCCTTGCAGCAGCGCACATCGGGAGCAAGAGCGCACATCGGGAGTAAGGATCTGCGAGGAGGAGCGGTCACCCCTCGGGCAGTGACCCGTGGGCCGGCTCCAGTTCAGGGTCGCGCAGGGACGTGAGGGTCGGGCGCTTGGCTGCGAGGCGGTCTCCTGACGACTCGCCGCGCAGCCGGCGCTGCACCCACGGGGCGGCGTGGGTCCTGGCCCACTGGGCGTGCTCGCGGAACTCGTCGCGCCGAGCTCCCCGCGCAGCGGGCGGCAGCGGCGTGGCCCACTCCGCCGCGTCGGTGCCGTGCCCGAGCGCGGTGAGCGCTGCCAGGGCGACCCGGCTGTGACCCTCGGTGCTGAGGTGGATGCGGTCCTCGCCCCACATCCGCCAGTCACGCAGTGCCGCGATGCCCCAGAGGTTCAGCACGAAGCAGTCGTGACGCTGCGCAATGGTGAAGATGTTGGCCGAGTGCACCGCGTGGCGGGGGCGCAGGGCCTTGAACAGCCCGGCGTCGCGGGGGTCGGCCGGGGTGGCGAGCAACACGTCGGCGCCGGCTCGACGAAGGCGCACCACGGCATCCTCGATGCGACTGGCCAGCGAGTCGAGGTCGACGCTGGGGCGAAGGAGATCGTTGCCGCCACCGACCATCGACACGAGGTCGGGCGCCAGCGACAGGGCTTTGTCGAGCTGCGGGCCGACGACGTCGTCGAGCTTGCGGCCGCGCACTGCCAGGTTCGCGTACGCGAAGGGCACGTGGGCCTCCTCGGCCACGGCGTCGAGCTGCACCGCCAGCCGGTCGGCCCACCCGACGTAGGCGTCGGAGGTCACGGGGTCGGGGTCGGACATCCCCTCGGTGAAGGAGTCACCGATCGCGACGTAGCGGGTCCAGACGGGGGCGGTCACGGCAGGCTCCACTTCACGGGGTCGGCGCCCTGACGGGCGAGCAGGTCGTTGGTGCGGCTGAAGGGGCGCGAGCCGAAGAAGCCGTTGCGCGCCGACAGCGGGCTCGGGTGCGCTGACTCGATGAGGGCAACCCCCGGCAGGTGGGGCGCCAGGCCACGAGCGTCGCGGCCCCACAGGATGGCGACGAGCGGGCCGCCGCGCTCGACCAGGGCCGAGATCGCACAGGCGGTGACCTCTTCCCAGCCGCGCCCGCGGTGGCTGCCGGGGGCGCCCGGGGTGACGGTGAGGACGCGGTTGAGCAGCAGCACGCCCTGGTCGGCCCACGGCGTGAGGTCGCCGCTGCTTGGCCGGGGCAGGCCGAGGTCGGCCTCGAGCTCGGTGAAGATGTTGGCCAGGCTGCGGGGCACCGGCCGGGTGTCGGGGGCGACCGAGAACGACAGTCCCACCGCGTGCCCGGGCGTCGGGTACGGGTCCTGGCCGACGACGAGCACGCGCACGGCATCCAGGGGTTGCTGGAAGGCGCGCAGCACGTTGGAGCCGCTCGGCAGGTAACCGCGCCCGCTGGCCACCTCGGCCCGCAGGAAGTCACCCAGCCTCGCGACGACCGGCTCGACGGGTGCCAGGGCCCGCGCCCACGACGGGTGGACGAGGTCACGAAGGGGGCGTGCGGCATCCGTCGGTGTCATCGATGCCACCGTATCCCGCCCCGCGCACCCACGACTGATTGCACCCCAGCCACCTGAGCCAAGTGGCCGCGGGTGGCTGGAGTGCAAGAAGTCGGGGAAGGCGATGTCGGATGCCGTCAGCGGAAGATCGCGGTCACGTCGTCGAGTCGCGCGGGCACCAATCGGAACCATGCCCACGTGCCGCGCTTCTCGCGCTCGAGCAGGCCGGCCTCGACGAGCACCTTGAGGTGGTGCGACACGGTGGGCTGGGACAGCCCGACGACGGGGGTGAGGTCGCAGACGCAGGCCTCGCCGTCGGCCGTGGCCCGGATGGCGCTCAGCAGCTGGAGCCGCACGGGGTCGGCAACGGCCTTGAGCAGCGCTGCGCTGGTCTCCGCGGCCTCGCGGGTCAGGCCCCCGTCGACACCGATGCCACAACAGTCGTCGGTGACCGACCCGGCCGTGACCGGGGGAGCGGTGGTGGTGGTCGGCACGGGAGCTCCTCGCATGAAATATTGACGAACGTCGATATCTTGTGATCGACTGTGAGGCAACACATCGATGGTAGTCGATATTTAGGAGGTCCGTCGTGAACACCACCAGCGCCACCACGAGCCGGGTGCAGCTAGCCCTCAACGTCAGCGACCTGGAGGCCAGCATCGCGTTCTACTCCGCCATGTTCGGGGTCGAGCCGCACAAGCGCCGCCCCGGGTACGCCAACTTCGCGATCACCGAGCCTCCCCTGAAGCTCGTGCTCATCGAGACGAGCGAGGCCGCCCGCGGAACCGGCACGGCGGGCGCCCTGAACCACCTCGGCGTCGAGGTGCCCTCGACCGACGACGTCACCGCCGCGCGCACCCGCTTCTCGGATGCCGGTCTGGCCTCCTTCGACGAGAACGACACCACCTGCTGCTACGCCCTCCAGGACAAGGTCTGGGTGCACGACCCGGCCGGGGCGCCGTGGGAGGTCTACACCGTCAAGGACGAGAACCCGCTCGACGCCCGTCCCGCCACGGCGAGCCTGGAGATCCTCGGCGGGCCGACGGCCGGTGCCTGCTGCTCCCCGAGTGCCGACGCCACACCGGTCGAGCCGGCCCCCGAGAAGGCTCAGGCCTGCTGATCGTGACCACCGCATCCCCCGCGCGCGACACGGCATCCGCCACTCCCGACCAGCCGAGGCACCTGTCCACCCTCGACCGCTTCCTGCCGGTGTGGATCGGCCTCGCGATGCTCGTGGGGCTCGTGCTCGGCCGGCTGGTACCGGGGCTCGGGAAGGCCCTGTCCGCGGTCGAGGTGGAGGGGGTCTCGCTCCCCATCGCCATCGGCCTGCTCGTCATGATGTACCCGGTGCTGGCCAAGGTGCGCTACGACCGGCTCGACACCGTCACGGCCGACCACCGCATGCTCGGCGCCAGCCTGGCCCTGAACTGGGTGATCGGGCCCGCGCTCATGTTCGCCCTGGCCTGGCTCCTGCTGCCCGACCTGCCCGAGTACCGCACCGGCCTGATCATCGTCGGGTTGGCCCGATGCATCGCCATGGTCATCATCTGGAACGACCTCGCCTGCGGTGACCGCGAGGCCGCGGCCGTTCTCGTGGCGCTCAACTCGGTCTTCCAGGTGCTCATGTTCGGGCTGCTCGGCTGGTTCTACCTCTCGGTGCTGCCCGGCTGGCTCGGCCTGCCGCAGGCGGACCTCGACGTCTCGCCGTGGCAGATCGCCGGGTCGGTGCTCGTCTTCCTCGGCCTGCCGCTGCTCGCCGGCTACCTGTCGCGCACGGTGGGTGAGAAGCGGTGGGGGCGAACGGCATACGAGACGTCGTTCCTCCCGCGCATCGGCCCGTGGGCGCTGTACGGCCTGCTGTTCACCATCGTCATCCTGTTCGCCCTCCAGGGCGACCAGATCACGACCAGCCCGCTCGACGTCGCGCGGATCGCGCTGCCGCTCCTCGCGTACTTCGCCCTCATGTGGGGTGGCGGTTTCGCCCTCGGGGCCGCGCTCGGCATGACGTACGAGCGCACCACGACCCTGGCCTTCACGGCCGCCGGCAACAACTTCGAGCTCGCCATCGCCGTCGCGATCGCCACCTTCGGGGTGACGTCCGGGCAGGCCCTCGCGGGGGTCGTCGGGCCCCTGATCGAGGTGCCGGTGCTCGTCGGCCTCGTCTACGTCTCCCTTGCCCTGCGAAAGAGGTTCCGCCATGTCTGACCTGTCGTTCGACCCGTCCACCACCACCCGCCCGTCGGTGCTTTTCGTCTGCGTCCACAACGCCGGCCGCTCGCAGATGGCGGCGGCGTGGGTGCAGCACCTGTCCGGTGGCGCCGTGGAGGTGCGCTCGGCCGGCAGCGCCCCGGCCGGGTCGGTCAACCCGGCTGCCGTCGAGGCGATGCTCGAGGAGGGCATCGACATGAGCGCGGAGGTGCCGAAGATCCTGACCACGGATGCCGTGCGCGAGTCCGACGTCGTCATCACCATGGGCTGTGGCGACACCTGTCCGGTCTTCCCGGGTAAGCGCTACGAGGACTGGGCCCTGGAGGACCCCGCAGGCCAGGGCGTGGATGCCGTGCGTCCGATTCGCGACGAGATCCGGGTCCGCGTGCTCGGCCTGCTCGAGAGCCTGGGTGTCCAACCCGTCGCCTGAACCCTGCGAGGGGTTGACAGACTGTCCCGATGCGCCCCCGCTTCAACACCGTCCTTTTTGACCTCGACGGCACCCTGGCCGACACCATTCCCCTCATCGTCGCCTCGTACCAGCACGCCTTCCGCACCGTGCTCGGCGAGGAGATCGACGAGGCCACGGCCCGCGCGTGGATCGGCCGCCCGCTGCTGGCCGCGCTGCTCGAGGAGTCGCCCGAGCACGGGCACGTGCTCGACGCGTCCTACCGCGAGTGGAACCTTGCCAACACCGCCCGCCTCATCCAGCGCTACGACGGTGTCCCCGAGATGCTCGACGCCCTGACCGCCGCCGGTGTGCGCATGGCGGTCGCGACGTCGAAGCGGCGCAAGACCGCACGCCTGGCACTGGAGGGCGTCGGCATCGACCACCTCATCGAGGTCGCGGCCGGGCTGGAGGACACGACCCGGCACAAGCCGGAACCCGACCCGCTGCTGCACGCCGCGGCCTCCCTGCGTGCCCAGCCCGCCGAATGCGTCTACGTGGGCGACGCCACGGTCGACGTCCTCGCGGCCCGGGCCGCCGGTATGGCCGCGGTCGCCGTGAGCTGGGGCGCAGCCGAGCGCGCCGCCCTCGAGGCCACCGGACCCGATGCCCTGGTCGACACCGTGGGGGACCTCACGGCGTATCTGCTGGGCCACCCCGAGGGCTAGAGTCGCCGCCGTGCGCGGAAAGACCTACCAGGAGAACAAGCACGTCGAGCTGGCAGCGCTGGCCGACGCGGTCATGGCCTACGCCGAGGAGCGGGTGCGCATGGCCCCGCCGCTGGACCGCCCGGTGTCCGAGGCCGAACTGCGCTCGCGGGTCGGGGAGACGATCACCCCCGGTGGGATCGGCGGCGTCGACGCCATGCGCCTTTTCGCGCAGGACCTCGCCCCCACCTGCCTGTCCACCGACCACCCGCGCTACCTGTCCTTCATCCCGTGCGCGCCGAGTGACGCCGCCGTGATGTTCGACCTGGTCGTCGGTGCCTCCTCGATCTATGCGGGGTCCTGGCTCGAGGGCTCGGGCGCGGTGTACGCCGAGAACCAGGCGTTGCGCTGGATCGCCGACCTCGTCGGGATGCCGTCGCGCTCCGGCGGCGTGTTCACCCCCGGTGGGACGATCGGCAACCTCTCGGCGCTGGTGACTGCTCGGCACGCCGCGCGCGCCTGCGCGAAGCCGGGCGACCGGCCGTACCGGGTGGCGGCCACGGCCGGGGCGCACTCGTCGATCGCGTCGGCCTGCGACGTCATGGACGCCCAGTTCGTCGGCGTCCCCGCCGACGACGCGTGGCGCCTGACCGGCGGGAACCTGCGGGCGGTGCTCGAGGAGAACGGCCCGGAGACGTTCTTCGCCGTCGTCGCGACGTGCGGCACGACGAACTTCGGGGTCATCGACGACCTGGCATCGGTGGCCGAGGTGTGTCGCGAGTACGGCATCTGGTTCCATGTCGACGGTGCCTACGGCGGGGCCGGCCTGGCCGCGCCCTCGGTGCGGGGCCTGTACGCCGGGATCGAGCACTGCGATTCCTTCATCGTCGACCCGCACAAGTGGCTGTTCGCACCGTTCGACTGCTGCGCCCTGCTGTATCGGGAGCCGTCGCTGGCGCGGGCGGCCCATACCCAGAAGGCGGGGTACCTCGACGTCCTCACCGACGCCCCCGACTGGAACCCCACGGACTACTCGGTGGGCCTGACCCGTCGGGCCCGTGGCCTGCCGTTCTGGTTCTCGCTGGTCGTCAACGGCAGCGACGCCTACGAGGCGGCCATCGAGCACACCCTGGATGTCGCGCGGTTCGCCGAGGCGGAGGTGCTGCGCCGCCCCGACCTCGAGCTGGTGCGCAAGCGCGACCTGTCCGTCGTCGTCTTCCGCCGGCTCGGCTGGGAGCCCGCGGACTACGCCGCGTGGTCGGACCGGATGCTGGCCGAGGAGTTCGCCTTCGTGGTGCCGACGAGCCACGACGGGGAGACCTTGGCGCGCTTCGCGATCGTCAACCCGGAGACCAGCGAGGACGACATCACCGCGATCCTCGACACCATGGTGTAGCCGACCGAGCCTGACTGGACTGCTTCCCCCGCCCGCCCGTCCCGCAACTTTCTCGCCCGATGCCGGAAGGTTCAGGTTCGCACCAGAACATTCCCAAACGGAGCAGAACCTTCCGGTGCGAGGATCCGCACACGCCTGCTGGTTGCCGGTCTGGTGGCGCCCTGGCGGGGTTCGTGTGGCTCGTGTGACGGGTGCGGCTGGGGTGTCGTGACCGGGCCCGTGCCCGGTGGCCCGACGCGCGGAACGGCGGCCCGAGCGAATGACAGGCGTGTGATTTCCCGGCTACAGTGGGCGCTCACGCACGGTCAGCAACGAAGGGTCGAGGAACACACGTGAGCGCCGCCTCCGAACAGCTCAGCACCGACGCGCCCGCGGCCGGGCTCACCGAGCGCGACCGCGAGATCATCGCCTTTGAACGTCAGTGGTGGAAGTACGCGGGCTCGAAGGAGACCGCCATCAAGGAGCTGTTCGACATGAGCTCCACCCGGTACTACCAGGTGCTCAACTCCCTCATCGACCACCCCGGCGCCCTCGAGCACGACCCGATGCTCATCAAGCGGCTTCGTCGCCTGCGCGCCAGCCGCCAGCGCGCGCGCTCTGCCCGGCGCCTCGGCATGGAGCCCTGAGCCCCAGCCCCAAGAACCAGCGACGCCCGTCCGTGAGGGAAGCCGGACGGGCGTTGCTGTACCTGCGGTGACCTATTGGTCGATGTGGGTACGCCTCTGGTGGGCGAGCTGTACCTGTGGTGACCCATTGGTCGATGTGGATACGTGACGTTGCGGCAGGTTGGGTCTGGGGTTGGGTGTGGGCCTGGGCCAGGGTCTGGGCCCGAGTTGAGGTCAGTCCTCGCCCGGGTCCGGGAAGTCCACCGGCCATCCCTTGGCGGCCAACCGGTCGCGCACGCGCCGCAGGTCGTCCGGCGTGGCCTCGGAGTGGGTGAGGTCCGCGATGGCCGCCGCGATGTCGTCCGGGCTGGCCGGGGCGATGGACGCCCGGCGCAGGGCCTTGGCGACCTTCTTGACCTCGCCCCGTGTCAGGCGTCGCTCGAGCAGGGCGAACAGGGGGACGTAGTCGTGCTCGGGCACCCCGGAGGGGTAGCCCTCACGCAGCCACGCGACGATGCGGCCCAGGTAGGAGCCGGGCTCGGTGTCGTCCTCGTCGTCGAGGTCGTCACCGGGCGGGTTGCCGAGCGGCCACCCGCCCATGACCAGTCGGGCGGCGACCCTGCGCAGGTCGCTCTGCGGCAGTGGCGCCTTCGGGGCGCTCCCGGATGCCGCGTGGTCGGCGCTCAGTGCCCCGCCGGCGACCAGCGCCAGCGCGACCGACAGCGTGCGGGCGGACCCGATGCGCTGACGCAGCAGCGCGAGCAGGGGGGCGGCATCCTCTTCCGGGACGCCGTCGGGGTAGGCCTCGGCGAGGTACCGGAGGGCTTGGCTGTTCGTGTCGACCATGGCGTGGGTGGACTCCGCTTTCGTTACTTGTCGACGATCGTCGGCAGGATGCCGTCGCCGCTGAAGCTCACCGTCTTGCCGAAGCCGGAGGCGGCGATCATGGTGATGCCGAGCGCGACGGCCCCGACGATCACGGCCAACAGCACGCCGGCGACGGCTCGGCCGAGCACGGTGTGGTGGACGGTGGTGTGGCCGCTGGCGTCCTCGGTCACCGTGCTTCCGGTGACGAGGGCGCGCATCGCGAGCGCGTAGACCACGGGGAGGCCGGCGCCGAAGATCAGGCCGGCCATGAGGACACTGGCCGCGCCCTGGAGTGCAAGTTCGATGCTGCGCATTGCTGGGTCCTTTCGGTCAGTGGCTCTTGGTGCGGTGGGTCGTGGTGCCGGCGGGGTCCTCGGGCGTCTCGGGTGCCGGCGGGAACTTGTCGAGCAGGTCGTCGGGGGTGTCCCACTCGTCGTTGACGTTGTGGGCGCCGACGTCGTCCTGCTTGGACCGCCAGAACATGTACGCCGAGGCCATGCAGAGCACGATGAACACGACGACCGAGCCGAGCGCTCCACCGATGCTGTGCCCGAGCCACCACGTGAGTGCTCCGCCCAGGGCTGCCAGGGGGAAGGTGGTCGCCCACGCGGTGACCATGCGCCCGGCGGTGTTCCAGCGCACGTGGGTGCCTCGGCCGAGCCCTCCGCCGAGGACGGATCCGGTGGCGACGTGGGTCGTGGAGAGGGCGAAGCCGAGGTGGCTCGCAGCGAGCAGGGTGGCTGCGGTGGCGCCGTCGCTGGCCATGCCCTGGCGAGGAGTGATGTCGACCAGACCCTTGCCGAGGGTGCGGATGATGCGCCAGCCGCCCAGGTAGGTGCCGGCGGCGATTGCCAGGGCGGCGCTCACCTTGACCCACCACGGGACCGAGGAGGTGTCGGTCCAGTGGCCGCTCGCGAGCAGGGCCAGGGTCATGACGCCCATGGTCTTCTGCGCGTCGTTGGTGCCGTGCGCGAGGGAGACCAGCGACGCGCTGCCGATCTGGCCCCAGCGGAAGGTGCCTTCACCGAGCTTGTGCACGATCGAGTTGGTGATGCGGTGGACGAGCCAGCACCCGATGAAGGCGACGATCAGGGCGATCACGGGGGACAGGAAGCTCGGCAGCAGGACCTTGCCGACGACGCCGTCGAGCTTGGTGCCGTCGCCGGTCCACTTCACCCCGGACAGCCCGTAGGCGGCCGCCGCGGCTCCCGTGAGCCCACCCAGCAGGGCGTGCGACGAACTCGACGGCAAGCCCAGCAGCCAGGTGAACAGGTTCCAGATGATGCCGCCCACGAGACCGCACAGGATGACGAGCAGCAGCCCCTGGCCGCCGTCGGAGAGGAACTCCTCCTTGGGTGCGCCGGACTTGTCCTGGATGTTGATGACGGCGTTGGACACCGTCAGCGCCACCTCGACGGAGAGAAAGGCACCGACGAGGTTGAGGATGGCCGCCAGGGCCACCGCCACCTTCGGCTTCAGCGCCCCGGTCGAGATGGAGGCGGCCATGGCATTGGCCGTGTCATGAAAGCCGTTCGTGAAGTCGAAGGCCAGTGCTGTCACGATGACGAGCACGAGAGTGAGGGTCGCAGCGTCCACGATCCTTCAGTCTGGTCCTGAAACCTCGAGTTCGCCAAGCGGAGGGGTGTTGTTCACCTCTCGTTCATCATCGCTCGTGGCACCTGCCGTCGCACGCGGTGACAGGATGCGCCGATGAGTGACCTGGACTGGAGCACGGTGGACGGGCTCGCCGCCATCCGCGAGCACCTCGCGGCCCGGATCGAGGGGTGGCGCCAGCCGGTGGCGTACGCCGTCGGTCTGAGCCCCGCGTCGTCCTCGCCGGAGTGGGACTTCGCCCACGTCAACACCCCTGGCGGGCGGCACGGGCTGCCCGCGGTGGTGCTCGCGACGATCCTCGGTCACGACGGCTCGACCGCCTCGCTCCCGGTGACGGCGCACCAGCTGGCCGCGGCCGTCGAGTCGCTGGCCCCCGCGCAGGCCTGCACGGAGGTCGAGCACCCCAACCTCGCGGCCTGGCGCGCGGCGCTGGCCGACCTCGAGGGCAATCCGGCTCGGGAGGCGGTGGCCGTCTTCGTGGCCGACCTCGACGACCCGGTGACCTCCGAGGCCGACGGGTCGATGCGTGCGACGTTCGAAGGCCACGCCCCCGCGCTCTGAACGCCGACGCGGCAGGGGACGAAACGGCATCCTCGGTCGTTGGGACTCCCGGCCGGATGCGTGCGGAGCTCCCGCGCGTGATCGACGGGCCCGTGGACGTCGGAGGTAGCCCGTGCTCGACACGCTCACCGCGCTCGTCGAGGCTGGTGCCGCCGCGGCGTGGGTGCTGCCCGTGGTGCTGCTCGTGGCCGTGTTCGACGCCCTGGTCCCGCCGGTGCCGAGTGAGGGGATCGTCGTCGCCCTGGCGGCTGTCGCCGTCGCCGGTGACGGGCCGAACCTGATGGCGCTCGCGGTGGCAGCCGGCGTCGGGGCCTTCCTCGGTGACTCCCTGACCTACGTCGTCGGTCGGCGGTTCGGTCCGCAGCGTCTGCACCGGATCACCCGGCCTTCCGCTCAGCGAGCCCTGAGCCGGGCTTCGGACACGCTCGACCGGCGCGGTGCCGTCGTCATCCTCTCGGCGCGCTACGTCCCGCTCGGCCGGGTGGCCGTGAACCTCACCGCGGGGGCGACCGGGTTCCCGCCCCGTCGTTTCGTCGGCTTGGCGGCAGTGGCCGCGACGACCTGGGCCGCCTGGTCGGTCGGGGTGGGTGCCCTGGCCGGCCACTGGCTCGAGGGCAACCCGCTGCTCGGATCGGTCCTGGGCGTGGTGGCGGCCCTGCTGCTCGGCCTCGGCATCGACCGGGTCGCCCGGCGCGCCAGCGGGTGGGGCCGGATGCCGTCCGCGGTCGTCGCGCGCACCTGACCTCCCGGGTCGCCCGGCAGGGAGGGTGTCGGTCACCGTGGCCCGCCTGAGGGCGGCCCGGCGTTTGCACTCTCATGGGGAGAGTGCCAATAATGGCGTTAGCACTCTCACCATGAGAGTGACAATCCTGACCGGTCCGGTGAGGGTGGGGTGCCCCGGCGCGTGAGCTGACGGCATCCGACTCGTCCGTCGCGGGCACCGCCCGGTCTCCACCTTCGATTCGCGTGGAGGAACCACCCGAATGGCCAAGATCATCGCTTTTGATGAAGAGGCGCGCCGCGGTCTCGAGCGGGGCATGAACGTGCTCGCCGACGCCGTCAGGGTCACCCTGGGGCCCAAGGGCCGCAACGTCGTGCTCGAGAAGAAGTGGGGCGCCCCCACGATCACCAACGACGGCGTCTCGATCGCCAAGGAGATCGAGCTCGACGACCCGTACGAGAAGATCGGCGCCGAGCTCGTCAAGGAGGTCGCCAAGAAGACCGACGACGTCGCCGGTGACGGCACGACGACGGCGACCGTCCTCGCCCAGGCGCTCGTGCGCGAGGGCCTGCGCAACGTCGCCGCCGGGGCCAACCCGATGGCGCTCAAGCGCGGCATCGAGAAGGCCGTCGCGGCCGTCTCCGACGAGCTGCTCGCCGCCGCCAAGGACGTCGAGACCAAGGAGCAGATCGCCGCGACCGCGTCGATCAGCGCCGCTGACCCCCTGATCGGCGAGATGATCGCCGAGGCCATGGACAAGGTCGGCAAGGAAGGCGTCATCACCGTCGAGGAGAGCAACACCTTCGGCCTCGAGCTCGAGCTCACCGAGGGCATGCGCTTCGACAAGGGCTACATCAGCCACTACTTCGTCACCGACACCGAGCGCATGGAGGCCGTGCTCGAGGACCCCTACGTCCTCATCGCGAACTCCAAGATCGGGTCGATCAAGGACCTGCTCCCGCTCCTGGAGAAGGTCATGCAGTCGGGCAAGCCGCTGCTCATCATCTCCGAGGACGTCGAGGGCGAGGCCCTGTCCACGCTCGTCGTGAACAAGATCCGTGGCACCTTCAAGTCGGTCGCCGTCAAGGCCCCCGGCTTCGGTGACCGCCGCAAGGCCATGCTCGGCGACATCGCCATCCTCACCGGTGGCCAGGTCATCTCCGAGGAGGTCGGCCTCAAGCTCGACACCGCCGAGCTCGACCTGCTCGGTCGCGCCCGCAAGGTCGTCGTCACCAAGGACGAGACGACCATCGTCGAGGGTGCCGGGGACGAGGAGCAGATCGCCGGTCGGGTCAACCAGATCCGTGCCGAGATCGAGAAGTCGGACTCCGACTACGACCGCGAGAAGCTCCAGGAGCGCCTCGCCAAGCTCGCCGGCGGCGTCGCCGTCATCAAGGCGGGCGCGGCCACCGAGGTCGAGCTCAAGGAGCGCAAGCACCGCATCGAGGATGCCGTGCGCAACGCCAAGGCCGCCGTCGAGGAGGGCATCGTCGCCGGTGGTGGCGTCGCCCTCATCCAGGCCGGCAAGGCCGCCTTCGCCAAGCTCGCGCTCGAAGGTGAGGAGGCGACCGGTGCGAACATCGTGCGCGTCGCCATCGAGGCCCCGCTCAAGCAGATCGCGATCAACGCCGGTCTCGAGGGTGGAGTCGTCGCGGAGAAGGTCGGCAACCTCGACTCCGGTTGGGGCCTGAACGCCGCGACCGGCGAGTACGTCGACCTCATCGCCGCGGGCATCATCGACCCGGCCAAGGTCACGCGCTCGGCGCTGATGAACGCTGCGTCGATCGCCGCGCTGTTCCTCACCACCGAGGCCGTCATCGCTGACAAGCCGGAGAAGAACCCGCCGGCCATGCCCGGCGGCGACGACATGGGCGGCATGGGTTTCTGACCCGAGCCACCCAGGTCTCACCGCACGAGGGCGGTCCCCACAGCGGGGCCGCCCTCGTGGCATGTCCGTCAGGTCATGCGCAGGCCGCGGCCCTGGTCGACCGGGGTCCGCGCCCGCAGCAGCAACCGCACCGCAGTGCCCAGCCACAGGGCGGCCAGGGCCACCGCGACCACCAGGCTCGAGGTCGTCGGCAGCTCGTCACGGCCGAGGAGGAGCAGGGGCACGCCCAGCACGCCGAAGGAGACCACGGCCAGCGCCCTGTCGGCGGCGCCCCAGCGCCGCGAGAGCAGCACGAGCACACAGCCGATCAGCCACGGCAGCGGTGCGAACGCCGAGGTCGCCGGCACGAGCGCCAGGACGACCGATGCCGCGAGCAGCGTGATCGTCACGACCTCCAGCCACGGGGGCCCGGTCACCGGGGCGCCGAACGGGTCGGGTGCGAGGTACTCGATCTCGGGAGCCACCGCCTGGCCGCTGGCCTCGGCGACGAGGTCGGCAGGATCCCCGAGGTCGGCGAGCACCTGGCGAACCGCGGCCTCCGAGCGGGGGGTGGTGCCGACGGCATCCGCGAGGTACTCGTCGATGCTCGTGCGCAGCTCGGCCCGCCGCTCCGCCGGCAGCGCCGACGCCTCGGTGTCGAGTCGGGCGAGCCACTCGTCGACCGCCGGGTGGTTCGGGGTCGTCATGTCCGCGCGCCTGCCATGGCGAACACGGTAGTCGCCACGTAGACGCCGTGCGCTCAGCAACCATTCAGGGGGTGCCCAGCATCTGGTGGGAAAGGCGAGGCAGGATCGACCCATGACCACGGCCACCGCCACTGACCCGCTCGTCCTCGGACCCCTGCTGCGCTACGTCGACGAGTCGTCGGCGACGATCTGGGTTCGCACGGCGGATCCCGCGCTGGTCACCGTCGAGCGGGCCGGGCACGTCTGGAGTGCCCCGACCTTCGCCGTCCACGGCTCTCACTTCGCGCTCGTCGTGCTCGACGGGCTCGAGCCCGGCAGCGACGACGCGTACGAGGTGCGCCTCGACGGCATCCCCGTCTGGCCACGCGAGGGGATGCCGCCGAGCCGGGTTCGCACGCTGGACCCGGCCCGCGAACCGCGGCTGGCCTTCGGCACCTGCCGCACGACCGGGAGCCACGACGAGGTGGGCAACCGGGCCCACGGGGTCGATGCGCTGCGTTCCTTCGCGATCGCCCTGAGGGACGACCCGACGACGCACTGGCCCGACCTGCTCCTGCTGCTCGGTGACCAGGTGTACGCGGACACCACCCCGCACCCCGAGCTCGAGGAGTTCATGGCGTCGCGGCGCGACCTGTCGCTGCCACCCGGGGACGAGATCAAGGACTTCGTCGAGTACGCCGAGCTGTACCGGCTCGCGTGGAGCGACGACGTCGTGCGCTGGGTGCTGTCGACGGTGCCCTCGGCGATGATGTTCGACGACCACGACATCCGCGACGACTGGAACACCTCGTGGTCCTGGCGCCGCGAGATCCGGGCCACGACGTGGTGGCAGGAACGCATCGTCGCCGGGCTCGGGGCCTACTGGGTGCACCAGCACATCGGCAACCTCTCGCCGGCCGAGCTCGCCGACGAGGAGGTGTGGCGCCACGTGAGCGCGCACGCGGCATCCGGGGAGGCCGGTGAGCTCGACCTCTCGGACGTGCTGGATGCCGTGGCCGCCCGGGCGGACGAGGAACCGTCGACCTACCGCTGGAGCTACGCCCGAGCCCTCGGGGACTGCGCCCTCGTCGTCGTCGACTCGCGCGCGGCTCGTGAACTGCGCCCCGACGGCCGCTCGATGCTCGACGCCGACGAGATGCGCTGGCTCGACGGGGTGATGCGCGGTGGGGTGCGCCACCTGTTCATCGGCACCTCGCTGCCGTTCCTCCTGCCGCCCGGTCTGCACGACTTCGAGGCGATGAACGAGGCGATGGCGCAGGGGTCGCACGGGCGACGGGTGGCCAGGGCTGCCGAGCGCGTTCGCCGACGCATCGACCTCGAGCACTGGGCGGCCTTCAACGAGGGGTTCGACGAGGTGTTCGAGATGGTCATGGCGGTCGCCCGTGGTGAGCGGGGCGCGGCGCCGCAGACCGTGACCTTCCTGTCGGGGGACGTGCACAACTCCTACCTGGCCCAGGTGAGCGACCCGCGGCGTCTTGGCGCCTCGTCGCGGATCGTGCAGGCGGTGTGCTCCCCGATCCGCAACCCCATGCCGCGGGGTGTGCGAGTCGTCATGTCGCTGTTCGCCCGCTCGCTCGTGCGCCCGATGCGGTTCATCGCCGCCCGGTCGCGGCGGGTGCCCAACCCGGCGTACCCGTGGACGATCACCGACGGGCCGTGGTTCGACAACAACCTCGCCCTCGTGACCGTCGGCGAGGGGGCGCTGGAGCTGTCGTGGGTGACCGGGGTCGTCGCTGATGACGTGGACCATCCGGCGTTGCAGACCGTGTATGCCGCCCGCATCACGCCGTTGGTGCCGTCACCACGGTTGGTCGAGGGTCTGTCTAAGGTTTGACAGCCAGCGCGGAACACGGTGGGCCTCGCCTACCGTTGGGCGGGCAGTGGGTGCGCGTGTGCGCCCTCCTGATCCCCTGCCGGGTTTCGTGCCGGCCACGCTGACAAGGACTGCCATGACCCTCGCCGAAACCACCGCCCGCGAGACGACGCCGCGCCTGGCCGCCGCCCGGGTCGAGGGGCTGAGCAAGGTGTACGGCTCGGGGGAGACCCGGGTCGTCGCGCTCGATGACGTGACCCTGGACCTGTACGCGGGGGAGTTCACCGCGATCATGGGCAAGTCGGGGTCGGGGAAGTCCACGCTGATGCACTGTGCGGCAGGGTTGGACGAGGCGAGCGCCGGGCACGTCTTCGTCGGGGACGTCGACCTCACGACGCTCAAGGAGCGGGCGCTCACCGAGCTGCGGCGCGACCGCATCGGGTTCGTGTTCCAGGCCTTCAACCTCGTGCCCACGCTCACCGCCCGCGAGAACATCGTGCTCCCGGCGGCCATCGCCGGACGCGAGCCGGATGCCGCGTGGTTCGACGAGGTCGTCGACACCGTCGGGTTGCGCGACCGACTCGGGCACCGCCCGAGCGAGATGTCCGGGGGCCAGCAGCAGCGCGTCGCCTGCGCCCGCGCGCTCGTCGGGCGGCCCGACATCGTCTTTGCCGACGAGCCCACCGGCAACCTCGACTCCACGTCGGGCGCCGAGGTCCTGGGCTTCCTGCGGCGGGTCGTCGACACCCACGGCCAGACCGTGGTCATGGTGACGCACGACCCCGGCGCGGCCAGCTGGACCGACCGGGTCGTCTTCCTCGCCGACGGCAAGGTGGTCGACGAGCTGCGCGAGCCGACCCCCGAGCTGGTCCTGGAGAAGATGGCCGCCCTCGGTCGGCCGGTCGGGGCCTGACCCGTGCTCAAGGCCACCTGGCGCAATGTCTTCGCGCACAAGGTGCGGCTGTTCCTCAGCGCCTTCGCCGTCATCCTCGGTGTGGCGTTCGTGGCCGGCTCCTACATCTTCACCGACACCCTCGACCGGGCCTTCACCGGCCTTACGAGCGGGGCCGTCGGGGACGTCATCGTGCAGCCCGGGTCGAGCGATGGCGAGGAGGCGTCCGGTCTGGGCGCCCTCGGAAGCCGCACCGTCCCGGCATCCTTGGTCGAGGAACTGGGCGCAGTTCCCGGGGCGGCCCGCGCGGACGGGCGGGTGTCGAACTTCGGCACGTTCGTCGTCGGCAAGGACGGCAAGCTCATCGGTGGCCAGGGCCCGCCCGGGATCGCCGTCAACCGCAGCGAGGGGCCGGCCGCGAACGGCATCCCGTTGGCCACGCTGGAGAGCGGACGCTGGCCCGAGGCGCCCGACGAGGTCGTGCTCGACCCGTCGACGGCACGCAAGGCCGGCTACCTGCTGGGGGAGCGGATCCCGCTCGTCACGACGAGTGAGGTGCCGCGGATCGAGCTGACCTATGTCGGGACCGCGAGCTTCGGCGGGTCGGCCCTGGTGGGTGCGAGCGTCGTCATGCTCGAGACCTCGAAGGCCCAGGAGGTGTACCTCGGTGGTGAGGACGCCTTCTCCGCGGTGTGGGTGACCGCGGCGCCGGGCACGAGCCAGGAGCAGTTGCTCGCCTCGGTCAAGGAGGCGCTGCCCGAGGGGTTCCGGGCCGCGACCGGCGACGCGACCTCCGAGCGCGCCTCGACCCGCATCGACGAGGCACTGTCCTTCGTCACGACGTTCCTCCTCGTCTTCGCCGGGGTCGCCCTGACCGTCGGCGCCTTCCTCATCGTCAACACCTTCTCGATCCTCGTCGCCCAGCGCAGCCGTGAACTGGCGCTGCTGCGGGCCATCGGTGCCAGCCGACGCCAGGTGGCGCGGTCGGTGCTTGCGGAGGCCGGCGTCGTGGGCCTCGTCGGATCCGCCGTGGGTATCGCGATGGGCTTCGTGCTCGCCGTCGGGATCAAGTTGCTCTTCAGTCGGATCGGGCTCGACCTCAGCGCCAACGAGCTCGTGCTGCGGCCGCGCACGGTCGTCGTCGCACTCGTGGTCGGCATCCTCGTCACCCTGGCCGCCGCGTACCTGCCGGCTCGTCGGGCTGGCCGGGTTCCCCCGGTCGCGGCGATGCGGGACGACGTCGCCCTCGCCGAGAGCGGGCTGCGCTGGCGCCTCGTCGTGGGTGCGGCGCTCCTCGCCGCCGGGATCGCGGCCATGGCGGCCGGGCTCGCCGGCCTCGGGTCGCAGCCGACGTACGTCCTCGGTGCGGGTGCGTTCGGTGTCCTCGTCGGCACGGCGCTGCTGAGCCCCGTGCTCGGCCGGCCGGTGCTGGCCGCCCTGGGGTGGTTCTACCGCCGCTCCTTCGGAGCCGTGGGGCTGATGGCCGAGCAGAACGCCCGCCGCAACCCGCGACGCACGGCGGCCACGGCATCCGCCCTGATGATCGGCGTCGCCCTGGTGACGATGATGTCCGTGCTCGGTGCGTCGGCCAAGGCCAGCCTGGACCAGTCGCTCTCCGAGGACATCGTGGCCGACTTCGTCGTGTCCAATGCCGTGGGGCAGGCCTTCTCCTCGACGGTCGCCGACGAGATCGAGCAGGTCGACGGGGTTGCCGCGCTCGCCCGGGTACGCAGTGCGGTGCTCCAGGTCGACGGCGACCGCGACTTCGCGTCGGCGGTCGACCCGTCGGCCGTGGATGCCGTGGCACGGCCGGAGATCGTCACCGGCGCCCTGGCTGATCTCGACGCGACCTCGGTGGCGATCTCCAGCGAGCTCGCTGCGGATCGGGGGTGGGCGGTCGGGTCGACCGTCAAGATCGGGTATGCCGGGACGACGTCGGACGCCACGGTCGTCGCGACCTATGTCGAGGGTGCCGTGCTGCAGTCGGACGTCACGATGTCGCTGGAGGGCTTCGATGCGATCGGGGTGCCGCCGACCGATCGCACGGTCTACGTCGTGGCAGCCCCCGGTGTCGACCGGGCGGTGCTGGGCGCTGCGCTGAAGGACGTCGTGGTCGACCTGCCGACCGTCACGGTCAACGACCAGGAGACCTTCGCGCAGGAGCAGCGCGCGCCGATCGACCAGCTGCTGTTCATCGTCTACGCACTCCTTGGTCTGGCCGTGGTCATCGCCGTGCTCGGCATCGTCAACACGCTGGCCCTGTCGGTCATCGAGCGGGTGCGTGAGATCGGGCTGCTGCGGGCGGTGGGCCTCAGCCGCACCCAGTTGCGCACGATGCTGCGGTTGGAGTCGGTGGCGATCGCACTGCTCGGGGCGGTGCTCGGCATCGCGCTCGGCCTCGCGTTTGCCCTGGCGCTGCAGCGCTCGCTCATCGACGACGGCATCGACGTGCTCGCCATCCCCGTCGGGCAGTTGGCGCTGTTCGTCGCGGTGGCCGCCGTGGTCGGGGTGCTCGCTGCCCTGTGGCCGGGCCGCCGCGCCGCCAAGCTCGACATCCTGCGCGCCATCGCCAGCGACTGACCGGCTCAGCCGAGCTGGCGGGGGGCCGAGCTCGGCTGATGAGCGCGGTCAGGGAGTGAACATCCGCGTGGCTGCGGCCTCGGCGTCGGCGTACTGGGTGCCCGCGGCGCCGAGCACCTGGCCGATGGAGTCCAGCGAGGTGCGCACCTGCTGCTGCGTGCCCCGCCACTGCGAGACGACACCCTGGAACTGCGCCGACGCCGTGCCGGTCCACGCGTCCTGAAGGCCGTTGAGCCGGGCCATCATCGTGGCGACCTGGCCCTCGATCTCGGCGGAGATGCGCGCGATGTCGCCGGCTGCACCCGCGATGCGCTCGGTGTCGACGGTGAACTGTGCTGCCATGGGAATCCCCCTCGTTCAGGGCTGCACCCGAGTGGCGCACCCGCTGCTGACGACACTAGGACGATTCGCGACACGGCCCCGAGACTTATCCACAGGGCTGGGTCGAGGGGCGTGCCCTTGCGCATCCGGGTGCGCTGCGTATCGGTGGTGGCGGGCGGCCGGCTCGATGGCTGGGCCTTACTCCCGTCGCAGATCCTTACTCCCGATGTGCGTCGTTGCAGCAGCGCACATCGGGAGCAAGGGCGCACATCGGGAGTTGGGCCCCGCCGTCGACACCTCACCGGGTACCGAGCCGGCCGAGAGGGGGTCGGACCTGTGCCGGAACTGACCTATTGGTCACGTCCGGCACTCGCGTCGCCCCGGCCTACGATCGGGGCGTGGCCATCCTCATCGACCCGCCGCGCCCCGAGGCGCACGGCCGCCGGTGGTCGCACCTGATCAGCGACACCAGCACCGAGGAGCTGCACGCCTTCGCCCGCGCGGCCGGCATCCCCCGCAGGGCGTTCGAGGGCGACCACTACGACATCCCCGAGGAGCGCTACGCCGCCGTGGTCGCAGCCGGGGCAGAGCCGATCCCGGCACGTGACCTCGTCCGACGGCTCCAGCGCAGCGGGCTGCGCCTGCAGAAGCGCCGCGGCGACACCGGCGTCGCCAAGGTCACCGGCATCCGCTTCGTCGACGGCACGAGCGCCGACGTCGACCTCATCGCCTCCCCTCGCGAGGCCGACGAGGCACGAGTGTTCGCGGCGATGGCCTTCGTCCGCGACGACACCAGCGACTTCGTGCTCGTGCACTCCGTGCGCCGCAGCGAGTGGGGTGCACCGGGTGGCTGGCGCGAGCCGGGGGAGTCGGTGCGTCAGAACGCCGTTCGTGAGGTCCGTGAGGAGACCGGCCTGTGCGTGGCCCCCCACGACCTCATCCCGATCGGTTACGAGCGCTTCCACCACCGATCCTCCGGCGGCCTGTGGCGCGAGGGGCAGGACCTGCTCCAGGTCTACGAGGTGAGCGTCCCCGGCATCCGACCCGCCCTCACCCCTGGACTCGACGACACGTCACACCACCAGTGGGTCACCTGGGACGAGCTCGAGGCCCTGTGCTCCCGCCAGTTCTGGTGGGCGCTCGCCGAGGCGACCCTCAGCCCGCCAGCCGGGTGAGTTCGCGGGCGAGGTTCTCACGCGCCGCCGGCCCCCACGTCGACCGCGCGTACTGGGTGCGGTACACGTTGTCCCGCGCGAGGAACGGTCGCAGCACGGCAGAGCGCTCACGGGCGTAGACCGCCGCGGGCACGTGCGCGTACTCGGCGCGCACCTGGGCGCAGTACTCGTCGAACCGAACCACCGGAGCCGCGAGGATCCACAGGTCCGCGTCATGCAGCAGCACCCGGGCAGGGTCCTCACCGGCGGTGCTGCCCAGATCGTGGTGCTCGGTGTCGAGCACGGATGCCGTGACGCGCCGTCGCGTCGTCGCCGCCACCCTCAGCGCGCTCAGGTGGTGCTCGGCCAGGTCTGCGCTCGCGGCCTCGTTGCTCACGGTGGCTGCCCCTGCGGCCGCGGCTGCCCCCGACGTGCCGGGACGGTCTGGCGTCTCACGGATGACCGAGTAGACAGCGTCGTGGAACCAGGCGGCCAAAACGGCGACCGTTGCGTCCTCGGCGGAGACCGCGCGGGTGGCGCACAGCCGGTCGAGCGCTGCGAGCACCTCGCTGAGGTGGGTGAGGCCGTGGTAGCGCCGGTGCTTCTCGCTCCAGCGATTGAGCAGGTCGTGCCCCACGTCGTCGACGACCTCCCGTGGCGCCCGGGGAGCGGCCGCGGCGCAGTCGGCCACCCACCGGCGTTGGAGCGCACGCATCGGGCCACTGTGCCACCCACCACGGGCTCGCGTCACGAGGCTGGACGCGACCGCTCGTACGCCTTGGCGTAGCGGCTGCCCATCGCCAGCAGCAGCAGACCCACGGCGATGAAGGCGACCGAGCGAACGATGCCGCTCAGCGACGACAGGTCGTAGAGGAACAGCTTCGCCACGCTGACGGCGGCGAGCAGGAGGCCCGTGCGCAGCGTCAGGTCGGCGTCAGGCGAACGCTCGAGGCCGTGCAGCAGCAACCATGCGGCTCCCAGCATCCAGGTGATCGTGGCGACGGCCTGCCCGATGGTGAACCCCAGGGTCGGGTCGCCCAGTCGCGCGCCGACGAGCGTGCCAGCCGCGGCCAGGGCCGTCGCGGAGGCGGCCAGCCCCAGCACCCAGACGGCGATCCGCACCATCACGCGCAGCTCACGCCCCAGACCGCGTTGCTGGCCCATCGCCCAGACGACCATGGCGAGCACCCCGGCGAGCACGATGCTGTCCAGCAGTGCCGCCGCCATGTCGCCGCGCAGGGTGCGCGCAGACGCCGCGACGGTCAGCGGGTACTGCAGCCACCCGACGACGCCCAGGAGGGTCACACCTGCCGCCAGCGCGAGGTTCACCCGGGAACGCGTGATGCCTGCGACGGCCAGGCCCACGATCGCGAGCAGCAGCAGCCCGGTCGTGATGAACCGGGTCGGTGCGCCCGCGACGACCGCCAGCACGGCGAACACCGTGCCCGCTGCGCCCGTGGTGACGACCAGGTGGCCTGCCACGGGGCCGACCGGGCCGCGACCCAGCGTGGTTGCCGTGAGGAGCAGCGCGGCGGATGCCGTGGCGAGGGCGAGCGTGCGCGCCGGGTTGTCGAAGGTCGTCGTCGCGGCGAACAGCCCGACGGAGAGCAGCGCGACCGCGATGGAGGCGGCCACGTCGCCGCGGTCTCGGCGCACCGACAGGGTCGAGGTGAGCAGGGTGGCGCCGAGCGCGAGGCCGGCGATCGCGAGGTTGCCCACGTCGTCTGCCGTGCCACCTCCTGACACCGAGCTCACGAGCAGCGCCAGCGTCAGCGGAAGCACCCGGGCCAGGGTGAGCACCTGGGTGGTCCGGTCGCCCGAGGCCCACCAGCCGGCGAGGCAGAGGATGGCGAGGTAGCCGGTGACCACCCAGCCACCGCCCTGGGCGACCACGGGAGCCAGCACGGCCGCACCGAGCACGACGAGCACCGCGAGCAGCTCGCTGCGCCAGCTGCGGGCCAGGTGCAACCCGGCGAGCGCCACCGCACCGGCGAGGGCCAGGCCCGGCGCGGTCGGCACCCAGCCGTAGCCGGTGGTCATGGCGACGACGACGAGGTAGGCGGTGGCGACACCGGTGGCCACCAGGGCGACGGGGGCGGCCCCGACCGCTGCGGGTGCGCCCTCGACCCCTGCGGGTGTGGCTGCAGTCGTGTCGGGGGCGCCTGCGGCCGCGGCGCGTTCACGCAGGTCGGCGCGACCACTTCGCACGCCCAGCCCGATGAGCACCGCGGCGAGCAGGGCTCCGGCGGCGACGCGTGCCTCCGGGCCGAACCAGCCGCGCTGGGCGGCCAGGACGAGGAACATCGCGACCCCGGCCATGGTGATGACGGCGCCGGCGATGGCCAGCACCCGCGTCACGGCTCCCTCGCGGCGGTACCACGGCACCGCCGGGGCGGGCTGCTGCCACGGACCCTGGGGCGGCGCGGCCGGTGCCGGTGTGGCGGCGGGCGGTTGGCGCATCGCCGGGGGCTGCGGCGCCGGCGCCTGCGCGGTGAGCGACGGCGCGGTGAGCGGCGGCGCAGTGAGTGGCGGCGCGGCGGGTGCCGCCGGGGAACCTGCCGGGCGGGCGACGGGAGGGGGAACGGGAGCCGGGCGGGCGGCATCCGGGATGCCGTACCCCTCCTCGCGCTCGAGCTGGCTGCGCAGGCGGGCCAGGCCGTTGCCGACGGTGTACATGCGGGTCATCGCCTCGGCGAACTCTGTTTCGAGCTGCTGGATCTGGGCGCGGGTGCTCATGGGCACAGTCTCGCGCGCGACGAGGCTCCACACCTGAGCCTTGGCACTCAGAGTCGCGCCCAACCTGTCACGACGTCCGTCAGGCAGGCTGGTGAAGCCACCAACCTGCCGGACGTCCGGGTCAGGGGGTGGTGGAGGTCGGCTTGGCGGCGAGGGTGGTCTTGACGTCGATCGTCCTGCCGTCGCGCAGGACGGTGAGGGTGACCTCGTCACCGGCGTTGCGCTCGCGGATGTGGGCGACGAGGGAGAGGGCCGACTCGACCCGCTCGCCACCCACGGCCGTCACGACGTCGCCGACCTGGAGCCCGGCCTCGGAGGCGGGGGTGTCGGCACCGACCGAGGTGATCTCGGCGCCGGTGCGCGTGGCCGAGCCGTCGGAGGCCGAGCCGTCCTGCGGGGTCACCCCGAGGTAGGCGTGCACGGCCGTGCCCTTGGCGATGAGCTGCTCGGCGATCGAGGTGGCCTCGTTGACCGGGATCGCGAAGCCGATGCCGATGTTGCCCGACTGGCCCGAGGACGACCCGAGCGAGGCGATGGAGGAGTTGATGCCGATGAGCTGGCCCCCGGCGTTGACGAGCGCTCCACCACTGTTGCCGGGGTTGATCGCCGCAGAGGTCTGGATGGCGTTGGTGACGACGGGCTCGGCCTGCGACTGGCCCTGGCCGAACTGGTCCTGGCCGCTGCTCTCACCCTGGGTGGTGACGGGACGGTTCAGCGCGCTCACGATGCCGGTGGTGACGGTGCCGGCCAGGCCCAGCGGGTTGCCGACGGCCATGACCGGGTCTCCGACCGCGAGGGCGTCGGAGTCGCCGACGGCGATGGGCGTGAGGTTGCTGGGGTTGCCCGTGATGGTGATGACGGCCAGGTCGGTCGACGGGTCGGTGCCGCGGATCTCGGCCGCGAAGGTGCGACCGTCCGAGGTCGTCACGGTCAGTTCCTGGGCGCCGGCCACCACGTGGTTGTTGGTCAGCACGTGGCCGGAGGAGTCGATGATGACCCCGGAGCCCTGGCCGCCGCCCTGCGCAGATGTCGCGGTGATGGCGACGACGCTCGGGGCGACGGCGCTCGCGGTCGCGGTCCAGTTGGGTGCCGAGCCGTCGGCCTGGATGACCGGCGCGGTGTCGGTGTCGCGGCCGAGGGACTGCGAGGTGCCCGTGGTCGTCGCGGCGTCGGTGCCGTCGTAGGCGCCGGTGACGGCGAGCGTGCTGCCCGAGGCGATGAGGCCGGTGATCACCGCGACGGCGGTCAGCTCAGCCAGGCGACGGCCTCGCTTGGGCGCCGGGGGAGTGGTAATCGCCGGCACCGAGGGGGGGCCCGGAGGGGCCGGCGGGGCCGGGGGCCACGTCGGCACGGGCTCGGTCGGCTGGCCGAACGTCCCCACGGGGCGAGGGTCGGTGGTGGTGCCGCCTCGGGGGGCGTACCACTGGGGGGTGGGGTTCTGGTCGGTCATGGCGAACGCTCCTTCGGGCGGGGGTGACTGGCTTGACTCCAGTCAAGCCCGCCGACTTGCGAGCACTCTGATCAGTTGCTGGGAGTGCGCTGTGCGATGGGGCGCTGATGGGGCGATGACGGCCGCTGGGGCAGGCGCACGACGAAGGTGGCACCGCCCCCGGGGGTGCGCGCCACCCCGACCTGGCCCTGGTGACGGGCCACGATCGCGGCGACGATCGCCAGCCCCAGACCGCTTCCGCCGCCAGCCGTTCGGCCACGCGAGGGGTCGGCCCGGTAGAACCGTTCGAAGACCTTCGTCGCCACCTCGGGCGGGACCCCCGGCCCGTGGTCGCGCACCTCGAGGGTCGCGCCGTGCGCGTCGAGGCCGACGGCGACCTCGACAGGGGTGCCCGCCGGGGTGTGCCGCAGCGCGTTGGCGACGAGGTTGGTGACGACCTGGCGCAGCTTCGGCTCGGACCCCACGACGACCGTCGGCGCGACCGGGCCGTTGAGCCCCAGGAGGCTGATCCGACGCTCGGGGGCGCGCACGCGCGCGTCGGCCACGGCATCCGCGGCGAGCACGGTGAGGTCCACGGGAGCCAGCTCGACCTCGGGGGCGTCGTCGATGCGGGCGAGCATGAGGAGGTCCTCGACGAGACCGCTCATCCGCTCGGATTCGGCCTCGATCCGCTCCATCGCGCCGCCGACCGCCTCGGGGTCACGCACCGCGCCCTGACGGTAGAGCTCGGCGTAGCCGCGGACCGTCGCCAGCGGGGTGCGCAGCTCGTGGGAGGCGTCGGCGACGAACTGGCGCATCCGCTCCTCGCTGGCCTCTCGCACGGCGAACGAGGACTCGATGCGCGCGAGCATCGTGTTGAGGCTGCGCGACAGCGAGGTCACCTCGTCGTCGGCCTGGCGGACCGGGATGCGTTGCGTGAGGTCGCCGGCGGCGATGGCCGCGGCGGTGTCCTCGATGCGGGTGAGCGGCCGGAAGGCGCGCCGCACGGCATACCGGGCCATCGCCAGCGAGGCGAGCAGGACGAGCGTGCTGATCAGTCCCGTCGTGATGACGAGCTGGGTCACGGTGTCGTTGACGGTGTCGAGGGGGACGCCGACGGCGAAGGTGGAGTCCTCGCCGACGACCCGGCCCGCGATGAAGCGCCACTGCGGGCGGCCCCCCTCCGACGGCACGGTGAACGGCTCGCCGCTCGTCACGCGCGGGTCGTCGACGGTGAGCACGGGAAGGACCGGCCGCGCCGTCTCCCCGGTGGGCAGGCGGGTGATCGTGCCGCGGGCACCCTGGAGGTGGAACGCATACCCCGTGGGCAGCGCCGAGCCGGTGCTGCGCAGGTCGTCGAACACCTGAGTGGCCACGGGGCGAGCGACCGAGCGCAGTTCGGAATCGACCCGGTCGAGCAGGTCCGAGCGCATGAGGTAGGCCGTCGCGAGGCTCGTGAGGATGAGCGCGGCCCCGACGAGGGTCCCGACGATCGCCACGAGGCGGCGCCGCAGGGGGACCGCCTCGAGGTGGCGCACCACGCGGGCGACCGGGCCGTCCTTGGGGGTGCGCTGGTCGGATGCCGGTGGAGTGGTCGCCGGTTGGCCGGGTACGGGTTGGTCGGATGCCGGTGGGGTGGTCGCCGGGGAGGCGCTCGACACGGTCAGGCCTGGGGTGGCAGGCGCAGCACGTAGCCGACGCCCCGCTTGGTGTGGATGAGCGGGGGCAGACCCTCGATGTCGATCTTGCGGCGCAGGTAGGAGATGTAGGACTCGACGATCCCGGCCTCGCCGCGGAAGTCGTAGTCCCAGACGTGGTCGAGGATCTGTGACTTCGACAGGACCCGGTTGGGGTTGAGCATGAGGTAGCGCAGCAGCTTGAACTCGGTGGGGCTGGTCTCGATGACGCGACCGGCGCGACGAACCTCGTGCGAGTCCTCGTCGAGTTCGAGGTCCTCGAAGGTCAGCACGAGGCTGTCCTGCTCGGCATCGCCCCGGGTGCGGCGCAGGACGGCTCGGATGCGCGCGACGACCTCCTCGAGGCTGAACGGCTTCGTGACGTAGTCGTCGCCGCCGACGGTCAGGCCCTTGATCTTGTCGTCGACGGAGTCGCGGGCCGTGACGAACACGATGGGCAGCTGGCGGCCCTGTTCGCGCAGCCGGCGGGTGACGGTGAACCCGTCCATGTCGGGGAGCATGACGTCGAGGACGCACAGGTCGGGGTCGTGGGAGTCGGCCACGCGCAGCGCCTCGGTGCCGCTGGCCGCGGTGGCGACGTCGAACCCGGCGTAGCGCAGCGACGTCGCGAGCAGTT
This sequence comes from Ornithinibacter aureus, assembly GCF_009858245.1. Taxonomy (NCBI): domain Bacteria; kingdom Bacillati; phylum Actinomycetota; class Actinomycetes; order Micrococcales; family Intrasporangiaceae; genus Ornithinibacter; species Ornithinibacter aureus. The sequence continues at coordinate 2,990,766 of NZ_VMSB01000001.1, forward strand.
CGCGGATGTTGGGCTCGTCCTCGACGACGAGCAGGCGGGCCTCGGGCGTCGGGGTGCTGGTCACGGGGTCAGTCTGGCGCGTGATCCTGTGAGTTCGCTGGACATCGGCTGAACTCGATGGCCGCGATGGGGTGCTTGCCGCCGAGCCCGGCCCGGCGAGCGCAGGAGTTCGATCCAGACGCAGCACTTCGATTCGGACGCAGCACTTCGATTCGGACGCAGGAGTTCGGAGCGCGACCGGTAATTGCTGCGTGCGATCTGAACTTCTGCGTTCAGATGCGCCTGATCGTCAGTACGAGCTGTCGTACTCGTAGTCGGAGTAGCCGCCGTCGTCGAACCAGCCTGCTGAGCCGGCCGCGAAGAAGCCGATCGCCGCCAGGACGGCAAGCGCCACGCAGATGCCGAAGGCGATCCAGCCGTACTTGGCCATCTTCGCCGATTGCACCGGGTCGCTCGACTGCTTGGACAGCGCGATGATGCCGAAGATCAGCGAAGGGAGGGTGATCAGGCAGCAGGACAGGGCGCCGATCGCGGAGATGATCGTCAGGGCCAACGCGCTGCCGTTGGTCTGAGGAGCCGCTGCGTACGGCCCCGGGCCATAGCCCGGCTGGGGCTTCCCGTAGGCCGGGGGAGCACCGTACGGGTCCGGCTGCTGCCCGTACGGGGATGCCGGCTGGCCGTACGGGGTGGGCTGGCTCCCGTAGGCAGGGGGTTGGGCGTAGGGGTTGGCCTGCGCGCCGTAGGCAGGGGGCTGCGCGTACGGATCGGTCTGCTGACCGTAGGCGGGAGGCGGACCGTAAGCCGGGGGCTGCCCGTAGGCGGGTGGCTGCTGAGCGTCGTACGGCGAGGGCGGAGCCTCGGCCGACGCAGGGGGAGCCTCGTACGGTGAGGGCTGCGCCACCTGGGGGGCCGGTGCGTCGGGCGCCGGGTCGCTGGACGGTGACTCGGGTGCGGGTGCCGACCACCCGGCATCCGAGGGTGCCGTCGGGTCCATCGGAGTGTCCTGCGGCCGATCCGTGCTGTCGCTCATCGTTGTCCCTCGAGTCCTGCGTCGTCCCCCAGCGACACCGGATGGCGCGCCGAGACGAGGGTAGAGCGTGCGGGCGTCGCCACGAAGCGTGCGGCGTGTCAGGATCGGCGGGTGAGACTTCCGCTGCCGCAGGTCGAGCCCGACGCAACCCTGCCCGACTCCGTGACGATCTACGAGGTCGGGCCACGAGACGGCCTCCAGAACGAGTCGTCGGTGGTGCCCGCGGAGGTGAAGGCCGAGTTCGTGCGCCGCCTGGCCGGCGCGGGTCTGGGCACGATCGAGACCACGTCGTTCGTCGACCCCCGCTGGGTGCCGCAGCTGGCTGATGCCGAGGAGGTGCTCGGCCTGCTCGACGAGCAGGGGCGCGGTGCGCAGCGACCCGTGCTCGTGCCCAACGAGCGTGGGCTGGACCGGGCGCTGGCCGCGGGTGTGGGGGCGGTCGCGGTGTTCGGCAGCGCCACCGAGACGTTCGCCCGCAAGAACCTCAACCGCAGCGTCGAGGAGTCGCTGGCCATGTTCGCGCCGGTCGTCGAGCGTGCTCGGGCCGAGGGGCTGTGGGTTCGCGGCTACGTCTCGATGTGTTTCGGCGACCCGTGGGAGGGCCCCGTGCCGGTGGAGCAGGTCGTCGAGGTGTGCCGGCGACTGATGGACCTGGGCTGCGACCAGCTCTCGCTCGGCGACACGATCGGGGTCGGCACGGTGGGCCATGTGCACCGGCTGCTGGCGGGGTTGGATGCCGTGGGCATCACCGTTGACCGCGTCGGGGTGCACTTCCACGACACCTACGGGCAGGCGCTGTCGAACACGCTGGCGGCACTGCGGGAGGGGGTCACCGTCGTCGACGCCGCCGCGGGGGGGCTCGGGGGCTGCCCGTACGCCAAGTCCGCGACGGGCAACCTCGCCACGGAGGACCTCGTGTGGGCGCTCGATGGCGCTGGGGTACACACCGGCGTCGACCTCGATGCACTGGTGGCCACCAGTGCGTGGATGGCCGGACACCTCGGCCGGCCGTCGCCCTCGCGGGTCGTGCGTGCCCTCACCGGCGCCTGACCTGCTGAGGTGTCCCGGTGCACGGCCTCGACTGTGATGTGAACTGCCTGTGAGTCTGTGCTGAGGTCGGGACTTTCGCTGCCTGCGGGTGGTTCATGGCGGTATGAGTGACCCGGCCGCCCCCGCCCCCCAGCCCGGCTCTGCACCTGTGAGTCCGCCAGCACCTGCGCCCGACCCGAGCTCGCACGGGTGGTTCGCCCGGGCGGCGTCCACGACCGGGGGCCAGGTCGCCCTCGTGCTGGGTGCCGTGTTCACGACCCTGCTGCTGGTGACGGGGGTTGGTCTGGCGACCGCGGCGGTCGTCGGCGGCGTCCTGTACGCCCACGGCGACGATGGGCGGATGCCGGTGTCTGATCGTGGACCCGGTCAGGGCAAGGGGCTGGCGCTCGGTCACGACAAGCAGCGGGGGATGGGTCGCGGGGACGACCAGGGCCAGGGCCGGGGCGAGGCCGAGGGCGCACCGGGTCGCGGGAACGGCAACGGCAAGGGTGGCCCCGGCGCCGGGCAGGGTCAGGGCAACGGCCGTGGAGCGCCCGGCATGGGCAACGGCATGGGGATGGGGCGGCAGGGCCTGGGCGCGCCGGACGTGCTGCACGGGGAGTTCACGACGAACGTCACCGGCACCCCGACCGTCATGGTCGTGCAGTCGGGTCAGGTCACGGCGTACACCGCCGGCAAGAGCCTCACGGTCAGGAGTTCGGACGGCTTCGAGGCCACCTACGCCCTGGACGAGGCCGTCGCCTCGATGCGTGGCGCGGCCGACCTCGCGGCGGGAGCCCAGGTGCAGGTCATCGCAGCCAAGGAGGGGATGAAGGTCACTCGCCTGTCGGTGGAGTGAGGCCGTTGACCTCGGGGGTGATGCGGCGCTCGAGCGCCAGCGCCAGCAGGGCGACGACCGCGAGGCAGGCGATGAGCAGGCCGATGAACACCCCGGCGAGCTCGCGGTCCAGCAGCACCCCGGCGACGATGGGCGCCGTGATGGCCCCGCCCTGGAACGCCCCCGATGACACCGCGTTGAACCGTCCGCGATCCCGGTCGCTGGCGAGGTCGTTGACGATCGCAGGCACGGTGGGTTGCAGCATCGTCTCGCCGAGGCCGAAGAAGACGTGGAACACGATGACCCCGGCAGCCGCTGCGAGCGTTCCGGCGACCAGGCCGGTGGCGCCGAGGATGAGCCACGCCGCCGCCCACAGCGCCACCAACCCCAGGAAGACCCGCGTGCGGCGACGGCCGTCGATGATCCGCAGCACGAGGAACTGCATGCCCACGATCACTGCGGTGTTCGCCGCGAACGCCAGGCCGATGGTGCGCGTCGACACCTCGCTGACCTCGCGGGCGAAGGCCGGGAACCCAGCCTCCATCTGGCCGTAACCGACGAAGCTCGACAGGAACGTCAGTGCGGTGATCCACACGACCGCGGGGTTGCGCAGGATCGTCAGATAGCTGACGCCGGGCGCGTCGGATGCCGTGTCCTGTGGGCCGCTGTGCGCGCCGGCCGGGGGTGGGCCGCCGGTTCGTCGCAACGGCCCGAGGAGCAGGGCGATGGGGATCAGCATGCAGGCAGCGTCGGCAAGGAAGATCGCCGTGAAGGTCGCAGGGCGGTCGACGTCGGTGAGGAAGCCGCTGAGCACCCCACCGATGCCGATCCCGAGGTTGACCAGGGCGAAGTTGATGCCGAAGAACTGGGTGCGCAGGGGACCGGAGACGATGCTCGAGGTCAGGGCGTTGAAGCCGGGCCAGCCGATGCCGAAGCTGATGCCGATCAGGGTGAACGCGGCGACGAAGGCCGGCACCGAGGTCGCGAAGGCCAGGATCACCGCCCCGACCAGCTGGGCGAGGTTGCCCCAGATCACCATGACGCGAGAGCCCAGACGGTCGATCAGGGCACCGACCGGGCCGGTCACGACGAGTGCGACCCCGGCGATGAGGCTCATCAGCAGCCCGGCCACATCGAGCTCGATGCCGCGCACCTCGTGCACGTAGATGATCGTGAACGGCAGGGTCATCCCCCGGCCGAGCGTCGAGATCGCGGTGGTCGAGAGCAGCCACCGCCCGGGAGTCGGGAGCGACTCCCAGAAGCCCCGCAGGGTGAGGCGCGAGGCGGTGGTGTCCATGGCGCACACCGTGCCATGACGCGGTGACAGCGGCGACCGGGTTTCCTGAGCGACCACACAAGGCCCCGCGAAACCACGCGACGCACACGGCATCCGGGCGTTCGATCAACGCAGGCGCGCGGGAGGGTGGGGACCGGTTAGCCTTGAGGTTGCGCCCGCTCGGGCGTTCTCCGCGATCTGGACAATGAGGTGGACCGTGCCGACTGGCAAGGTGAAGTTCTACGACGCCGACAAGGGTTTCGGCTTCGTCGCCGGCGACTCCGGCGAGGGTGACGTGTTCGTCCCGTCGAGCGCACTGCCCCAGGGCGTGACCGGCCTCAAGGGCGGTCAACGCATCGAGTTCAGCATCGCCGAGGGCCGGCGCGGCGCCCAGGCCCTGTCCGTGCGGCTGCTCGACCCCACGCCCTCGGTGGCGGACAACCGTCGAGTGGCCGGGCGCAAGCCCGCCGACGAGATGGTCGTCATCGTCGAGGACGTCATCAAGCTGCTCGACTCGGTCTCCGAGGGGCTGCGCCGCGGCCACTACCCCGACAAGGCCCACGGCAACAAGATCGCCCAGGTGCTGCACGCGGTGGCGGGCGACCTCGAGCTGTGAGCACCGCGGTGAAGTCGGCCGTGAAGACGGACGCGACGCTCGCGGCGGCGGTCGAGACCGCGCGCGAGGCGGCCGTGTCGATCGCCGAGGCAGATGCCGTCGGCGCCCACCTCGGCATGGAGATGGTGCAGGACCGGGTCGCCACTCACTACTTCGAGTGTGCCGCCCTGGCCTACCGCGGGTGGCGCTGGGCGATCACCGTTGCCCGGGTGCCCCGCTCGAAGACCGTGACGGTCAGCGAGACCAACCTCGTGCCCGGCGAGGAGTCGCTGCTGTCTCCGCAGTGGCTGCCCTACGCCGAGCGGCTGGCCCCGGGTGACGTCGGCCCCGGTGACGTCACCCCGCTCATTGCCGATGACCCGATGCTCGTTGCCGGGTTCGAGGCCACGGGCGACGACGACGTCGACCAGGTCGCGATCTGGGAGCTCGGTCTCGGTCGTGCTCGTGTGCTGTCCGCCGAAGGGCGTGAGGCGGCGGCGCGCCGCTGGTACGAGGGGGAGTCGGGGCCGAGCGCGCCGATCGCCGTCAAAGCACCGGCGCCGTGTTCGTCGTGCGGGTTCTTCGTGCCGATGGCCGGCGCCCTGCGTTCGGTCTTCGGGGTCTGCGCGAGCGAGTGGTCCCCCTCGGACGGTCGTGTCGTCAGCCTGGACCACGGCTGTGGCGCACACTCCGAGGTCGACATGGACGCTCCCGAGCCCGAGCGGGTCACTGCGCCGATCCTCGATGACTTCGAGCTCGACCCCGTCTGACGGCCACTCAAACAGTCGAGAGTAGGCGAATCGCCGCGAGCCCTGTGGGGCGCGCGGCGATTCGCCTACTCTCGACGGGAGGGGTGGGCGCGACGGGAGGGGTGGGCGCGACGGGAGGGGTGAGCGGATGCCGTGCCACGGCATCCGCTCTCGGTCACGTGGGGTCGTCGACGCCCTGGGTGCGGCTGACGTACCACCAGGCGAAGGCGCCGAGCCCCAGCCCGCTGACACAGGCCCAGGGCCACCACGAGCGCTCGCCCGTGTGCAGATCCGGGACGAGCAGGGTGACGACGAGGGCAACCGCCCAGATCGCGGTGCCGACGAGGACGATCGTGCGGGTCGGCACGATGAGCGGGTCAACCGGCGCGGACTTCCCGAGAGGGGTCGCGCGCTGCTCGGGAGCCGGGTCCGTCGGGGTCACCCGCCCACTGTAACCGCGGTCCCGCGTGTGTACCGAGATCGACCAATAGGTCGATGTAGGTACGGAGGAGGGTGTACCCCGAGTGACCTATTGGTCGGTGTGGGTACGGAGGGAATGGTTAGCGCAGGTAATGAGTTTGGGTAAGTATCTGACTTCCCTGTCTGAGGAGACCTCCATGAGCCCCATCACCGCTCCGGTGGCACCCTCGTCGACGCAGACCTCCCCGACCGCGGCACCCCGGCCGATGACCCGCGCCCAGCGCGACCGGCTCACCAGTGACCTGCGGATGGCCTGCATGCGGATCGCCCGTCGGGTGCGCTTCGAGAGCGACGCCCTCGTGGCGCCGCACCAGTTCTCCGTACTCGTCCGGCTCGAGGAGCGGCCCAGCACCCCCAAGGACCTCGCCACCATCGAGAAGGTCAGCGCCCCGAGCATGACCCGCACCGTCAACGCCCTCGTCGACCTCGGGCTCGTCGCCCGCGCCGACGACCCCACCGACGGTCGCCAGGTCATCCTGTCGCTGACCCCGGCCGGTCTGGAGACCATCAAGGAGACCCGCCGCAGGCGCCACCAGTGGTTCGCCAGCCGGCTCGAGACCCTCACCGACGACGAGCGCGCCCTGTTGGTGCAGGCCACCGCGCTGCTGGAACGGGTGGCTGCCGAATGAGTCCGACCTTCACCTCGTTCGAGGTCCGCAACTACCGCATCTGGTTCGCCGGTGCCCTCGTGTCGAACGTCGGCACCTGGATGGGGCGGGTCGGCCAGGACTGGCTCGTGCTCACCGTGCTCACCGCAGGCTCGGCGACCGCCCTCGGTGTCGTCACCGGGCTGCAGTTCCTGCCGTTCCTGCTGCTGGCCCCGTGGGCCGGGTTGATCGCCGACCGCTTTCCCAAGCGCCGCACGCTGTTGCTGACCCAGACCATGCTGGCCGTCTCGAGTCTGCTGCTCGGGGTGCTCGCCGTCACCGGCCTCGCCCAGCTCTGGCACGTCTACGTGATCGCCCTGCTCCAAGGCGTGACGACGGCCATCGACAACCCCGCCCGTCAGGCCTTCGTCTCCGAGATGGTGCCGAACGACAAGCTCGCGAATGCCGTGTCGCTCAACTCGGCATCCTTCAACCTCGGTCGCCTCATCGGGCCGGGCGTCGCCGGACTCGTCATCGCCGCGTGGGGCACCGGTCAGGCGCTGCTGCTCAACACCGTGACCTTCGTGTTCGTCATCGCAGCCCTGCTCCTGCTGCGTGCCAACGAGCTCAGGCCCGCGCCGCTCGCGAAGGCGCGTGGCGGCATCCGAGAGGGTTTCGCCTACGTCCGGGACCGTGGCGACCTCCAGCTCGTCATGCTGCTCGTCTTCGTGCTCGGCACGTTCGGGATGAACTTCCAGATCACCATGGCGCTGATGGCGACCAAGGTGTTCGACAAGGGGGCCGGTGAGTTCGGGCTGCTCGGCTCGATCATGGCCATCGGTTCGCTGGCCGCCGCTCTGGGCTCGGCGCGCCGCAAGACGCCGCGCCTGCGGGTGCTGCTCGTCTCCCTCGTGGCGTTCGCCGTGGCCGCGACGGTGGCGGCGATGGCCCCGACGTACTGGACGTTCGCCCTGGCCCTGGTGCCCGTCGGGTTCTCGGCGCTCACGGCGCTGACGACGGCGAACGCCATGGTCCAGACCCGGGTGGCGCCCGAGATGCGCGGTCGCGTCATGGCGCTCTACATGGCGATCTTCATGGGTGGGACCCCCGCGGGGGCACCGCTCATCGGGTGGATCTCCGAGACGTTCGGGCCCCGCTGGACCATCGGCATCGGGGCGGTGGCGATGGGGATCACGCTGGTCGGTGTGTCCGTGTGGCTCGCGAGGTCGCAGAATGTGCGCGTGAGCTACGAGTCGCAACGACGTCCGAGGGTGCGGGTCGCCGTCACCAGCCTGGCGACGCCGGCAGCGTCGATCGCCCCGGTACCGGAGCCGGCTCGATGACCCCGCTGTTCCGGCGGCGGATGACTCTCGGTGTGCTCGGCGTGCTGATCGCCGTGGCCGCCGTCTACGCGCTCACCCGCTGACCCACGCGGGATGGGGGCGGCTCAGCCCAGGTGCTCGACGACGTGCTCGATGCAGCCGATGAGCTTGCTGATGTCGTCGGGCTCGACCGCCGGGAAGCAGGCCACCCGCAGCTGGTTGCGGCCGAGCTTGCGGTAGGGCTCGACGTCCACGACACCGTTGGCGCGCAGCGTCTTGGCGATGGCCGAGGCGTCGATCGCGTCGTCGAAGTCGATGGTCGCGACGACCTGCGAGCGGTTCGCGGGGTCGGTGACGTACGGCGTGGCGTAGCTGCTCGCGTCGGCCCAGTCGTAGAGCCGGCCCGAGGAGTCCTTGGTGCGAGCGCTCGCCCACTCCAGACCGCCCTGCCCGTTGAGCCACTGCACCTGGTTGGCGAGCATGGCCAGGGTCGCCAGCGCCGGGGTGTTGTACGTCTGCTCGAGTCGGCTGTTGCTGATCGCCGTCGGCAGGCTGAAGAAGTCGGGGACCCACCGGCCGGATGCCGTGATCTCCTCCACGCGGGCGAGCGCGGCGGGCGAGAACAGGGCGATCCACAGGCCACCGTCGGAGCCGAAGGACTTCTGCGGGGCGAAGTAGTAGACGTCGCTCTGGGCCACGTCGACGGGGAGCCCACCGGCACCCGAGGTGGCGTCGATGAGCACGAGGGCGTCGGCATCCGCACCCTCGACCCGGTGCACGGGAGCCATGACACCGGTGCTGGTCTCGTTGTGCGCCCAGGCATAGACGTCGACGCCGGCCTCGGCGCGCGGCTGCGGGCGGGTGCCCGGCTCGCTGGAGATCACCGTCGGCTCACCGAGGAACGGGGCGTTCTTCGTCACGGTGGCGAACTTGCTCGAGAACTCACCGAAGGTCAGGTGCTGGGCGCGCTCGCGCACGAGGCCGAACGCGGCGACGTCCCAGAACGCCGTCGCGCCGCCGTTGCCCAGGACGACCTCGTAGCCCTCGGGCAGCGAGAAGAAGTCAGCCAGGCCCGAGCGGACCTGGGCGACGATGTCGCGCACCGGCTTCTGCCGGTGGGAAGTGCCCATGACCGTGGTGGCGATCGCGCTGAGGGCCTCGATCTGGGCCGGGCGGACCTTCGAGGGGCCCGAGCCGAAACGGCCGTCAGCCGGAAGCAGGTCGGCGGGGATGGTGATCGGGGCGTCGCTCACGAGGGTTCTCCAGATCGGCGTGGGGTGAGTCGTGGTTGCGGTCATCCGCTGCGGTGAGGAAGCGGGACACGGTGACTGCGGGCCGACGTCGTCGGCGACCCGTGACCGGCATCCATCTTCACCCACGATGCCCGGATGCCGGACGTGAGTTCCAGCACGTGGAACTCCTCAGCGGTCCTCAGCGCTGCGGGTCGAACCCGGAGACGTCCTCGAGGGGGCGCGGACCGGGACCGACGTAGCGCGAGCTCGGCCGGATGAGCCGCCCGGTGCGCTTCTGCTCGAGCACGTGGGCCGACCAGCCGGCCGTGCGGGCCGCTGCGAAGAGCGGGGTCATCATCGTGCCGGGGACGTCGGCGAAGTCGAGCAGCACCGCGGCCCAGTAGTCGACGTTGGTCTCCATGCGCCGCTCGGGGTAGCGCTCGGCCAGCTCGGCGATGGCCGCCTTCTCGAGCTCGAGGGCGACCTCGTAGCGGGGGGCGCCCAGGCGCTGACAGGTGTCACGCAGCACCGCGGCCCGCGGGTCGTACGCCCGGTAGACCCGGTGCCCGAAGCCCATGAGGCGTTCCTTGCGGTCGAGCACCTCCTTGACGTAGCGGCGCGCGTCGCCCATCTGCTCGACGCCCTCGATCATGTGCTGGGCCCGGCTCGGGGCCCCGCCGTGGAGGGGGCCCGAGAGGGCGCCGATCGCGCCCGAGAGGCACGCCGCGGCATCCGCGCCGGTCGAGGCGATGACGCGGGCGGTGAACGTCGAGGCGTTCATGCCGTGCTCGGCCGCGGAGATGAAGTACGCGTCGATGGCCTCGACGTGCTTGGGGTCGGGCTCGCCGCGCCAGCGGATCATGAAGCGCTCGGCGATCGTGCGGCCCTTGTCGACCTCGCTCTGGGGCACCATCGGGGTGGCCTGGCCATGAGCCGACTGGCCGATGAACGAGATGGCCATGACCGAGGCCCGGGCCAGGTTGTCGCGCACCTCGGCGTCGTCGATGTCCAGGAGCGGCTTGAACCCCCACACCGGGGCCAGCTGGGCCAGCGCCGACTGCACGTCGACCCGGATGTCGCCGGAGTGCACCGGCAGCGGGAACGGCTCGGCGGGCGGCAGGCCCGGGTCGAACTCGTTGTCGACGAGCAGCCCCCAGACCTGGCCGAAGGAGACCCGGCCGACGAGGTCCTTGAGGTCGACGCCGCGATAGCGCAGCGCCCCGCCCTCCTTGTCGGGTTCGGCGATCTCGGACTCGAACGCGATGACGCCTTCGAGCCCGGGACGGAAGTCGGGGTCGGTCGTTGCTGCAGTGCTCATGGGGATCCCCAATCGTGTGCCGGTCGCCGTTGTCGGGCGGCCCCATTGTGCACGCCGCGCGTCAGTTGGCCCCACCGGCCGTCCCGTGGGTGGACATCCGTCGGTCCCTGACGGACATGGCTGGAGCGCCGACGTCGCGCAGCTCGAACAGGTCGGTCGCTTCGAGCAACTTGCTCAGCTTGGCGTAGCCGTAGTTGCGCGGGTCGAACGAGCTCTGGTTGGAGATGCGCTGCCCGACCGTGCTGACCCGGGCCCAGCCGGCGTCGTCTGCGGCACCTTCGACGGTGCGGCGCAGGAGGGCGACCAGCTTGGCGTCGCTGCGCAGCTGGTTGCGCGTGAGTCGGGCGGGTGTCTCGGGGGTGGCGGCCCGTTCGGTCGCCTTCTCCGCGGCGGTTTCGGCGGCCTTCTCCGCGGCCTTCTCCGCGGCTGCGAGGGTGGCTGCCTTCTTGCGCGCCGTCGTCTTCTTCGCGGGCGCAGTGGCGGATGCCGCGGACGCCGCGGGCTCCCCAGGTGCCGGCTCGGGCGCGACCGGTGCCACGGCATCCGGCAGTGGGCTCGCCGCTGCGAGGCGGTTGAGCACGAGGAAGCGCGTGCAGGCGCTCTGGAACGGCTGCGGCGTCTTGGCGTCGCCGAACCCGTAGACCTTGGCGCCGTGCTCGCGCAGGTGCATGACGAGCGGCGTGAAGTCGGCGTCGGAGGAGGCGATGGCGAACCAGTCGGGCCGCTGGGTGTGCAGGATCTCGACGGCGTCGACGGCCAGGGCGATGTCGCTGGCGTTCTTGCCCTTGCTGGGGTCGAACTGCTGCACGGGGCGGATCGCGTTGTCGTGCAACACCTCCTGCCACGACTTCAGGCCGGTCTTGGTCCAGTTGCCGTACGCCCGCCGGATGTTGGTCTCCCCGTGCCGCGAGAGCTCGTCGAGGATGACGTCGATGCGCGCTGCCGTCGCGTTGTCAGCGTCGATGAGCAGGGCGATCTGGTCGGGCTTGTCCATGCCCGGACCCTATGCCCGGCCCCGTGAACTTTCTCGCCCGATGCTGCAAGGTTCAGGTCCGCCCCACTTCCTTTGTGGTGTCGAGCTGAAGGTTGCGGTGCGAAGTGCCCGTCCGCCACCCGCAGACGCCGGTCGGGCATGATCGGCCGGTGCTGCGCTCCCACCTGCCGGACCTGACGCCGTTGCGCGAGAACGCCGCGTACCGGCGCCTGTACGCGGGGTTCACGCTGTCCAACGTCGGGTCGCAGATGGCGGTCGTGGCCATCGGCCTCCAGGTGTACGACATCACCGGGTCGACGGCCTCGGTCGGGCTCGTGGGGCTGTTCGCGCTCGTGCCGCTCGTCGTCATGGGCCTGTACGGCGGGTCGTTGTCGGACCACCACGACCGGCGCACGGTGGCGCTGGTGGCGAACGCCGTCGCCTGGGTGACGTCGATCGCGTGCGCGGCGCAGGCCTGGCTCGGCAACGAGAACGTGTGGGTGCTGTACGCGATCGTCGCGGTGTGGAACGGGGCCTTCGGGGTCAGCTCGCCTGCACGCTCGAGCATCTACCCGCGGATCCTGCCGCGCGAGCAACTGCCGGCGGCCAACGCGCTGGGGGTGTTCGCCATGTCGACGGCGATGATGGTGGGTCCATTGCTGGCCGGCCTGCTCGTCGACTGGGGCGGGTTCCGCACCGCCTACACGGTCGACGCGCTCATCACGATGGCGGCGCTGTGGGGGTTGTGGCGGTTGCAGTCGCTGCCACCCGAGGCGCACACCGAGGCAGGCGCGACGCGGGCGGGGTTCGCCTCGGTGGTGGACGGGTTCCGGTTCCTGCGCTCGGCACCGAACGTGCGGATGACGTTCGTGGCCGACATCGCGGCGATGCTGTTGGCGCAGCCCCGGGTCATCTTCCCGGCGGCGGGGGCCGTGATCCTCGGGGGCGGGGCGCGCACGGTGGGCTACCTGTACGCGGCATCCGCGGTGGGCGCGGTGCTAGCGACCCTGGTCTCCGGGCGGCTGGGGTCGGTGCGGCGGCAGGGCGTCGCGATCATGGTGAGCATCGTCGGGTGGGGCGTCGGCATCAGCGGGTTGGGGGTCGCGCTGCTCGGTGCAGGGGAGTGGCTGACGCGCGAGCAGGCACTGTGGGGTGCGCTCGTCGCGATGGCGTTCGCGGGGGCGTCGGATGCCGTGAGCGCGGTCTTTCGCACGACGATCCTCCAGTCGGCGGCACCCGACCGGATGCGCGGGCGCCTGCAGGGCGTCTTCATCGTCGTCGTGGCTGGTGGGCCGAGGCTGGGGGAGATGCTCGGCGGCGTCGTCGCGGAGCGGATCGGTGAGGGATGGATGGCGGTGTGGGGCGGTGTGGCCTGCATCGTCGCGATCGGGGCGCTGTCGCTGCGGCACCGCCACTTCCTGCGGTACGACGCACGGCATCCGACCCCCTGAGCGGAACGTTCTCGCCCGGTGCGCGACGGTTCACGTTCGCAGGGGAACCGTTGTGGTGTCGAGGTGAACCTTGTGGTGCAGAGCTGGGGCGCCGGACGGCTGCGGCCTACGATCGGGCCATGAACCAGGGACGCGGCGACGACGACGCCGGGCGCATCGCGGCGGCACGCTTCGACTACGACGGTGATGGCCTGGCCGAGGAGCAGCTGCTCGCGACGCCCTACGCCCAGGCGCGCCGCTGGGTCGACGACGCGGTCGCGCGCTCACAGGTGGAGCAGGACGTCTTCGAACCGCTCGCCATGTCCGTCGCCACGGTGGATGCCGCCGGGGTACCGAACGTGCGCACCGTCCTGATGCGCTTCCTCGACGAACGTGGGCCCGGGTTCGTCACCGCGCTCACGTCTGCCAAGGGGCGGGAGATCGCGGCCAACCCCGTCATGGCCGTGGCCCTGACCTGGCCACCGATGTACCGGGCCATCCGCTTCCGCGGCCGGGCCGTGATGGTCGACCGTGCCGAGGTGCTCGAGTACTGGCAGTCCCGGCCGTGGGCGTCGCGGATCTCGGCGTGGACCTCGCAGCAGTCCGAGCCGGTGGGCACGCGCACCGACCTCGAGGAGGCCTACGCCCGCCGGGCCGCCGAGTTCCCCGACACCGGCTCCGAGTCGGACGTGCCCGTGCCCGACTTCTGGGGCGGCTACCGGGTCGTGCCCGACGAGGTCGAGTTCTGGGCGGGTCGCCGCAACCGCCTGCACGACCGCCTCGTCTTCACCCGGGTCGGCGACGGCGATCTCGGCGACGCGGCATCCTGGTCGGTCAGCCGCCGCCAACCCTGACTCGTCCCCTCCTGCGACTTCGTGCGGTTTCGGTGCGCTGAAAGGCCCGAAATCGGGGTTTGGGCGCACGCAAGTCGCACGAAGTCGGTGGGGTGTGGGGGTGGCTGAAATGCAATGAGTCGGTTCAGGGGAGGCGCTGGACCTTGTGGGCCGCCGCCTGGGCCCGCGGCTTGATGACGAGCAGGTCGACGTTCACATGGGCCGGCCGGGTCGCCATCCACACGATCGCGTCGGCGACGTCCTGCGCGACGAGAGGTCCGGGGACGCCGGCGTACACGGCATCCGCGCGTTCCTTGTCCCCGCCGAAGCGGGTCAGCGAGAACTCCTCGGTCTGCACCATGCCCGGTGCCACGACCGTGATCCGCACCGGCTGGTCGACGAGCTCGAGACGCAGGGTCTCGCTCATGACGTGCACGCCGTGCTTGGCCACGGTGTAGCCGCCGCCGCCCTCGTAGGCGGTGAAGCCCGCCACCGATCCGACGTTGACGATGACGCCCTCACCGTCGGCGGCGACGAGCGCCGGGAGCAGGGCCTTGGTCACGCGCAGCGTGCCGAGCACGTTGGTGTCGTACATCTGCTGCCAGAGGGCGACGTCGCCCTGGGCCACCGGCTCGAGCCCCAGCGCCCCGCCGGCGTTGTTGACGAGCACGTGCACCCGGCCGCCCGCGACCTCGGCCAGACGGGCGACGTCCTCGTCGCTGGTCACGTCGCACGCGACGGCAACGGCTGCGTCGCCGAGTTCGGCGACGAGTGACTCGAGCCGTTCGGCCCGTCGGGCCGCGCAGACCACCCGGAAGCCCTCGGCCGCCAATGTCCGGGCGGTGGCGGCGCCGATGCCGCTGCTCGCTCCGGTGACGACGGCGGTGCGGGTGGTGTCGGTCATGAGATCTCCCTCGGGCGGATCGTGGTGGGGTCGACGGCGATCCACGTGGCCTCGGCACGGGCCAACACCCGCCCGTCGGGTGCGAAGAGGGCGCTGCCGGAGAAGTGCTTGCGACCCTGCGACCCGCGCTGCCACGCGAGAACCGTGTGGGCGACGCCGGGTGCAGGAAGGGCCAGCACCTCGGTGGTCAACGTTGCGAGCACCATCGGGCGCCCGGCGATGCCCGCGGACCATCCGCCGGGGCAGTCGAGCGCGGCCCACACCAGCGGCACAGACGCCTCGCGCGGCTCCCAGGTGGTGGCGTAGCGCCCGGTGCCGTCATCGAGCGGCCCCGGGCGCAGGCAGAGCGCGTCGGCGGGGTCGCGCGCCGTGCCGCAGGAGAAACACGTCGGGAACGGGTGGTCGGCGAGGCCCTCGTAGCGCTCCTCGGCGGCGCGAGCGGCCTCCACGGTGACCGGGGCCGGTGCCTCCCGGGACAACGGCGCGGATGCCGTGGCGCTCGCGACGAGGTGGTCGCCGTCGAGGAGGTGGGCCGACGGTGGAACGGGTGCGACGGCATCCGAGACGGGGGACTCGACGACGAGCGTGAGGGGCCGGTCAAGCGGTGGAGGTGCGGCCAGGCGAACCGTGACGGTGGGGTGCTCGTCGGTGGTCGCGACGTGGGTGGCGAGGGTGCCGCTGACCCAGCCGCCGTTGCCAGACTCGGGTGGGCCGCAGAAGCGTCGGGCGATCGTGATCTCCACGGGGTCAACCTACTCACGCGGCCGAGAGCGACCTGAGGAGCGGGGCTCAAAACCCCCAGGAGCGCACCTCGCGAGATATCTTGACATCGAGAGACTTTCGGAGGTGGATCGCGATGGCAGAGGGCTTCTCCCTGCGCCAGATCGCGGTTCCGGCCTTCGGCCCGTCGGCGATCTGGTCGATCGGGGTGGGGGCCGTGCTGCCGGTCGTCGCGCTGAGCGCCCGTGGGCTCGGGGCCTCGATCGCCGTGGCGGCCCTGTTCGTCGGGCTGACCGGCCTCGCGGAGATCGCGGCCGCCGTGCCCGCCGGGGTGTTGGTGGAGCGGATCGGCGAGCGGCGGGCCATCGTGCTCGCGGGCGTGGTGGATGCCGTCGCGTGCCTGCTGGCGCTCGTCGCGCCCTCGCTGTGGGTCCTCGGTCTGGCGGTGCTGCTCATGGGGCCGTCGGCGGCGATCTTCCTGCTGGCCCGACAGAGCTACCTCACGGCGGCCGCCCCGGTGCACCTGAGGGCCCGGGCCATGTCGACCCTGGGAGGGGTCACCCGGATCGGGCTGTTCATCGGGCCTGTCGTCGGAGCGCCCGTCGTGGCGGTGTGGGGGCCACAGGCCGCGTTCGGCGTCGCCGTCGCCGCAGGGTCGCTCGCGTCGCTCCTCGCCTGGCGGACAACCGATCTCACCGCGCACGAGGAGAGCGCGCAGGGTGGGCGGGCCCGGGTGCCGGTGGCCCGGGTCGTGGCGGAGCACCGGCGGGTGCTGCTCACGGTCGGGCTCGGGGTGCTCGCGATCGGCCTGGCGCGCGCCTCACGGGTGGTCGTCGTGCCGCTGTGGGCCGAGAGCATCGGTCTGGATGCCGCGCAGACCTCTCTCGTGTTCGCTGCGGCCGCATTCATCGAGGTGCTGTTGTTCTGGCCGGCCGGCAGCGTCATGGACCGGTACGGACGGGTGTGGGTGGCCGTGCCGGTTGCGCTGCTCCTCGGTGGGGGTCTGCTCGTGCTGCCCCTGACGGCCACGCTCGTGGGAGTGGCCGTGGTCGCACTGGTCATGGGCGTCGGCAACGGGATCGGCTCGGGCATCGTCATGACCCTGGGGGCGGATGCCGCGCCGACGGTCGGGCGGGCACCCTTCCTCGGTGTGTGGCGGCTGCTCTCCCTCGTGGGCACGAACGGGGCCGCGATCGTGGTCGCGGGCGTGGCTGCCGTGGCGTCCATCGCGGCCGCCAGCGTGGCCGTCGGCGCCCTGACACTGGTCGGGGGCGCATGGCTCGCGCGATGGCTGCCCGAGTACGACCCGAGGCGCCGTCGGCGGGCGACGTAGAAGGTGCCGGGCTGCCGTCCCGTTAGGCTTACCTGTGTGACCGACCTCATCGACACCACGGAGATGTACCTCCGCACGATCTTCGAGCTCGAGGAGGAGGGCATCACGCCCCTGCGCGCCCGCATCGCCGAACGTCTCGGGCACTCCGGCCCCACCGTCTCGCAGACCGTGGCACGGATGGAGCGCGACGGGCTGCTCGCCGTGGCCGGCGACCGGCACCTCGAGCTGAGCGAGGAGGGGCGCACGCTCGCGACCCGCGTCATGCGCAAGCACCGCATCGCCGAGCGCCTGCTCGTCGACATCATCGGTCTGGAGTGGGAGTACGTCCACGACGAGGCCTGTCGCTGGGAGCACGTCATGTCCGACCGGGTCGAGCGCAAGATCCTCGCGATGCTGCCCGATCACGCGCTCTCGCCCTACGGCAACCCGATCCCGGGGCTGGAGGAGCTCGGGGACTTCGGCGAGCGCATCGACTTCCGCAGCGGCCTGTCCACGCTCAAGGAGGTGGCCGGTGACGAGCCTGCGACCGTGGTGGTTCGGCGGATCGGCGAGCCGGTGCAGGTCGACTCCGAGGCGCTCGGCCTGCTGACCACCGTCGGTCTGGTGCCGGGGCAGCCCGCCCGGGTGCGGCGCGACGGGGTGCGGGTGGTCGCGTGGCGCGACGGGTCGCAGGAGTCGACCGGAGTCTCGCTGCCCGGGGACATCGCCTCCCACGTCTTCGTGCAGGTGACCTGAGCTTCGCTCAGTTCGCAGCGGCGCCGGCGTCCGTGCAGGTCAGCGGTGTGTCGGGTGGCTGTTTCTGACATCTGGTGACGGTCGTCTCGTTACCAGAATGTGACTTTTCCTGACGTCCCCGTTACCGTGGAGGGAATTCGTACCCCCCTCGGAAGGTCCTCCACCCTCGTGTCACGCCACACCATGCCCGGGCGCCGCCGCGCCCCCGGCGCCGTCCGGCGTCTGCCCGACGGCTTCCCGCGCCTTGGCGCGACCTGGGCCGCCAAGACCGTCGCAACGGTCGGAGTCGTGGGCGGAGCCGCCCTCGCGGTGTCCCTTCCGGTCTCGGCGAGCCCGAGCACCTTGGCGCTGCCCACCGTCGCGAGCAGCGACGGCCAGAGCCGCACGGCCGCCCTGACGGCGTCGCGCTCCGAGGCCCGCGCCGCCGCGCCGGCCGCACCCGCCGTCGAGGCTCCCGCAGATGCCGCCCCGGCTGCGCCCGAGGCCGTCGGCGTCGCTGGCGTGAAGGCCGTCGCCAAGCCGAAGCCGAAGCCGAAGCCCAAGCCGGTTGCCGAGAAGGACTCGTCGTCCTCCTCATCCTCATCGTCCTCGTCGTCGGCCTCGTCGTCGTCCTCGTCGTCGGCCCGCAAGGTCAACGTCAGCTCGGGGGCCATTTCCTCCAAGTGCGGCAGCATCGGTCTGGACAGCAACGCAGCCCGCCTGTGCACCGCCGTGCAGAAGACCTTCGGGGTCTCCTCGATCGGTGGCTACCGACCCAACGCCGGCGAGCACAGCACGGGTGAGGCGATCGACTTCATGGTCTCGCGCAGCAAGGGTGACGCGGTGGCCGCGTTCGTCCAGGCCAACGCCGGTGCCTACGACGTCAAGTACGTCATCTGGCGTCAGCGCTACTGGGCGCCCGGCAAGTCCTGGCGGATGATGGAGGATCGCGGTTCGATCACCGCGAACCACTACGACCACGTGCACGTCACCGTCAACTGACGCCGTCCTGACCGTTTCGCGAGAAGCCGGGCAACACGCCGTCCCCACGGTCTTGGCCCGGCTTCTCGCTGTGTACGGCGGCCTGGGCGGGGTGTGACGCGACTCGCCCGTGATCGTTTTGTGACTTTTGCCCGGCGGTGCTACGTTCGTGTGGCCTTCCCATCCGTGGAAGGTGCTCACGGAGTCACCGCCGAGTCCTGTCAGTCACCGTGAGGCACCACGCATCACCGCCGGCAGGAGCGGGGGAACCACTTTCGGAGTCCGGCACCATCGCGACTCCTTGGGGTGAAGCCGGTGACGACCTGCGGGTCGGACCCGGCCGGGCAACCTCAGCCCGAACCCGACAGCTCACCCCGTAGGCACTGAGAGGCTCACTGTTCTCGACACTGCCACTTCGGGGCGCCACCGCGGCGCCGCCCGGTACAACCCCTGGTCCGAACTCTCGACCATCGTCAGGAGCGCTGGCCAGAACGGCGTCAAGGCCACGGCCGTCCTCGCTGCCTCCGGCGGCCTGGTCGCGACCTTCGCCCTCCCGGCCCAGGCCGAGCCGCGTGCCGACGCCGCCGCAGCCGCTGAGGCCGCCGCAGCCCCCGCCGCAGTCGCAGCCCCGGTGGCGCTGGCACCGTCGGTCGTCGCGCCGGCCGTCGCAGCCCCGGTGGCGACCGAGGTCGTGGGTGTCGTCGGCGTCACCGCCGTCGCCAAGCCCAAGCCCAAGCCGCGCCCCGTCGTGGTGCAGGCGCAGGCGGATGCCGACGAGGTCGCCACTCGCCGCAGCAACACCTCCGCCTCCCGCAGCACCCCCGCCCGCTCGACCACGAGCACCAAGAAGGCCTCGACCGCGAAGACGGCGACGTCCAGCAACGTCCCGCAGTCCGCCAGTGGCGTGGTGAACATCGCCCGCGGCCTGCTCGGCATCCCCTACGTCTACGGCGGCTCGACCCCGTCCGGCTTCGACTGCTCCGGGTTCACCAAGTACGTCTTCGGCAAGGCCGGCATCTCCATTCCGCGCACGGCCTCGGCCCAGCAGCGCGCGGCCACCAGGGTCAGCAACCCCAAGCCCGGTGACCTGGTGTTCTTCGGTTCCCCGGCCTGGCACGTGGGCATCTACACCGGCAACGGCATGATGATCGACTCGCCCAAGCCGGGCAAGTCCACCTCCGAGCGTCCGGTGTTCTCCGGCGTCAGCGGGTACGGCCGCTTCTGAGCCTCGCGATCGGGTGGGGTGCCGTGTCCGACGGGCACCCCACCCGGCGCAGAGTTGGTCACGACGGTGAGGAAGTGAAGCCATCGTCGTCGCTGGCCCGGGAGGCCGCCGCGACGGAGCCCGGTACGCCGCCGGAACCGGCCTGGTGCTGCTCGGGCTCGTGAGCGCGGTCGCGGTGATCGGCCAGTCGGTGAACCTTCCGCGGCTTCCCCACCTCGACGCCCGACTCGACATCCTCGTCGGGCTCGTCCTCCTCGCAGCCGCCGTCACCCTCACGGTGCGCGCGCGGCGGCCCGACCCCTGAGGCGGGCACCATCAGGATGCCGTCACTCGGCGCCGACGGCCTGGGCGCGGCTCGGTCGTCGGGGTTCGGGATGGTGTCGATGTGCACGAACGCGACGACGTGGCCGGTCCTGCTCGTGGCCGTCAAGGACGTCATCGCCACGGGTGCACCACGCCCCGAGCAGGTCCTGGCCGTGGCGGTGCTCCTGGCGCTCGCCACGCTTCCCGCAACCATTCCCCTGATGCTCTCCCTCCTCCCCGGCGGGGCGGGGGAGCGGCTGCTGCTGCCCCTCGGAACCGCTGTCGAGCGGTACGCCAAGGTCGGGGTGCGCTGGATCCTTGCCCTGGTCGGCGTCTACCTCCTCGTGCGGGGATTCCTGGCCCACCTCGCCCTGACCTGACCCGGCGCCCCTCGTGCACCGGGCACCGGGCGCCAGCCGGAGGCCCCGTGCTACCCCTGGGGGATCGGGTGGCCCTCGGAGGCCTGGACGACGACGATGCCGTGACCCTGCAGCGCAAGCTGGTAGGCCTCGCCCGAGCCGCGGCCGATGACGGCTCCGAGCTTGGCGGTCTTGCGGATCGAGGACTGGAGACCGGCCGACCACAGCACCGCGGCCTGCATGTCGACGTGGGTCGGCTCGTCGACCTGGAGCACCACCGGCGTGCCGTGGGTGACCACGGCGATCATCCCGCGGCCGGTGAAGGTGGTGTTGAACAGGCCGCCGCTCATCATCGAGGCACCCTCGACGCGGTTGATGTCCCACGTCAGGCTGCTCTCGAACGCGAGGACCGCTCGGCCGTTGACCGTGACGGCTTCGTCCTCGAGCTCGAGGATGAAGATCTCGTCGGCGTCTTGGGCCAGGAAGACGTCGCCACTGCCGGAGACCTTCATCAGCGACATGCCCTCCCCGGTCAGGGCCTTCTTGAACATCTTCCCGAGCCCGCCGGCGCCCTCGTAGGCGAAGTCGACATCGCCCTGGTAGGCCACCATCGAGCCCTGACGGGCGTAGAAGAACCCGCCCGTGCCGGCCAGGTCGACCTTGAGCATCCGCTCGTTCTGGAGCATGAAGCGGCCGGGCTCGCCCGACCGCTCTGACTTGGTGAGGAGTTCTCCGCGCATGCCCGTCACCCTAGCCGCGGATTCGCCGTCGCCCCCTTCGGGCAGGCACGGCTCCTCAGCCGGTGACCAGTCCCCGCAACCCGTCGACGACGAGCGCGTGGTCGTCCTGCGAGGCCAGCCCACAGACCGTGGCGACCGCGACGACCCCGGCGCCGCCGACCCGGATCGGGACCGCGCCGCCGGCGAGGGTGTAGCGCACGGCATCCAACCACCCGTCCGCGAACGGATCGCGCCCGTCGGCCTCGAGGCGCAGCCCGACGAGCAGGGTGCTCGCCTCGAAGCGCAAGGCCGTCGCGGACTTGCGCTCGACCCAGCAGTCCTGGTCGCCGGTCGTGCCCGACATCGCTGCCCTGAACAGGATGCTCCCGGGGCGGCGGATGTCGATCATCACCGCAAGGCGCTCCCGGCGGGCGCGCTCGGCCAGGCGCGAGCCGAGCAGCCACACCTCGTCGTGGGTGAACCGTGGCAGGACGAGGTCGCGCTCCTCCTGCTCGAGCTACGCGATCGTCGGCGGGGGTAGGGGGGTCATGCCTCGTGAGTGTGGCAGCTCGCGGTCACGGTGACGTCGCGACCATCGGCGAGGGCGCCGACGAGGTGGAAGTCGACGACGTCGCCCTTGCGGGTCACGTCCACGGTGGCCTTGGACAGCGACTGCCGGTAGCCGGCCAACGTCATCTCCAGCGCGTAGATGGAGGCGCGGCCCTCCTTGGCAGGCATGTCCTCGAGGGCCAGACCGAGGTACTCCCCGCGACCCGAGGCCTCGTCGGAGTAGTTCGCACCGAAGTGGGCGAGGAAGATCACGCCACGCTGCTCGCACGAGGCGCCCTTGACGTCGGTGCCCTCACCGTCGGCGACGATGAACGTCGCCAACCCCTCGTTGCAGTAGCGCGTCACCTGCTCGCCGTTGGGCTCCACGGTCGTGCCGCAGCCCAACGCCGGGTCGGCAGGGCGTGGCGGGCCGGTCATAGCGGCTGCGGGTTCTTCCTCCGCACCGTGCTCGTGCCCCGCGGACTCCCCGGGCGACGGGCTCGCTGACGCGCCGTGGTCGGCCGCGGCATGATCGCCGGATACCGCGTCGCCCGCGGTGGGGGTGTCGGTGCACGCTGACACCGACACCCCCACCGCGAGAACGACGGCGGCGACCCGAGCCGCAAGCAGTCGGGACGGCCTCTCGGCTCGGGTCATCGATCAGCCCTTCGCGGGGATGATCGGACGAACGATGTCCACGCCACGGCGGCCGTCGGCGATGTACATGACGTCGCCGTTCCAGTACGGCGCCCAGTTCGACCCGCCGTCGGCACGGAAGTAGCCGACCTGCTCGGGGTTCGCGGGGTCGCTCACGTCGATGAAGTGGGTGCCCTGACCGTAGTAGGACTGGGCGAGCACTCCGTCACGCAGCTGGAAGTAGTGCGCCGAGCAGCCGGCGTTGGGCAGGCTGCCGGGCTTGCCGAACGGGCTCCACTCCGAGACGACCGGAAGGCGGTACGGGTCCTCGGGAGTGGAGCTCCAGGCCTGTCCTTCCCGGCTGTCCGCGAGGTCGACGATGAGCAGGCGCCCGTCGGTCTCACACGTGGAGGTGAAGTTCTCGATGGTCACCAGGGCCAGCGAGAGGGAACCGTCCTGGGTGTGGGACGGTGCGCGAACACTATTGCCTGATGGTGCGCAAAAGGGTTCTCCGTACAACAAACTTTCGGGAAGATTCGCTCTGCTGGTCGCCGGGGGTTCGCCGAGGTCACTGGCCGTCGCCCGGGCCCGGCCAGTGCACGAGCAGGATCGACGCGTCGTCGGCGAGGTGGGCCGAGTGGTGGGCGACCAGGGCCCGCCCGACGCGGCGCATCGACTCTGCCGCGGACAGGTTGTCCGCCACGTTGCGTGCGAGCAGGTCGACGAGCCGCTCGACGCCGAACTGCTCGCCGCCGGGGGCGTGCCCCTCGACCACACCGTCGGTGTAGAAGAGCACGTGGTCGCCGGGCTGGAGCTGCTCGGACCCGACCTCGTAGGGGGCGTCGCTCTCGCGCAGGCCGATGCCGAACGGCAGGTCGGGGCCGGTGTGCAGGCTGCGCACGAGCGCACCGCCGCGCAGCAGCAGCGGCTCGGGGTGACCGGCGTTGACCCATCTGAGGTAGCCGGTGTCGGTGTCGAGCTGAGCCAGGACCGAGGTGGTGTACGCCTCGCCACCGAACCCCGCCTCGACGGCCTGGTCGACGTCGGATGCCGTTGTCGTCAGGGAGCGCCCGCTGCGGCGGGCGTTGCGGTAGGCGGACATCGCGAGGATGGCCAGCTGCGCGCTGCGCAGCCCGTGGCCCATGCCGTCGAAGATGGCGAGGTGGACGACCCCGGGGTCGACCGCGTAGTCGATCGAGTCGCCCGCGACGTCGTAGGCCGGCTCGAGCAACCCCGCAACCGCCACCTGGGTGGACTCGAACGTCAGCGGCGGGAGCAGCCCCCACTGGATCTCGGCCGCGAGCGTGACCTCGGTGGTGCGGGTCGCGGCGATGATGCTGTCGCCGTACCGCGAGCGCTGGGCGATGAGGTCGCCCGTGATGGCGGCGAGTCTGCGCAGCAGGCGGGAGGTGGGGGAGTCGGCATCCTCGACGAGCGACGGCTCGGGCAGGGCCACGGCCAGCACCCCCAGACGATCCGCGCCGTCGCGCAACGGGAGCCACACGGTGACCGGTGCACCGGCATCCGACGTCGCCTGTGCGATGACCTCGTCGTGCTGGTAGACCCGACCGGCGATCGTGGAGTCGATGGCGAGCGGGGTGGGTCGCTGCGTCGCAGGTGGCTGCCGGGGGCCGGGGAGGGGGGTGAGGGCGACCTGCTGGAGGTCGACGAGGTGGATGACGGCCGCGACAGCGCCCAGGGCGAGCGCGGCGTCGTCGACGAGACGGGGGAGCTGGTGGGGTGCTGCGGCCCCGCCCCGGTCGAGCAGGTCGTCGAGGGCGCGCTCAGCCCGGGCCATGTCCACGGACGATGCTCCGGCCGGGTCCACCTCGCTCACGACAGGCAACCTAGCGCAGCTCACGGCCGGCCAACCCTCGACGTGAGCGGCACCCGCGGTCCACGATGGTCACCTCCCGCCCCGGCGGGGTCAGTGTCGACCGTTGAGGAAAGGGATCCCTATGTCCAGCTCCGTCAGGCTCGACCCCGAGTCGCAGGCCCCGCTCGACCAGTTGCTCCAGTTCCTGCCCGGCGGATTCAACGCGGTTCCGGACATCGTCGCCCGTCGGGCCACGGTGGAGCAGATGCTCGCGTCGATGCCGGCGCCGGAGAACCCGAACGTGGTGTCGGAGGACCGCGCCGTCCCCGGGCCGGAGGGTGAGCCGGACATCTCGGTGCGGATCTACCGACCCGTCGGGGTCGACGGGACGCTGCCGGGGATCTACTTCATCCACGGTGGCGGCATGGTGCTCGGCACCGTCGCCGGGGAGGACGCGACCGCCACCCTGGTCTGCGACGAGGTCAAGGCCGTCGTGGTGTCCGTGGAGTACCGGCTCGCGCCCGAGCACCCCCACCCCGCCCCGGTCGAGGACTGCTACGCCGGGCTGGTCTGGATGACCGAGCACGCCGACGAGCTCGGCATCGACCCCGAGCGGATCGCCATCCACGGCCACAGCGCCGGCGGCGGGCTGGCCATCGGCACCGCGCTGCTCGCGCGCGACCGCAGCGGGCCGCGCCTGAGCTTCATGATGCCGATCTACCCGATGATCGACGACACGAACACCACGGCATCCTCGATGGAGATCACCGACGTGGGCATCTGGGACCGTGACGCGAACCTCGAGGCCTGGGGCTGGTACCTCGCCGGGAACGAGCCCGACCAGTACGCCGCACCGACCAGGGCGCAGGACCTGTCCGGGCTGCCGCCGGCCTTCATCGACGTCGGGACGGCCGACCTCTTCCGCGACGAGGACATCGCCTTCGCGCAGCGACTCATGCAGGCCGGCGCGCCGTGTGAGTTCCACGTGCACCCCGGCGCGTACCACGCGAGCGAGACGTTCGCGCCCGAGGCCGCCCTGTCGCGCCGCATCCGCGCGCTGCGGATGGATGCCCTGAGGCGTGCCCTGGCCTGATCGGTCAGGGCTCGACCCGGCTCTTCGGGGCCCTCGGCGGCCGGCGCAGGCACCGAAGGCCAGGCCCGCGCAGAATGCCGCAACGAACCCGTTGGCGCCGATCGCCACCGCTGCGGCATAACCCAGCAGTGCCAGGGCCAGCACCGCGATCCCGACGTACTCCTCGGCCGCGCCGCCCTGCCGGCGGGCGCTGCGGATCAACCACCCGCCGAGGGCACCCACGGCAGACCCGACGACCGCCCCGAGGAGCAGCTGGACGACGGGGCGTGAGGCTGCTGTGGTGCGCTTCGAGGCCGAAGGCGGCGGCAGCGCCGGCGATGGCGAACATCACCACGGGCGTGGCGATGCCGTCGTTGAGCCCGCTCTCGACGGTGATCAGCTCGCGGATCCGACGCGGGACGGCGGGGTTGGTCACCACCGGAACGCCGAGCGCGGCATCCGTCGGTGCCAGCGCGGCACCGATGAACAGGGCGAGCCAGATGCCGAGGTCAGGGAAGAACCAGGCGGCCACCGACGCCCACGAACACGATCGGTGGCGTGAGACCGGCACGGCGGGCGCGGGCGGAGACCAGCCCCCACCCGAACAGCACCGCGCTGACGACCACGAGGGCCTTCACGTCCATGCGTCACCCCCTGTCGACACCGAACCGACTGGGTGGGTCGGGTCGTGGCCGGGCGCGGGCGCGTGCGACTGCGGTGGATTGGTCACCGTCACAGTCGACCCCCGGTGCTTGCTGCGCGCGTCACCCGTGACGGGGGAACGCGTGGCCGAGGCCGATCGCGAGGCACCCGGGTATCGAGGCCCGTGGGTATCGGGACGTGGCGGTATCAGGGCGGGCCCGGGCTGCTCCTCCCCCCTGCAGGGAGCGACGACCGCGGACACCCGTTCGCGGCAACGAGGAGGCACGGCGATGCTCGGGAGTGGCCCGTTCGGCCCTTGGCAGCCTCACCGGTGTGCCCTGGCGTCGGTTGTGGTTTCCCCGGCCTGTTCGAGAGGTCCGCGATGAGTCGTGACCTGCTGTCTCTCAACCTCTTCGGGACTCCTGCGCTCTCGTGCACCGCGGGCCCCGTCGCCATCTCGCCCGGTGCGGCCATGGTCGCCGCGTACCTGGCTCTCGGCCCCGCGGAGGGGCGCAACCGCGAGGTCGCCGCGACCCAGCTCTTCGCCGATTCGCCGGTCGGTGTCGGCAGGCGTCGACTGAGCACCGCGGTGTGGCGGTTGCGCACCGAGGTGCGGGCCGTCACCGGGCACGACCTCGTGGAGGCCGGCACGGAGCGACTGACGCTCAGCCCGCAGGTCGGCCTGACCATCGACTCGGTCGAGTTCGAGGCGCTGGTGCGGCCCGTGCTGGACACCCGTGCCGAAAGCCTGGACGACGACGCCGTGGCACGCCTCGAGCGGGCGGTCAGCCTGCACCGTGGCCTGCTGGTGGAGTCCTGCCACGACGAGTGGGTCCTCGGTGACCGCACCCGGCTCGAGAACCTCTACCTCACGGCGCTGGACTACCTGCTGATCCACTACGGTGCACGGGGCGAGCTCGGTGCGGTCGGCAAGTACGGCGAGCTGGCGCTCGCGATCGAGCCGCTGCGCGAGGACCTGCACCGTCACCTCATGGCCGCCTACGGCGCGGCCGGGCGCGAGGACCTCGTGGAGCGGCAGTTCGAACGGTGTCGCAGGCTGCTCGTCGAGGAGCTGGGAGCGGACCCCATGCCCGAGACGGTGGCGCTCTACGCGCGGTTGCGCCGGGGTCGGGCCCCCTCGACCGACCTGACCGTCCTGGCGCTGGTCGGCGACCTCGAGGCGGCTCGGCGCGACCTCGGTCGGCTCTCGCTCGTCATCGACCGCGCGCTGGATCACCTCGGCCACCTGACCTGAGCTGCGCTCGCGCCTCGTCGGGGACGCAGAAGTTCGGATGCCGTCAGGTACCTTGCGGGGAACGCAGAAGTTCGGATGCCGTCCGGCAATTACCGCGTGGGATCTGAACTTCTGCGTCGGATCCGAAGTGGTGCGTCGGAGTCGAACTTCTGCGTGCGATCTGAACTGCTGCGTTCGAGTTGTCCACAGGTGACGGGTTTGCCGTGGCGGGAGGTCTCCAACCGCGGCACGGTGGACCGATGGATGAACGACTGGCGGTGGTTCTGGCAGCCCAGGGGGGGAGTGGTCTCTTCACGGGATGCTGCCCGGGTGCAGGTCTCGGCCGTCGCGCTCGACGCACTCGTGCGGTCCGGCGAACTGGTGCGCGTGCGCCGCGGTGCCTACGTCCTGCGCGAGCTCCACGATGCCGGTAACCCCGAGGAGCGCTACCGCCTGCGCACCATGGCCATCCTGCGGACCCGGCCGACCGTCGATGCCGCGAGCCACCACGCATCGGTACTCATGTGCGGCGTCGACACCCACGGCGTCGACCTCACCGTCGTCGACGTCATCGCCACGGTGAAGTCACCACGCGTCCGCAGCGGCCTTCGCACCCACCCCGGCGTGGGGTTGGCGGCGGCGACCACCGGCATCCACAGGGTCGTGCAGCTGCCGATTGCCCTGTGCCAGATGGTGGCTGGCTCCGGGACGATCGCGGCCGTGTGCTCGATGGACGACGCCCTGCACGACCAGCGGGTCACCACGGAACAGCTCCGGGCAGCCGTCGACCTGCTGCCAAAGCAGAGCCGCGACGCCGTGAACCGGGCGATCGAGCTCACCGACGAGACGTGTGAATCGGTCGGAGAGACCAGGACCCGCTTCCTTTTGCACGACCTCGGTTTCAGCGTGGTCAGCCAGCACCCGATCACCAACGCACAGGGCTTCGTGGGCCGGGTCGACTTCCTCGTCGAGGACCTGGTCGTCGTCGAGTTCGACGGGCTGGTCAAGTACGGCGGTCAGGACGGCCGGGCCGCACTGGCTGCCGAGAAGGCGCGGGAGTCACGCATCGTCGACTGCGGCTACGAGGTGGTGCGCCTCGTCTGGTCAGACCTCAATCAGCCCGCCGAGGTGGCCCGCCGCATCCGCGAGGCGCGCCGGCGGGCGCTCAACCGCCGCAACGCGACGGCATCCGCCCGCTGACGCGACGGCACTTCTGCGTTCGCGGGCGCCGTGCCGACCGTGACGCCCCCGTGACCGCCCCCGCGCGCGGCCACGACGCCCCCGTGACACCGACACGGCAGCGTGGGCCGCCACACAGAGGGAGACGCGGATGGCGGTGAGCGCATGGCGACGCAGGTTCCTGCTCGACGTCTGGGCCGAGCCGCGAGCGGTCGATGGGCTGCCGCGCATCCTGCGGGCCCGGGTTCGTGACATGAGCACCGACGACACGACCTTCGTCGGCTCGATCGCCGAGATCGAGGCCGTGCTCGACCGCAGCCTCGACGACGGCGGCATCACGCCCCGCCGGTGGGAGCGGTCATGATCCGCGCGGTGAGCGAGGCCCTGGTCGACGTCATCCACCAGAACACGCCCGACCTCGGCGACTGGGTGGCGCTGCACTCGCTCAACTCGGCCGACTCCGGCCCCGACACCACCAAGGCCGCCCTGGCCCTGCTCGCCGTCGCCCCCCACCCGCACCTGGTGAACCGTCCCCTCGTCGAACGGGCCGCGGGCCTCGTGCGAGCACCCCTGGCGCTGCGCCTGCACTACCTCGTGACGGTGTTCGGCGCCCACGACGAGGCGCAGACCAAGATCGCCCGCATCGTGCAGGTCTTCCACACGACCCCGATCATCGACCGCTCGATGCTCCAACCCCCGCTGTCCACGGCGGTCGACAGCATCGCCGTGCGACTGCTCAGCCCGAGCGCGGAGGAACGCAACCAGATCTGGTCGACCCTCGGCCGCCCCGGGCGACTGGCCCTGTTCTACGAGGTCGACGTCGCCCCTGTCGAGGTCATCGAGCGCGAGGGGGCCGGCCGGGTGCGCACCCACCGGGTCGGCTACGAGGTGCTCGCATGACCATCACCCTGGGCACCACGACCACCGAGCTGCGCCACCGCATCCGGCTCGTCCACGCCACCACCGGCCAGCCGATCACCCCCGTCGCCGTGGCCCCCGCACCGCTGGCACTCGGGTGGTTCGCGCGGGTGGTCGGCCCCGACGTCATCATCACCGCGACGACCTCGGATGCCGGGAGCGCGGCGCGCCCTGCCCCCACCACCGTCGACGTGGTCATCGTCGACGGGGCGCTCGCCGACGTCCTGGCCCTGCCTGCACCGGCACCAGACCAGCCCCCGAACTCCATCCGCGTCGCCCTCGGCGCACCCGGGCCACCCGAGATCGAGGTGCCCGTCGCCCCCGTGCCGATGACCCTCACCGTCGTCCTCACCGGTCAGGGCGGCACCACGCCCGGCACCGGCCGCACCGTCGCCGTGCGCGGCACCTCAGGAACCACCATCGCCCTGCCGGAGACCGCCACCCCCGGCACCTACCGCTCGACGGCCCGCACCTGGACCGCCGACCACCACCCCGGCGACCTGCGGGTCGACGGACAGAGCGTGCGCAAGGTCGCCGTGGACGTCACGCGCGCCGACACCCGAATCCACGTGGTCGACCCGACCTGATCGCCAAGGAGGCAACCGTGAGCTACCAGTCACCCGGGGTGTACATCGAGGAGGTCCCGTCGGGGCCGCAACCGATCGCCGCCGCATCGACCAGTGTCGTCGCCGTGCTCGGCACGACCCGCAAGGGCCCTGTGCTCAGCCCGACCAGGGTCACGAGCTGGTCGGACTACGTCCGCGTGTTCGGCCCGGCCACCTCGAGGGGGGTGTGCGCCGAGTCGGTGTTCGGCTTCTTCGAGAACGGCGGCCCCGCGGCGTGGATCGTGCGCGTCGACCCCTCGATCGCCGCCGAGTGGACCGTGCGCGACGGCCAGGGAGCCCCCGCGACGAGCTTCCTCGCCACGGCGGCCAGCCCCGGCTCGTGGGCCAACACCGTGTCCCTGCGCATCTCGCCCGACGGCTCGGGCGGTCTCGGGACGATGGCCCGCGCGACCGTGTCCGGCCCGGTCACGGCAGCCGTCGGCGCCGCCACGATCCCGGTCGTGGCGAGCGGCGGGCTCGCGGTCGGGGATGCCGTGCTCCTCACCTCCCGCGCCGCGACGAGCCCCGCGACGGTCACCGCCGTGTCCGCGACCTCGATCGGCGTGAACAACACCGGGGCGAGCATCACCCTCGCCGCCGGGGATGCCGTCGCCCTCACGACCGTGGCCGCCCCCTCCACGCTCGTCTTCGCCGCGGGGTCCGGGGTTCGTGCCCACGACCTGTTGGTCATCCAGCGGCCGGACGGGTCGAAGGTCAGCGCCCTGGTCGCATCGGTCGCCCAGGACGGCCCGGCGATGACGGTGACCCTGGCCGCACCGCTCGGCGCCGCCGTCACCGCCGCAGGCTTCGCCAGGCGGCGCACGACCTTCACCGGGCGCACCACCGGCAACACCGGGGGGACGTTGCCGCTCAGCAGGATCCAGTGGGACGTCGCCGACGCCGGGCCGCGCAACGCCGACAGCCAGCTCGACAACGCCCGCGTCACCCTCCCCGGTGGGGGCACGGCGACGTGGACCGGCACGACCTTCGCGGTGGCCGGAGGCGGTGACGTGGCCCCGGGCCCGATCACGGCGGAGGCGCAGGTGCGGGTGGCGACGTACACGGCATCCACGTCGTTCGCCCCGGCCGACGTGGCCGAGGTGCTCGCGCGCTACTCCTTCCTGCCCGTCGGCACGACGCTCAGCCTGACCAACGGCACGGCGACGACGACCGTCGCCCGAACCGGCGCCGGGGTGACCAACGCCGACGGCACCCGCGGCGGTGACGCCTTCGGGCCGACGTACACGAGCGCGACGTTCGTGCTGCCCAGTGACGCCTCGCTCGGGGTCGTCGTCCGCTGCCCGGTCGCCCCCGAGGTCGGTGACTTCGTCGCCTTCTCCGGGACGAAGACCTTCCGGATCACCGCGGTGTCCCCGGTCGACGGCGACGTGTACGTGCTCGACTTCGCCGAGACCACGACCCTGGCCGGCGAGACCGGTGGTGACGCCGGCAGGTTCGCCCTCATCGGCGTCGCCCCCACGACCGCCTTCCCGGCCCGCTTCACCCTGACCGTCGACGACGACGGGGCCACCGTCGAGACCTTCGCCGGTCTGGCCCTGCACCCGTCGCACCCGCGGTACTTCGCCAAGGACGGGGTCGTGAACGGCATCTCCGGTCACGTCCGGCTCGCGCCCCGGGAGGCCGGGGCACCGGCCATCAGCCTCGCGACCATGCCGTCGGGTGCCACCCGCACCCAGGACGGCGTCGACCAGCCGGCGACCAACCAGCACTACGTCAGTGCGCTCGAGAAGCTCGAGACCGTCGACGAGCCGGCCATGGTCATCGCCCCGGACTCGGTGAAGGTCGAGGACCCGCTGCTGCAGGCGGACCTCATCGGCAAGGTCGTGCGCCACTGCGAGCAGTTCCGGCGCTTCGCCATCATCGACGGCCCCGACCTGTCGAGCGTGGCCGACTTCCAGCGCGACAAGGCCCTCGTCGACTGGCGCAACGCCACCCTCAGCTCGACCTACGCGGCTGCCTACGCGCCGTTCCTGAAGATCGTGACGATCGACCCCGACGCGCCCGACCGGTTCACCATGGTGCCGCCCTCCGGGTTCGTCGCCGGGGTCTTCGCCCGCACCGACCGCGAGCGCGGGGTCCACAAGGCGCCCGGCAACGAGCGCGTCAACGGCATCGTCGGGTTGTCCGAGCAGTACAGCCAGCGTCGCCAGGACCTGCTCAACCCGAACGCCGTCAACCTCATCCGCTCCTTCCCCGGCCGCGGCACGCGGATCTGGGGGGCGCGCAACGCCACCGACGACGTCACCTGGCGCTACGTCAACGTGCGCCGGCTGTTCTCGATGATCGAGACGAGCGTCGACCGCTCGACGCAGTGGGTGGTCTTCGAGCCGAACACGGCGTCGACGTGGATCCGCATCAAGGTCTCCGTCGAGAACTTCCTGGACCAGCAGTGGCGGGCCGGAGCGCTCGCCGGCACCCGGCCCGAGGAGGCCTACCGGGTGCGGGTCGGGCTCGGGGAGACGATGACCGAGACCGACATCGACGTCGGCCTGGTCATCACCGAAGTGGCCATCGCCCCGGCCAAACCGGCCGAGTTCGTGGTCTTCCGCTTCAGCCACAAGCGCCTGTCCGAGTGACCAGAAGGAGCATGACGTGTATCCCATGACAGCACTGCACTTCGCCGTGAGCTGGGGCGACTCCCAGAACACCTCGAGCTTCTCCGAGGTCAGCGGCCTGACGGTCGAGGCCGAGGTCGTCGAGTACCGCGGCGGGGCCGACCCCCAGCTCAGCACCCGCAAGATGCCGGGGCTGAAGAAGTTCTCCAACGTCACCCTCAAGCGGGGCATCGCCCCCGCCGAGGCGGGCAACGGGCTCTTCGACTGGTACAACTCCATCGCCGCCGGCACCGTGGCGCGGCGCTCGGTCACCGTGAGCCTGCTCAACGAGGAGCGCAACCCGGTGATGACCTGGAAGATCAAGGAGGCCTGGCCGGTCAAGATCGAGGGCCCCAGCCTGAAGTCCACCGGCACCGACGTCGCCATCGAGTCGGTCGAGTTCGCCTGTGAGGGCATCGAGGTCGAGGTGGCCTGAGCCGATGCTTCCCGACACCTCGCCCGCGGTCCTGCCGTTCACGACGGCTCGCTTCGTGCTGGCCATCGACGGTCTGCGCTCGGTGAGCTTCAGCAAGTGCGCGGGACTCGCGGGTGAGGTGTCGGTCGAGGAGTACCAGGAAGGTGGCGAGAACCGGTTCGCGCACCGCTTCCCGAGCCGGGCCTCGTACCCGAACCTCGTGCTCACCCAGGGGGTCGGGCCCACCCGTGAGCTCTGGGACTGGTTCGCCGAGTTCCACGTCACCGGTCTCGTGGCCCCCCGCGACGGCACGGTCAGCCTGCTGTCGACGGTCGACGGCTCCCTCGTGCCGGTGCGGGTGTGGTCCTTCACCCGCGGCTGGCCGGCCAAGCTGACCGGCCCGGACCTCGACGCGCAGGCCAGCGCGGTCGGGGTCGAGTCGCTCGAGATCGCCCACCACGGGCTCGAGCTGCGATCGGTGGTGGCGTGATGGCCGTCGTCATCGGCGAGGTGGTCACCGAGACGGTGGTGGCGCAGACCGCAGCCGCCGGCGAGAGCGCGAGCGCACCGGCATCCGCGTTCGTCGACGACGCGCAGGTCGAGCTCGTCGTGCGGCGGGCCACCGAGCGGGTCCTGGAGACGCTGCGGCGGGAGTGGGACCGATGAGCGCCACCGCGACGGCCCTGACGAAGCTGACCATCGACGCGTACGCCGACCTCGAGTTCCGAACGCCGGCCGGCATCAGCTGGACCGCCCTGCTCAACCCCACCGAGCTCGCCTTCAGCCGCAAGAACCGCTACGAGGCGACCCAGTCGGCCGGGACGTCGGCACCCCAGCAGTCGTTCTCGGGCGGTGAGCCCGACCAGGTCTCCATCGACCTGCTGCTCGACGGCACGGGCGTCGTCGGTAACCCCGGCAGCATCGGCCCGACCCTCGACAAGCTCGTCGGGTTGACGACCTTCCAGGGCGACACCCACCAGCCGTACTACGTGCACGCGCACTGGGGCCGGTTCAGCTTCCGCGGGATCCTCACCCAGGTCGACGTCACCTACACGCTGTTCGACCGTGCGGGGGAACCGCTGCGGGCCACCGTGAAGCTCGCCCTGAAGGAGGCGCTCTCGCCGCAGGAGGTGCAGGCCCAGGACCGACCCGAGTCGCCCGACCTGTTCCAGACGTGGCTCGTGCGTGACGGCGAGCGGCTCGATGCCATCGCCCACCGGGTCTACGGCGACGCGCGGTACTGGCGCCCGCTCGCGGCGGCCAACCACCTGACCAACCCGCGCTTCCTGCGGCCCGGCACCGTGCTCGTGCTGCCGCCGGTCGCGACCCGCACCGGGGGCCGGCGATGACCGGGGGAGGCCGACGATGAGCCCCAGCCAGCAGGCCCAGCCGGATCGGCCCGAGGTCGAGATCACCGTCGACGACGCGGCCCTCGAGCCGCTCGTCGAGGCCGACGTCATCGAGGTCGACGTCCACGAGGAGGTCGGCAGGCACGGGCGCTGCACCCTGCTCGTCCAGAACTGGGACGCCGACCTGCGCGCGGTCCGCCACAGCGACGACGGCCCGTTCGTCCCCGGTGCCGCGATCGGGGTGTCGCTGGGCTACCACGCCGCGCTCAAGCCCGTCTTCGAGGGCGTCGTCACGGCCCTGACCGCCCACTTCTCCGGCGGCCGCCCCGTGCTGCGGGTCGAGGCGCGCAGCCGTTCGATCCTGCTGGCCCACCCGCCCCGCTCGCGCGTGCTCGCCGACGTGTCCGACGCGGACGTCGCCTCGGCCGTGGCCGCCGACTACGACCTCACCACCGACGCCGAGGTCGGGGTCACCCGCGACGCGGTCGTCTCCGACCGGGTCAGCGACTGGGACTTCCTGCTCGCGCGGGCGCGCCGGCTCGGCTGGGTGCTCTACGTGCGCGGCACCACCCTGGTCATGCGCCCCCCGGCCACACCTGCGAACCCGCCCGAGTTCGAGTACACCCGATCCCTCGTCGAGCTGCACCTCACCGACGACCTGACCCGGGCCATCGACACGGCGACCGGCGTCGGCTGGGACCCGGCTGCCCTCGAGACGGTGGAGTCCGAGCAGTCGTCCAGCGCGGCCGCGATCGACACCGGTGACCGCAGCGACCACGCCGCCGCCGTCGGGAAGACGTCCTGGCCGTTGCGCTCGGCCCGCGACGAGAGCGCCGCCGAGACCGCCGCCGACGCGGCCGATGCCCGAGCGGTGGGTCGCCAACGTGATGCCGCCCTGGCCCACCTGCACGGCCGCGGGGTCGTCCTCGGTGACCCGACCCTTCGCTGTGACTCCTGGGTGACCCTCTCCGGGGTCGGCACCCGCATGTCCGGGCCGCACTACCTCACGGCCGTGCGCCACCACCTGTCGGCGCAGGGGTACCGCACCGAGGTGCAGGTCGGCCGGCCACCCGCCCTCGTGCCACCCCCGGCCCTCCCCGGTGTCGCGCCGCGCGAGGGCGGGCTCACCATCGGGCTGGTCGACTCCCTCGACGACCCGCTGAAGACGCTGCGGGTGCGCGTGCGGATGCCGTGGCGCACCGACGGAGGGACCGGCGTGTGGGCGCGCCTCGCCACCCTCGACGCGGGTGACGGCCGCGGCACCGTCGTCGTGCCGAACGTCGGCGCCGAGGTCGTCGTCGGGTTCATCGACGGTGAGGGGGCCGCGCCCGTCGTGCTGGGGCAGCTCTTCAGCGGCGCAGCCAAGCCCCCCGAGGACATCGACCCCGACGCGAACACCCTGCGCGTGCTCGTCACCCCCGGCGGCCACCGGCTGGCCTTCGACGACGGCGACGCCCCGAGCATCACGCTCACCTCGGGCAAGGGCCACGAGGTGCTCATCGACGACCAGGACGGCCGGATCGCCCTCACCCACAAGGACTCCGGCAACGCGCTCGAGGTGTCCGCGGACGGCATCACCATCACCGCCGCCCAGGGGGACATCACCCTCACGGCCTCCTCGGGAACGGTCGGCATCGACGCGATGACCTTCGAGGCCAAGGCCACCGCCCCCTCGAAGCTCGAGAGCTCCGCGACCTTCGACCTCACGGCATCCGGCCCCCTCGGGCTCAAGGGTGCCCTCGTGACCATCAACTAGGAGGACGACGTGCCAGCCGCAGCCCGGGTGGGGGACCAGAGCATCCACGGCGGAACCGTGGTCGGCCCCGGTGTGCCCACCGTCGTCATCGGGGGGATGCCGGCCGCCGTCGTCGGCGACATGCACGCCTGCGTCATCCCCTCACCACCCCCGCACCCGCCGTCGACCCCGTTCGTCGCCGGGTCGGCCACGGTCCTGATCCAGGGCAGGCCCGCCCTGCGCGCCGGTGACAGCTGCGCGTGCGGTGCCTCGGTCGCGGTGGGCATGCCGACGGTGGTGCTCGGATGAGCACGAACGACTACCCCCAGGTGGGCACCGGGTGGGCCTTCCCCCCGTCGTGGGGGCCCGTCGACGACGAGCCCGGCTCCCCGCCGACCCCGGCCCGCCTGCGCACCAACGACGGCTACGACCACGTCATCGACGCCCTCGAACTGCACGTGCGGACCCTGATCGGCAGCCGGGTCATGCGCCCGGAGTTCGGGGCGGATGCCGATCGCTACGTCTTCGAGCCACGCACGCCGGCCGTGTGCCACCGCCTCGCTGACGACGTGCGCCGCGCCCTGGTCGTGGGGGAGCCGCGGGTCATCGTCGACCGGGTGCACGCGGAGCCCGCGGGGGCCGCGCAGGAGCGGATCGACGTGACGGTGGACTTCCGGATCGACCGGCACCGTCGCACCGAGTCCCTCGTGATCCCGTACTACGCCGGGGGGCAGCCATGACGCGCACTCGTGCCGAGGTGCTCGCGGCGATGGCGGATGCCGCCCGGCTGGCTGCGTACGACGGTGATCTCTCGTGGCGCGACGCGCTGTTCGAGGCCGGCCCGGACGGACAGGAGTTGTCGCTCCCCACCGACCCCGACCGGGTGCTGCTCGCGGCGCTGGCCGACGAGGTCACCCAGGTCGACGCCCATGCCGCGACCCTGCCCGGGCGGCTGCACGTGGCGTGGCTGGAGGAGGTGCTCGGGGTGCCGAGGTTGCCCGTGGTGCCCGACCGCGTGGTCGCCCGGGTGACGGTGGACCCGAAGACGGCCCCGGCGGTCGTCCCGGTCGGCACCGTGCTGCGCGGAGGCAAGGACGCCGTGGGGGACGAGCGGCGCTACCGCACCCTGGACGCCCTCACCGCGCACGGGGCCACGGTGGCCGGGGTGCGGGTGCTCGTGCCCGGCGGGCCGGCCAGCGGCACCCCCGGCGTGGCCCTGGCCGCACCCGACTTCCCGATCGCCCCGCCGACCACGCCCGAGGAGGCGCTGGTGGCGCCCCCGGCCGGGCACCGGGTGCGCATCCACTCCGGGGCGCTGGCCTTCTCGGGGGGCGACCTGACGGTGGCCATCACGTTCGTCGGCGCGGGTGACGTGAGCGCCCTGCGCGCGGGCTCGTCGTGGCACTGGCCGCTGCCCGACGGCACGCTGTCGTCCGGCACCCTCGGCGGCGGCAGCACCCCGGGGGTCGTGACCGTCGCCATGACCGGGGGCTGCGTCGACCCGGACGGGGGCGACCCGTGGATCGAGTGCGTCATCGACCCGCGCACCCCCGTCCCCGAGGGACTGCGCTTCACCGAGGTGCAGGTGGCCGTCACCGCCCGCGCCGGGGTGGCACCGGATGCCGCGTTCGCGAACGACGGTCGGGTGGACCTCGCGAAGGAGTTCGAGCCGTTCCTCGCCACCGCCCGGGCGGGGGACGCCTTCTTCGTGCGAAGCGACGAGGCGTTCGCCAAGAGCCTGGCCACCCTCAGCATCACCGTCAGCACCGCCGTCGCGGCCTCCGGCGGGGTCCCCTCGTGGGACCGCGTCATCCACCTGCTCGCCGAGCAGCCGGCTCTGCGGACACTGCCTCGCCGGTACGTCACCGATCGGTCCGGGGCCGACGACACCCCCGTGCGGGTGATGAGGAAGGCGTCGTCGGCCGAGGTGGAGCAGGCCGGTTGGCTGGGCAGGATCGACGCCGGGTTCGAGGTCGGCGACCTGTGGGCCGACCCGGCCCCCGCGACCTCGGCCCGCCTGGAGTGGCAGCGACTCGCCGCGTCCGGGTGGCACGAGTTCGCGCACCGCTCGACCTTCGGCGGCGTGACCAACGCCGTCGTCGCGGCCGGCGCCCCGGCATCCCTGCCGTCGGCCGTCGCCGGCCAGCCCGGCCACTACGTGCGCGCCTACCTCGCCTCGGGCGACTTCGGGTGGAGCGACTACCTCCAACAGGTGTCGTCGTTCGCGACCATCGCCGTGCGCACGCCCGACGCCGTGCCCGCGATGCCGACCGCTCCGGTCGCCGCGAAGTACCACCAGCTGACCCTGTCGTACACGACGACCCCGGTCGCGGCGACGCGCGTCGAGGCGTGGTCGGGGTGGCGGCACACCGTGCGGTCCTCCGGCGAGTTCGCCCCGTTCCGGCGCGCCGTCGACGACCTCGGGCACTGCGGCATGGTCGCCGTGGGTCTCGAGGTGCCCGAGTCGGTGACCGGGTCGACGGTGTCGATCCACCTCGTGCTCGACTCCGCGGCGCCGTGCGGCTCGACCGCCCCGCTCACCGCCCACTGGCAGTGGTGGGACGGCACCACCTGGCAGGCGCTCGCCGTCTCCGACGGCACCCACGGCCTGCGCGAGGCCGGGCTGGTGCGGTTCGTCGCGCCGCAGGGGTGGGCGACGGGCTGCTCCGACGTCACGGCATCCAGTGGGCGCTGGATCCGGTTCGTCACCGACCAACCGCGCCGCATCGGCGTGGTGCGCGACGTCATCACGGATGCCGTGGTCGCCGAGTTCGTGTCGCGGGCCGCGGACCCGCAGCTCGACCCGAGCCCCGCGACGGCGCTGCCGCCCGGCACCATCAAGGGCACGCTCACCCCCGTCCCGGGCGTCACCAAGGTCACCAACGTGGCGTCGGTGCGCGGTCGCGGGCCCGAGGACGACCAGGCCTACGCGACGAGGGCATCGGCCCTGGTGCGGCACCGCGGGCGCGCCCTCACCCCGTGGGACTACGAGCAGACGGTGACCCTGGCCTTCCCGGAGGTCGCCCTGCTGCGCTGCCTGCCGCACACCGACACCGACGGCAACCGGTCGCCCGGCACGGTCGGGCTCGTCGTCGTGCCGGACCGGCCCGAGAACCCACAGCCGCGGCCGAGCGTCAGCCTGGCCGGTCGCATCATCGACACGCTGCGGCCGGTCATGCCGCTCACCGCCTCGGTCGCGATCCTCTGCCCGGCGTACGTCCCCGTCTCCGTCCGGGCCTCGGTGCGGTTGCGTCGGGGGGTGGCGGCCTTGCAGGGGCGGGCCGCCGTCGAGGCGGCGCTGGAGTCGTTGCTGCACCCCACGCTCGCCGCCGAGCCCCGCTGGGGGCTGTCGCTGTACGCCTCGACGGTGGTGGCGGTGCTCGAGCGACTGACCGTCGTCGACGTCGTGCGCACCTTCGACCTGCGAGCCCAGCTGCCGTCGGGGCCGAGCCCGGTCGAGGTGGTCGAGGTCGACCCGTGCCGAGGGCTCTACTGCTCGACCGGCACCCACGAGATCGCCTGTGAGGAGCAGCTGTGAGCACCGAGCCGATCACCCTGACCGACCCCGCGGCACCGGATGCCGACTGGGACACCGTGCGTGAGCGCATCCTCGCCACCCTCGTCGCCGAGGCCGCGCCGGGGTGGACCGACCACAACGCCGCCGACCCCGGCATCACCCTCGCCGAGGCGGCCGCGTTCACCCTGGCCGACCTGCACCACCGGATCGCCACGACCGGGCTGGCCGACTGGCCCCTCGCGTGGTCGGCGTGGGAACCGCAGGGGCAACGCCACTGGGAGCACACCCTGCCAGCGGGTGACCCGGCCCGGCTCGCCGCGCTCGCCACCGCCCTGGCCGCAACCGCCGACGACCTCGAACCGCTGGTGCGGGCCTGCGCCAGCCGGGGTGAGGCGCTGGCCCTCGTCGGCAGCGCGCCGTGGGCCACCCTCGTCCCGACGGCGGTGCGTCCCCCGCTGGTGGACGTGCTGCGCGGCGCGATGGTCCGCGAGGTCGCCCAACACCGGGCGGACACGGTGGCCGACGTCCTCGACGAGGCGATCGAGCGCAGCGGCAGCACCGCGACCCGGGCCGCGCAGGACGCCCTGGCCGTCGACCTCCTGGGCCACGACCTCCCCCTGTGGGTCACCGAGCGCGCGGCCCTGGTGCGGCGCGAACGTCGCCGCCGCGTGCGCGAGGCGGCGGCTGCCCTCGCAGCGCGCAGCCGCGCGGCCACCACCTCCGTGGAGCGGGCCGAGGTCGTCACGCTGCTGACCGACGACGGGCTGAGCGCCGACGAGGCG
This sequence comes from Ornithinibacter aureus, assembly GCF_009858245.1. Lineage (NCBI taxonomy): Bacteria > Bacillati > Actinomycetota > Actinomycetes > Micrococcales > Intrasporangiaceae > Ornithinibacter > Ornithinibacter aureus. The sequence goes on from NZ_VMSB01000001.1 coordinate 3,030,780, forward strand.
CTCATCGCGAGCGCCCTCGCCCCGATCCCCGCGGACCTGGTGCCCGAGGACCTCGAGGAGCGCGACGGGACCTCGAGGATCTGGCCGCCGCACGGCATCCAGGCCCTGACGTGCGAGCCGGTCACCGACCTCGACTACGCGCGGCGGGCGCGAACCCATTCCGGGGTGCGACGCGCGTGGGCCGTGCCGGGGCGCCTCGACGGCGTCGCCTGGCACGGGCTGGTGACCCCGTCGGCCGCCGACCTGTCGGTCGGTGACCCCGCTGCGGCCTGGGCGATCGACCCGGATGCCGCGGCCGTCACCCTCGTCGTCGAGGCCGAGCGGCGACCGCGCGACGTCCCCACGTTCCTGCGCGAGGTGCTGCGCGTCGCGATCGGCACCGAGTGCGGCAGCCCCTTCCCGCCGTGGCGCGACGACCTGGACGACGAGCAGCCCCACCGGGTCATCGGCGACGAGGTGGGTGCCGCCCTGCTCGCCGACGTCGAGGTGCAGGTGCGGGCGACCCTGGTCATCGGGGCCGGCAGCGACGGAGCCCGGGTGGTGCAGGCTGCCGCCGACGCGCTCGAGGCGTTCTTCACCGACGGGCGCACGGGCGTGACCGGCCTCGACGGCGAGGTCGCGTCCGTGACGGCTCCACCGCTCGTCGACGGGCCGTGGCCGCCGGCCCCGCAACCGGCCGGCGGCTGGGTGCCGGGCGACCCGATCCGGGTCAGCGAGGTCGTCGAGGTGCTCGCCGGCTGCCGTGACGTCCTCGGCATCCGCGACGTCCACCTGCGGCTGGCCGACGGGGGCGCGTGGACCACCGCCGCCGACGGGGAGCTGGCCATCCCCGCGGGGACCGTGCCGGTGCGGGTCGGCAACTGCTTCACCGTCGACATCTCGCGCAGCGGGGGGTGCGGCGATGCGTAGCCCCGACTTCACCGCGACCTCGGCCCTGTTGCCCCCCGTCTACCAGGAGCAGGCCGCGTCCTTCGCGCAGGTCGACGCCTACCTCGGGCTGGCCGACGAGCTCGCCCGGGCGCAGGTCGAGGCCCTCGAGGACCTCCTCGCGGTGACCGGCCCGGACGCCGCCCTGCGGTGGCCGACCCACCTGCCGCTCACGGCCGGCGCGCAGGCCCTCGTCGCCGACCTCACCGCGACCTACGACGAGGTGGCCCGGTGGCTGTCCTTCACCGTGCCGTCGACGTGGCCGGTGGGGGCGCAGGGGGTGGTGGCCCGCCGTGACTTCCTCGCCAAGGCCACCCGGTTGTGGCGGCGGCGAGGCACGCCACGAGGGTTCATCGACTGGTTCACCCTCTACCACCGGCTATCCGTGACCACCGAGCGGCCGGTGCTCGTCGAGCACTACAAGATCGCCGGCCCCGGCTTCGACCCCGACCCCTCGACCGCCACGCTGTTCGTGCCCGTCTCGGCCTCGGTGGCGACCTACGCGCAGCGGATCGGGGTCGCCCAGTTCGTGCGGTGGTACGCCCCGGCCCACCTCGACATCCGGGTGTGCTTCGTGCGGCCCGACGTCTTCGACACCTTCGCCGTCTTCGCCGACCCGGCGGTGCTGGCCGACACCAGCAGCGCCGGGCTCGCCACGTACGAGAGCGACCTCAAGGCGCAGGCGAAGCTGCTGCGCGAACTGCTGTGTTCGGTGGTGTCCGTCGTCTCGCACGCCGACGGCATCCACCTCTACGGCTGCCCGGCCGAGCGCCCGCCGGTCGCCGAACGCGACATCGACCACCTGGGGATCGGCGCGCTCCCCACCGACGACTAGGGCGGAAGGCGATCACACCATGACAGACAACGAGTACCCGGAGTTCGTCAAGGGACAGACCCTGACCTCCGATGAGCTGAACGAGCTCACCACCCACCTGCGCCACCGGGACCGGCTGGTCGGCCGGATGACCGGGTTCGGCGTCAACTGCGGCCTCGCCGGGAGCACCGCGGGCTCGGTCATCACCATCTCGCCGGGGCTGGCCGTCGACCAGCGCGGCGAACCGCTCGTGCTCGACAGCGCCCGCACCATCGACCTCGCCTCCGCCACGCCCGTCGGTGGCTGGTCCTTCATCGACGGCACCAAGGAGGGGTGGAGCGTCATCCTGCGGGCCACCGACACGGGGGTGCCGCACACGACCTGCACCGAGTCCAGCTGCAAGGGGCACTCGACCACGCACACGGCAGGGGTCGAACTCGTGCTCGCGGTGGGGCGGGTCACCGGCCCCCGCTTCGACTTCCCCGACGACGCGCTGCGCTCGATCACCCCGATCCTGCTGTCGAAGACGTCGCAGCCGCTCACGGCCTACTCGACGTTGCGCGACCAGGTCAGTGGCCTGCTGAAGAACGCGCCGGGCGGGCCGCTGGTCGACCCGGCGCTCATCACCCTGCTCGACGGCACGAGCATCCCGAGCTCCGACCTCGCCGGGGTCAAGGGCTACAAGGTCGCGTGGCTGAACATGGTGCTCTTCGCGACCATGGACCTGCTGCGCTGCCGCGCCCTGCTCGCCACGTCGTGCCAGCGCGACACGACGACACCCGGGGTGGTCGTCGGCCACGTGACCCGGGCAGGCAGCGTCGCGACCTTCAGCCACCGCTACCGGCACGCCTGGGAACCGCCGACGGGCCTCACGACCAGCCTGCTCGGTGGTTCGGGTGAGTCGCCCTGCGCCCCGGTCAAGGACCGGCTCGAGACGATCATCTCGGGCTACGCGCCCCCGACCCCGCCGCCCACCCCGCCGTCGACGGGGGGCGTCATCGTCGACCCGCCCATCCGGTTCTGCCCGAAGGGCAAGATCGTCATGAGGGGCGACTGCGTCAACGTGCCCTTCCCGGGCGAGATCTTCGAGATCCCGTTCCCGCCCGAGGACTACTTCACCATCGATCCGGGGATCTACATCAACCCCGACCCCACGCGCTACCTCGTCGACGACCCGTCCATCTTCTACGGCACCGAGCACCTGAACTTCCTCGACGACGGCGTGCTCCAGGCGGGTGGTCTGCTCGGCTACAAGGGCAACGACGTCGTCGCGACCCTCACCCAGACCATCGCGGACCTCGGCGTCGAACCGAACGTCTCGGCGATCTCGATGGGGGCGGTCAAGGATGCCGTGGGCGTCGAACCGACGCTGTCGTTCAGCCCGTCCGACGAGGTCCTCGTGCTCACCGACGCGGCCGGGGTCGCCGTCGGGCTGGCCCGGGTTCCGGCGGTGCGCTCGGTGCGCGAGGCGGGCACGGCCATTCCGGCGGCGAAGGCGGCCGTGGCCGAGGTGGGGGCGCTCAGCAAGACCGTGGACAGCCAGCTCAAGGGCTTCGAGGGAGCCCTGCGGGAGTTCGACGGAGGCCTGCAGGGGCTCACCAAGGAGTTCAGCACGCTGCGCGACGGTGCCTTCGACCAGAGCGGCTACGGGGTGCGCATCGGGATGCTCGAGCAGCAGCTGGCTCGAACGGTGGTCTACGGCGAACGCATCTCCACCCTCGAGGGGCGGATCACCCCGGTCAAGGGGCTCGCCACGGCCACCGGGGTGCGACCCGAGCTGGCGAGCGGGCTGATGCAGTTCTCGAAGGCAGCGATCGAGGCCATGCGCTCGGTCGACCAGCCCGACAACCGCGCCCTCACCAGGTCGATCGCGGTGGCCGAGAAGGCCCGGGGCGAGCTCGACCGCGGCGTCACGGCCGGCGACGTCGACGCGCTCGGCCCGGCCACCCTCCAGGTGCTCGACACGATGCGCACGATGGTGAAGTCGGCCGGCACCGACGCGGCCCTGGGGGCCCGGCTCGACGAGCAGGTCGCCGCGCTGGAGGGGCTCATCCGGTGAGCGACGTCGTGATCGGGACGCTGCGGCTGCGTGGACCGCACGCGAGCCGGCTGGCCCGGGTCGCGGCGACGACGCTGCCCGCAGCACTCGACGCGGCGCTCGACGGCTACCCCGACGGCCGGGTGGACGTGGTCTCGGTGCCCTTCCCGGTGGACGCCGGTCTCGACGACAGCACCCTCGCGGCGTTGTGGGCCGAGGCGATCCGGGCCGCGGTGCACGACACGCTCGCCGAGGGCGCGCGGGGTCGGGTCTCGACGGCGGAGCCCGACCAGGTCACCGCCCGGAGCTCGCCGACCGCGGCGGATGCCGTTCGCGCGGCGCTGGTGTGGGTGGCGGGTGGTGCCCGACCGGATGCCGTGCCCCGGCAGGCGTGGAGGGTCGCCGACCCGCTCCTCGTCGACGAGTGCCGTGTGCTTCTCGCCGGCCGCTGGGGCGAGGTCGTCGGCGCCTTGGCTCGTGTCGTGAGGGAGGGTCGGGCGCCGGTGGTGGCTCGCGCCCCCGAGGACGAGCCGGACCGGGACGGTCTGCGCGGCGCGGAGGGCGCCGTCACCCCGGCGGAGGTGGACGCGACCGAAGCGGCCGGTGAGGGTGCAGCGCGACCCGGGCACCCGGCATCCGATCCCGTCGGGGACCCCCCGACGTCGCCGGGCTCGCTCGGGGCACCGGGGGAGAGGGCACGTGCGGCGGCCGACCTCGCGCTGGTGTCGGCCGTGGGCGACCTCGTCGACGAGAGCGGGTCGGCGGTGATCGACACCGCGCACCTGACGACCGCCGCGGGGCTGGTGCTGCTCTATCCGTGGCTGGCCGATCACTGCCGGTCCGCCGTGGCGCTGCACCCGGGCCTGCCTGCTGCCCCGGTGCGCGCCGCGGCGCTGGCGCTGCTCGTCAGCGCGCAGGACCCGCCGCGCGACGACCCGCTCGTGCGCCTCCTCGCCGGGAGCCCAGGGGAGGCCGGGCTCCCCCTGCCGGTCTCGGGCGCGGTGAACCTGCGACGCCGCGACGAGGTCGAGCAGTCGGCGCAGGAGGTGCTGCGGAACTTCGCCGCGCTGCTGCCCGGGTTCGCGGGGTCGACGGCCGACTTCGTGCGAGCTGAGTGGGTGATGCGCGCCGGGCTGCTCGACGAGCGCTCCGACCACGTGCGGCTGAGCGCGGCGGCGCGACCGCTCGACGTCGTGCTGGGCGCGCTGCCCTACCCCCTCGGGCTGCTGGCGCTGCCGTGGTCGCGCCCGATCAGCGTGCGGTGGCAGCGGTGAGCACCCGCCCGACGGTCGCCACCCCGGTGGCCGAACTCGGTGCAGCGCTGGAGATGCTCGATGCCGTCATCCGGGTCCGGGCCGAGGAGCGCAGGGGTGGCCCGGCCGGGCGCCCGCTGGCGCCCTCGCTGGTCGAGGGCAGCGGCGGGCTGGAGGGGGCAGCGGCTGCGGACGAGGGCATCCCCCCGCTCGAGCGGTACGACGGCGGTGGCCCGCTCGCCGCGACGATCGCCATGGCCGGGCTCGGGCCGGCCGAGGCCCTCGTGCTGGTCGCGGCGGTGGCCCCGTTCGTCGACGAGCGCTTCGCGGCCGCGTACGCCACGCTCACCGACCGGCCCGGGGTCACCGGCCTCACCGGCGAGGTCGCCCGCACCCTCGCGGCCCGCACCCTGGCGGGCCGGCTCGACGTGACCGCCCTGCTCAGCGAGGCCGGCACCCTGCGCGCCACCGGCCTGCTCACCCTCGACCCACCCGACGACCTCAGCGGCACGCTGGCGCCCGACCCGCCACTGCTCGCCTGGCTGCTCGGGCAGCCGCCACCACCGCCACGGGTGTCCTCGGGGTTCCCGGCCCGCCCGCTCACGACGGTGCACACCCTCGCCGATGTCGTCCTGCCGGCACGGGCCCGCGCCAAGGTCGCCGACATCGAGCGACGCATCGCCCACCGCGAACGCGTCGTGCACACCTGGGGTTTCGGGCGGCACCACGACAACGTCGGCGGGTTGCTCGCCCTGCTGCACGGGCCGCCGGGCACGGGCAAGTCGATGACGGCCGCGGCGATCGCGGCCTCGGCGGGCCTGACCGCCTACGTCATCGACCTGTCGGCCCTGGTGTCGAAGTACATCGGCGAGACCGAGAAGGCCCTGGCCGCCGTCTTCGAACGGGCCGAGCGTGAGCGCTGCATCCTCGTGTTCGACGAGGCCGACGCGATCTTCGGCCAGCGCACCGAGGTCTCCGACGCGCACGACCGGTACGCGAACCAGGAGGTCTCCTACCTGCTCTCGCGGATCGAGACCCACCAGGGGGTCGTCATCCTCACGACCAACCTGCTCGGCAACATCGACCCCGCGTTCCAGCGCCGCATCCACGTGATGGTCGAGTTCCCTGCCCCCGGAGCCCCCGAGCGTGAGCAGCTCTGGCGGCGGGCGCTGCCTCCCGACCTGCCCGTCGCCGACGACCTCGACGTCGTGGCGCTCGCGGAGCGCTTCGCGATCACCGGGGCCGAGGTGCGCGACGCCGCCGTGGATGCCGCGTACCTCGCCGCGGCCGGCGACGGGGTCGTCACCCAGGACCTTCTCGTGACGGCGATCCGTCGGCAGTACGAGAAGGCGGGTCGAGCGGCCCCACCGTGACGGCCGTCGCGAGCCGCGCGCCGGTGGCTGCGGGGCGGGCCGCGGCGTCCGGGCCCGAGGCCGCCGAGCGCTCGGCGGCCGTGCTCGGCCCGCTCGGGGTGACTGCCGAGCGGGCGCCGGTGCTCGACCGCGTGCCGGAACCCGTCTCCGACGATCCCGTGGTGATGCTCGGCGGCCAACTCGCCGGGGGGCTGGAGGCGGTCGCGGCCCGGTGGGGTCCGGGCGGTGGCTCGGTGGTGCTCTCGGGGCGGCGGGCCTTCCTCGACGTCACGGGCAGCGCCGGGTTCGGCCCGGACGGGGTGCTCGACGGGCGGGTCGAGCTGCGCGCCGACCTCCAGGTGCTGGGGCTGCCGCTCGGGTCCGCGACGTGGGTGGTGCACGGGTGGGAGCCCTCGGCGGAGCTCGCGCTGCCCACGGCCGAGATCCGCGGCACGGTGCTGCGGGTGGACCTGGCGGCGCTGCCACCGGAGGTGACGCTCACGGCATCCGCGGGTATCGCCGCGACGACGATCGAGGGTGGCGTGGCGCTGGAGCTTCCGGGTGACGCCGTCCCCCTCGGTGAGCCGATCAGCCCGCGCATCGCCGAGCTCTACCGCGGCCTGCTCGGGGTCGACCTGTCGTCGCTCGTCGGGACCGGCGAGGCGGCTCTGCTCGACAGGGAGATCCCGCCGGCCGGTGGTGTGGGTGCGGCGGTGCCGGTGGTCGACCCACCCGTGCCGGGGGCGGCCGCGGATGCCGGCGGTGCCGGGGCTGGTGGGGGCGCGGCGAGCGCCGGTGAGGCGGCAGCGGGAGGTGCGCCGACGGCATCCGACGTCGGGGTGCCGGGAACGCAGGATGGTGCTGCGGGCGAGGGGGTGGGTGAGTCCGCGGGCGAGGCGGTCGCCCCCGAGGCGGTGGCCGCCGAGCCGGGCGCCGGCGCCGAGGGTGGTGGGGCAGCGCCCATTGCCCCGGTGCTCATGCCGGAGGCACCCACGGCACCCGGCCCCGCGGCGGCCGCTCGTGCGGGTGCGGTCGCGGGCGGTGCCGGTGGGGCGGCGCGGGCGGCGCGGGAGCTGCCGAGTGCCGATCAGAACACCGCCGACGCGCGTGGGGCGGTGACCGAGCCGGTCGCCGAGACCGCCGCCCGGGCGCGTGAGGAGCTGGCGGCCGAGCTGGGGGAGCGACCCGCGCCCAGCCCGGAGATCGTCGAGCTCGTCCAGCGGATCCGCGACGCGATCAGGAACAACCGGCCCGAGGACGAGGACCAGCTCCTGGCGACCGACCCGACCCAGGAGGCGCAGTCCGCGGGAGAAATCGTCTCGGGCACGGTCGATGCGCAGGTCAGCGAGGCGAGCGGGGAGTACGACGCGATGTCGACTCCGCCCGCGGGGAGTCCGGCGCTGTCGCCGACCCCCGTGGCGACCCCGCCAGCGGCGAGCGCCGGGATGGGGGTCGACGCCGCGAGCGCGGCGCCGGACCCCCTGCCGCCGCAGAACACGTCGCTGGATGCCGACGTCGCGGCGACCGACCAGCGGATCGCCGACGCGGGGATGGAGACCCGGGTGACCGCTGAGATCCCGGACGGTCCGTTCGGCGACGCCCGCGCGGCCCGCGGTGAGCTGGGGGAGCTCGCCCAGCGCACTCCTGCGGAGATCGCGGCCGAGGAGCAGGTCGCCATCGACAGCGCACAGGCCGACATGGCGCGGCTGCAGCAGGAGGCGGTCGCGGCGCTGCGCGCGGCCCGCACCGGCACCATCGGGGGCGTCGCCGAACGCCAGGAGGGGATGACCGGGCAGGAGGAGGTGACCCGCGAGAACGTCTCGCAGCGGGCGCAGGCCATCTACGACGCGGCCCAACGCCAGGTGACCGGGCTGCTCACCCCGCTCGGGCGCACCGCGATGGGGCGGTGGGAGGCCGGGCTGGCGCGGCACTCGCGTGAGTTCCACGACTGCCTGGACCGGGTGCAGCGCTGGATCGAGGAGCGGCACAGCGGGGTGGTCGGGACGATCGTCGCGGTCGGCGACTACATCGCGGGCCTGCCGTCGTGGGTCACCGACGAGTACAACCGGGCCGAGAACCAGTTCGGCAACGACATCGGCGAGCTGCTGCTCGACATCTCCAGCGAGGTCAACGGGGTGATCGCGGCGGCGCAGGCGATCATCGTGCGCGCCCGCACCGACATCGGGGCGCTGTTCGACCAGATGGAGGCGGAGTTCCCCGAGTTCGCGGCGGCCGAGAGGGCCCGGTTCGAGGGTCTGCTCGACGGGTTGTCGCAGCAGGCGACCGCGGCACAGACGAGCTTCGTGCGCGAGGTGTCGCGGGCGGCGGTGACGGCGGTCAACGAGGCGCACGCGGCGGTGGAGGCGCGCCGGCTCGAGGCCGGCGGGCTCATCGGGGCGGTGGTGCGAGCCATCGAGGAGTTCATCGAGGACCCGGCGCGGGCGATCATCAACGGGCTGCTGCGCCTGGTCAACATCCCCCCGGCGGCCTTCTGGGCGCTCATCGCCCAGATCGAGTCGGTCGTCGCCGACATCGCCGCCAACCCCGAGGGGTTCCTCAACAACCTCGTCGCCGGGGTCAAGCAGGGGTTCTCACAGTTCTTCGACAACTTCGGCACGCACCTGCTGGGGGCGTTCTGGCGGTGGCTCTTCTCGGGGCTGAAGACGCCGATCCCGATGCCGACGAGCTTCGACGCCCCCGCGCTGTTCAGCTTCGCCCTCCAGCTCATGGGGATCACCTGGCCCAACGTGCGCGAGATCCTCGTGCGGCACCTGGGCCCGACCGCGGTCGACGTGATCGAGGCCGCGTGGGAACTGATCTCGGTGCTCGTCGCCCGGGGGCCTGAAGGGTTGGTCGACCTCGTCAAGGAGCAGCTGGCCCCGGAGAACATCGTCGGGATGATCCTCGACGCGGCGATCGAGTACCTCGTCGAGACCCTCGTCGTGCAGGCCGCGCAGTACATCTTCAGTCTGCTCAACCCGGCCGGTGCGGTGGCCCAGGCGGTGCGGCTGATCTACGTCGTGTGTTCGTGGATCTTCCGCAACGCGGCCCGCATCTTCGCCTTCGTGCAGGCCGTCGTGGTCGGGATCGCCAACGTCATCTCCGGCAACATCAGCGGCCTCGCCGGGGTGGTCGAGCGGGCGCTGGCGTCGATGATGGTCGTCGCGATCGACTTCATCGCGGGGCTGCTGAGCCTGGGTGCTCTGCCCGACGAGGTGGCCGCGGTCATCGTGCGGATGCAGACCTACGTGCTCGGCATCGTCGAGCGGATCGTCGTCTTCCTCGTCACCCGGGCGCGGGCCCTGCTGGCGCGGCTCGGCCTCGGGTCGGAGAACCCCGAGGACGGGGGCGAGGGCAACGAGGACGACGAGCTCGGCACCACGGTGCGCTTCTCCGCCGGTGGTGAGAGCCACCGGGTGTTCTTCCAGGTGAGCGGGGACGAGGCGACGCTCATGCTCGCGTCGACCCCGGCGCCCATCGAGGTCAAGATCGCCGAGTGGCGGGGGATGCTGAGCTCCGGGCAACCGGCCGACGAGGCAGCGCGCGCCGAGGCCACGACCACCCTCGGCAACCTCGAGTCGGTGGCGAACGAGGCCAACGCCGACGGCGACCGGCTCGCCCGGCTTTTCCTCGAGGCCGCCCGCAGCGAGGACGACGACATCGAGCCCCCGTCGGACAACGACCTGGAGAACCGGGAGCGGGCCATCGCCGGAATGCTGGACCGCCTCTTCACCCTCTTCGGGCAGCAGGACCAGGCCGCGATCGTCGAGGCCGTGCGGGGTGCGCTTCCCGGGCACGTGGCGGCGCGCGTCACCTCGGCGCGGGCCTCGTTCGACGACGACCTCGCGCGCAGCACCTACCTGCCGCTGGGCGCGGACGTGCCCGCTCCCGTCTGGACGGGGGATGCCGTGGCGTCCGCTGCCTCGGCCGCCGCGGCATCCGTGGCGAACCAGCCCGACGTGCACCTGGCTCTCGTGCCGTACTTCCGCGACGGCAACCGACCCCCGACATCGGCGGCGACCGGTGCGTTCGCCGACTGGGCCCTCGTGCGGCGCGGGACGTCCCACGGGGTGGGTCAGCGGGTCACCGGGGCCTACGGCGAGGCGTTCGTGGCGGCCCTGAGGGCCGCGGTTCCGAGTGACCTCGACCCCATCGACACGCAGGTCCGGCAGGCCATCACGACGGTGTCCTGGTCACCCACCGCGGTCGGCTTCGGTCGGCTCAGCGGGTTGCCCCACCAGGCCGGCGATGCGGACCCGCCGCTCGTCACCGCGACTGCGGGCGGGCTGCTGCCCTTCCTGCGGGGCATGTCCGGTTCGGGCGATTACGGCGGGTACCGCTGGCCGCGGCTGCGCTGGGCGTGGGGCCACCGCCCGAGCCGCAACCACCTCAAGGACGGCTTCCGTGCGCTGAGCGCGGGGACCCACGAGTGGATCCCGACGAGCATGATCCCCGAGGTGGTCGAGCGGGCCATCGCCGCGCGGGGCATGGCCCCGAGCGGGGTGCGCGAGGGCCTGCAGTGGATCAACCTGTTCCACCACCTGCGCACCGACACCCGCCGGGTCTACTACCGGGTACAGAACCCACCCGTGTACGCACCCGGCCGCCCACCCCTGTACGCCGCTGGTGCGGGGCTGCACTCAGGGGCGGCCTATCGAGACGAGACGGGCAACCGAGGGGCCGGGCTGATGGGTCAGCAGGGGTTCCACGACGCACTGCGCGATGAGTTCCGGCGCTATCCGCTGACGACGCCGACGAACTACATCCAGTCGCTGCTGTGGGTCGTCGCCGACCAGATCTGGGACGGGCAGCTCGCGTCCACCGCCGTGCCCGAACCGGTCTGGGACCAGCCCATCGGATACTGGTTCCGCCTCGTCGGGGGCGCGGCACGCGTCAGCTCGATCACCCTGCGGGATCTCGCAGCCCTCCAGGAGGCCAACATCGTGCAGATCGACAACGACTTCACCAATGCCCGCAACCGGCTCGACGAGACGTAGGCAGTGCTCTCCTGCAGGAGCGCGTCCCAGGTGCGGGTCAGCGTCTCTTGGCCGGGGCGGGTGTCGCGCGTGCCGTCACCGGCGTCGCGAGCGTCGTGCGCCACGCTGCGACCCGCAGCGGTTCCGCAGGTCGACAGAGCTCCACCCGTTCGCCCGGGGCCCCCACGGCAGCCGGGCCGGCCCGGGCCGGTGTCGAACCTCGCCGAACTGGTGGGCGTGCGAGCCACCGACGAGCGCGGACGCATCGTACGGTCGAAGCCTGACGTGGTCCGACAGTGGCGCCGTCCTCCCCTCGAAGGAAGTGCCATGGCCCCTGCCCAGACGTCCACCGACCCCTGCACCACCGAGGACGCCGCGCGCGTGCTCAGCCTGCACCTCGCCGCCGCGACGTCGGACGCCGAACGCCGTCGGCTGCGCGACGAGCTCGTCCTGTGCACCCTCGCCACCGCCGATGCGCTCGCCCACCGGTACCGCGGCCGCGGGGTGGACGTCGAGGACCTCGAGCAGGTGGCACGCACCGCCCTCGTGTCCGCCGCCCAGCGCTACGACCCCTCGGTCGGTTCGGGGTTCGCGGCCTACGCGGTCCCCTGGATCTCGGGCGAGCTGAAGCGGTACTTCCGCGACCACACCTGGGCCGTTCGTCCGCCGCGTCGCCTCCAGGAGCTGCGGCTGGCTCGCAACGGGGTGGAGGAGGACCTGCGGCACCGGCTGCAGCGCGAGCCCACGACGACCGAGGTCGCCGACGCGCTGGGGTCGACGGCCGACGAGGTGCACGAGTCACGGGCCTCGTCCGCCGCCTATCGCTCGACCTCGCTCGACCTCGAGCTGCCGGGTGGAGGCACGGTGGGCGACCGCGTCCGCGACCCCTCCGACGCGCCGGCAGAGGCCGACACCCACGATGCACTGGCCCGCGCCGTGGCGGGGCTCAGCGACCGTGACCGCCGACTCCTCCACCTGCGCTTCGACGACGAGCTGACCCAGAGCGAGATCGGGCTGCTGCTGGGGGTGAGGTCGGGGACGACGGCCACGTGCCCTTCCCTGCGGAGGTGACGGGCGAGACCCGCCGGGTTCGTTCGGCGTCGTTCGCCGACCACTTCAGTCAGGCTCGCCAGTTCTGGTTGAGCCAGACCCCGGCCGAGCAGGACCACATCGTGCTCGCGTACACCTTCGAGCTCGGCAAGGTCGAGACGCCGGCCATCCGGGCGCGGATGGTCGCGAACCTTCGGGTGGTTGACGACGAGCTCGCCCGGAGGGTCGCCGACGGCCTGGGGATGGAGCTCCCGGAGGCGGCGACGCCCTTTGCGCCGGTCGTGGAGCTCGCACCCTCTCCCGCCCTGAGCATCCTCGCCAACGCGAGAGCGACCTTCGAGGGCCGCAAGCTCGGTCTGCTCGTCGGGGACGGCGCCAAGGCGGCCGTCGTCGAGCGGCTCGTCGCCGGGGTGAAGTCGGCCGGTGGCGTCGTGGAGGTCGTGGCGCTCACGGTGGGCGGGGCCTGGCTGTCGGACCACTCGATCCTGCAGGCCAAGCAGGCGGTGGCCGGTGGGCCGTCGGTGCTCTACGACGCGGTGGCCGTGGTGACGGGCGCCGCCGGAGGTTCGGCCCTGGCCGACGACCCCGCGGCCCGCGACTTCCTCACCGACGCCTTTACCCACTTCAAGGTGATCGGCCTGGGCGGCGACACCGACGCTCTCGTTGCAGCCTGCGGACTCACGGGCTCGCTCGACGACGCGTGCCTGCCCGTGGGGACCGCCGCCGAGGCCAAGGCCTTCGTCACCCGGCTTGGCGGACCCCGGCAGTGGGAGCGCGACCTCACGGCGTGAGCCGGGGCTCCGTGGGCCGCGTCCGGCGACCCACGGAGCTGATCAGCCGCCGGAGGCTGCCGGGATCAGCCGGAGGGTTGTGAACCGGAGCGTGCGACGGCTCGCCAGGGTCCCGACTCGGTCCCATGTCGCTCCTGCGTACGTGGGAGGGCGTCGAGGCAGCGGCTATCTTCCCTCTGCTGCGAAAGTCACAGAGGAACTCCCACACCGCGGCAGGGTCGGTGGTCGTCGTGATGGTGCTCTGGATGCCGGGCATGCTGCTGAGTCTCCGATGGGTATCAGCTCAACCGGTCGGCGGGCAGGTGCCACGCCTGGAAGAGCCGTGCGGGGGACCCGGGTCGTCATCCCCTTCAACATCTGTGCGGTCGGTGACGGATGTGCCAGCGTGGCTTACAGTCGCAGTGTGAGAAGACGCGGATCACCGAGCAAGGAACGGGCGCCGCGCTCTTCGGGTACACCGAGCTGTCCGGACGGGTCCCGGGCGGGCAGGCGGAGCACCTCCCGGTCCACCAGGCCGACGGCACCCACATCAAGCTCCCCGACTACCAGCCCGACGAGCGGTTCGTCTCCCTGTCCCACGGGCTGCCCACGGCGTGGCAGGCGGTGGCGTACGCCGCACCCGCCTTCGATGACACCCTCGTCGTCCTCGGGCTGGGCCCGATCGGCGACATGGCCTGCTGGGTCGCCCGTCGGCGTGGGGTCGGCGACGAACGAGGTGACCAAGGACCTGCCGGCGGCCTGGTCTCAGCGGATGATGAAGGCCTTCGGCAGCGACCGACTGGCGCGACGGACCTCGAGGTGACGACGGTGACCACGGGCGTGCCCGACGGCATGTCCCGTGCCCCCGAGCCGGTGCGGCGCCTGGCCCGCACGGTGGTCGAGCGCGGGTACACCTGGTATCCGGTGGAAATGACCTCGCCCGGTTGGGGCGATCGCCTGTATGGCGCCCGCACACACATCGGCGAGGTGCGCCTCTGGTCGCACCGCCTGTCGTGGGGTGCGACGCTCGGGGCCCCGGGTGTGCCCGTCTTCGTGGACGCCGGCATCTGGGACGCGTGTGCCACCGGGGAGGTGCTGGGCGTGGCTCGACCCCCCATCGGGGAGCAGGTGGCCTGGCTGGAGGGGCTGCTGGCCGCCCGGTCGCTGCCGCCGTACGACGTCGAGTGCCTCACCCGTCTCGAACGTGAGCGGCGCGAGCAGCCTCCGGCGTACACCGGCCTGCCGTTGGCCATCATCCTCATCTCCTCGATCGCGCTCATCGTGGCGATGGCCTGGGCGAGTCTGGCGCTGGACATGGTGGGGCTCCGCGTCATGGCCTCGGGTGCCTCCGCGGCGCTGCTGGTCTGGCTTCTGCGTCCTGTCGCGGCCCACCGCGCCGCCCGGCGGGCGCGGCAACGGCGCCAGGAGGGTTGACCGCACGCGGAAGGCGTCTGGTGTCCACTGACCCCCTACCCATACCGGGGGTCGCAACTGGGGGAGCCGAGGCGTCCAAACGGCCGTTCCGCGCTGACTGACACCGAAGACCGGTTCGATCCCGGGACCGATGAGTGGCCGCTCGACGGGTACCGTGGCTGTGTCAGGACCCCGGAGAGGACGGACGGACATGATGGTCCGCGCACGAGCGACCGTCGACGAGGACCGCCAGTGCCGGGACAACCCTTCCTGATCGTGCCGGCGGGGGCGCACATGATGACCGGGGGTCGGGGTAGGGCGGAGTAGTTACCTCGTCCCCACCGGGCTGCAGGACCCCGTGTGCCCGCCGACCGGCCCGGCAGGTCAAGGGCCCTCGGCCGCCGAGGTGTGCGCCGCCGAGAGCGCAGATCCGATGGCTCACCACCAATCCATGACCCGAGGAGCGAATGACGTGACCGAGCCGAACGGACCGAACCCGTGGTCGGTGGGGGTCTGGGGCGACCCTGACCTGGCTGCTCACCGCACGCGCCGCGCGCGGTGACGTTGCGGCGTCGCTTCGCCTGGCGAGGGAGACCGAGGGCGTGGCGACCTCGTGGGGGTCGGACACGTGGCGCGTGCTCGTCGCCTTGGCAACCCTCGGTGCCGTCGACCTGACCACGGCGCGCACGGTCGAACCGCACTGACGCCGTCGCCATCGACGCGGACAGCGTCGTCCCCGAGGACTGGCTCGTGCGGCAGCTCGCGTGGGCGGAGCAGGGCCTCGACCTCGTCGTCGGGACGGTCCAACCCGTTGCTGTCCCGGACCTTGGCGCGCTCGAGGTGCCAACACGGTGCGCACGAGAAGGGCGTGGACGGCGACGACCAGTTCGACGACGAGGACGACGAGCACTGATATCACGGGGCGGGTGGACACCGTAGCGGGGGAGAGCGCCAGGGCGGTGGTTCACAGGTCGAACACTGCTGCGTTGGCGACGAGGAGTGACTGGTGGTGGATGCAGCCACGATGCCCTGCGCTTGCTCGATGCTCGTGATGAACGGGACCTTGCGCCTCACGAACTCCACCGTGGTGAACTGGTTGACGATGAGGGTGCCAAGGGTCTCGGCCGAGATCCCGGTGCCCCCGGCGATAGGGAAGATCGGTGTCGCCGGCGGCGCGCTCACGACCTCATCCGTTCGCGGACTCCACGAGGACGACGACGAGCGTTCGCGGGCCGTGGACGCCCTCGACGCGTTCGAGTTCGATGTCGCTCGTCGCGCTGGGTCCGCTGATCCACGTCAGTGGTCGGGCGCCCTCGGGTCCGGGCCGCAGCCTGGCCACCGACTCGGGAACGTCGTGCACGACCTGGTCGGCCCGGATGACGCACACGTGGGTGTCCGGCACGAGCGTCAGCTCGCGCCGCCCCTGGTCGGGCCGGTGGTCCAGGACGATCGTGCCGGTCGTGGCGACGCCGACCGCGGATGCCGTGACGACGGCATCGACGTCGTCGCGGGCGAGGTGCGTGGTCGCCTCGTCGTCGGACAGCACCCGGGCGACCCCCTCGGCGGCCGCCCGCCACGAGGGGTCCAGGCCGCTCGGGACGACGACGGTACGGCATCCGTGGTCGCTCAGCGCCCCGGCGACGGCGGCAGCGACCCCTGACGGGCCGACCCGCACGACCTGCGCGCGGTAGTCGGCGACGTTCTCGGCGAACAGCTCGAGGGTCTCGGCCTCGCCCGGGGAGGTCTCGTCGACGACGACCACGGGGCCCCGGTCGTCGGGGGTGGTGTCGATGTCGGAGGTCGCCCCCCTGACCCGGGCCAGGATCTCGTCGCGCGCGCTCATCGGTCGTCCTCTCCTCGTTCGCGGGCCCACCACTGTCGGAAGGACTCCGTGGGTAGTGTGGGCAGGTCCCTGGCATTGGTCCAGGCGCCGAGCCCGGGCACGGAACGGACCGTGCGCGTGCCGACGACACGGCCTGCGGTCGCCGCCGCCTTCTGCGCCCCGGCCAGTCGTTTGGGGTCCGACAGCACCCAGGCCGCGGCGCGCATCGCAGCGGACTCGGCGGTGCGCCCTTCCTGCTCCACGACCTGCCCGCGCAGCTCGACGAGCAGCTCGGGGATGTTGATCCGTACGGGGCACGCGTCGAAGCACGCACCGCACAGGCTGGAGGCGTAGGGCAGTGACTTGTCGATCGTGCTGGCTGTCCCCCTCAGCTGCGGGTTGAGCACGGCGCCGATCGGGCCCGGGTACACCGAGCCGTAGGCGTGCCCGCCGGTGCGCTCGTAGACGGGGCAGACGTTCAGGCACGCGGAGCAGCGGATGCACCGCAGCGCTTGGCGGCCGACGCGGTCGGCGAGCACGTGGCTGCGGCCGTTGTCCAGGAGGACGACGTGCACCTCCTGGGGTCCGTCGCCTTCGTGGACGCCCGTCCACATCGTCGTGTACGGGT